>CAYOGR010000001.1:0-49572 GCA_964403605.1 uncultured Chthoniobacter sp.
CCAGCATCATCGCCAAATACCCGAGCAACCGTTGCAACTCCCCGCCGCTTGCCGTTCCAAGGGAGGACGCGGTGATCGCGAAAACACCAAAGGGAGCGATCCGCTTGGCGACAACTCCAAGCGCCGCGGTTAACAGCGACCGCAGCGGCAACACAACACCCAACACCGCCTCGCGGCCGGGCAATGTTTGCAAGAGCACCCCCAGCGCGATCGAGACCACAAGCACCCCGGCGACATTTCCCGATGCCAGCGCCGAGAAGATGTTCGCGGGAAGAAAGGTCGACAGCAGGCTCTCTTGGACAGGCAATGCAATCGTCTCGGGCTCGAAGATCGGCGAGGACACCAGCGGCGGAAGGATCATCGGCAGCAACACCACCGCAGTGCCAGCGATGGCGACCATCCCCGCAAGCGCCAACCCTCCACGCTTGAGCAACAGGATCAACGACCCCCTCGCCATGCCTCCGAGCGTGCCCACCACCTCAAGCATCAGATAGGGCAGAATCACCAGCGAATAGGAGCGGATCAACAACTGCCCGAGCGGATCGAGCGCCGAGCAGGCGGGCCCGAAACCCCATCCTGCCAACAATCCCGCTCCGATGGCCACCGTGCACCAAGCGGCCACCGACCGGGGGAGAAAGCGCCGCAATAAAGAATTCATCGGAAAATCAACTACCGGAATCTCCCCACGCATTCAAAGCCCTGGGGATCCAAGCCCGAATTCCAGAGGCAGGATCTAACGATTTCCTTCAAAACATGTCATCCGATCAAGGGGTGGCTGCTTCTCGCGGATTCCAGTGTCCCGGTGGTCATCACCCTTGGGTGTGAATCCGTGTCCAGGCGGCGTTGGCCTTGGAGCTGGCGACCGCCGCTTCGATGAACGCCATTCCACGCACACCGTCGTCGATGCTGGGGTAGTCGAGCCAGAGCGGATCGGGTTTGTTGCCGTCCAAAACGGCTGCAAGGTGGTTGGCGAAATTCCGGTAGATGTTGGCGAACGCCTCGAGGTAGCCCTCGGGGTGGGCTGGCGGGGTGCGAGTCGCCGCCGCAGCGGATTGGCCGAGATAGCCCATGCCGGTTCGAAGAACCTCGATGGGACGGTCGGGCCATTTCAACAAGAGCGTGTTGGGTTCGCGCTGGTGCCATTCCATTCCACCGGTTTCGCCGTAGACTCGGATATTGAGATTGTTTTCCTCGCCCACGGAAATCTGGGAGGCGTGAAGCACCCCTTTCGCGCCACCTTCAAAGCGCAGGAGGATATTGGCGTCGTCGTCCAGGCGGCGCCCCTCGACAAACGCGGTGAGATCGGCGGCGAGTTCCTGGATGCGCAAGCCCGTGATGTATTCGGCGAGGTTTTCGGCATGGGTGCCGATATCGCCGAGGCAGCCGGCGGCTCCCGAGCGGGCGGGGTCGGTGCGCCAGGCGGCTTGCTTTTGGCCGGATTCCTCGATCCGCGTGGCCAGCCAGCCTTGCGGATACTCCACCACGACCTTTCGGATTTTTCCAAGCCGGCCGGAGCGAACGATGTCACGCGCCTCCTTGACGAGCGGGTAGCCGGTGTAGTTGTGGGTGAGGCCGTAGAGCAGCCCGGTGCGCCGCACAATCCCGCGCAACTCGATCGCCTCGGCGAGATTCAGCGTGGCGGGCTTGTCGGAGAGCACCGCGAAGCCGTGGTCCAGAGCGGCCTTCGCGGCGGGAAAGTGGACATGGTTCGGCGTGACAATCGAGACGAAGTCCATGCGCTCGCCAAGCGGCAGGGCCGCCTCGGTTTTCATCATTTCGTCGAAAGTCCCATAGCAACGATCCGGCGGGAGAAAAAAATCGGCACCCGAATCGCGGGAGCGCTGCGGGTCGCCGCTGAAGGCCCCGCAGACGAGTTCGATGCGGCCGTCCATGGCGGCGGCGATACGGTGGACGGCTCCGATAAAGGCTCCACGGCCCCCGCCGACCATGCCCATGCGGATTTTTCGCTTGGTGGCGCTCATTTGGTTTTTCCTTTCTTTTTGTCGAATGCGGCATCGAACGCGACCGCGCTCGGTGAGAAGTCGAGTTTACGAACGAACGCGGCCGCCTCGGTGGCCCCGTGAACGCGATCCATCCGGATGTCCTCCCATTCCACCGAAAGCGGCCCTTGGTAGCCGACATCATTGAGGGCGGCGATGACATCTTCGAAGCGGATATCGCCACGGCCCGGCGAGCGGAAATCCCACTGGCGACGCGCGTCGCCGAAGGTCGTGTGGCCACCGAAGACGCCCACCGAGCCGTCTCCATGACCCCACCACGCGTCCTTGATGTGGGCGTGGAAAACGCGGGAACCAAATTTCCGGATGAAGGCGATGTAATCGACCCCTTGATAGCCGAGGTGCGAGGGGTCGTAGTTGAAGCCGAAGCGGCGGTGGTGCTTCACGGCGGCCAGGGCGCGCTCGGCGGTGGCTATATCGAACGCGATCTCTGTCGGATGGACCTCCAAGGCAAAATCGACATCGGCCTTGTGAAATGCGTCGAGGATCGGAATCCAGCGTCTGGCGAAGTCGGCGAATCCGGCATCCCAATATTCCTGCGAGGTCGGCGGGAAGGCATAGATCGAATGCCAGATCGAGGATCCGGTGAAGCCGTTGACGGCCACGCGGTGTGGGTTTTTGGAAAAGCCCGGCTTGGCGTTGAAAAAGGTGCGGGCGGCCTTGGCGGTGAGGGCCATTTTTTTTGCAGCGCGGCGGCGAACCCCCTCGGGGTCGCCATCGCCCCAGACATCCGGGGGGAGGATGGAACGGTGGCGGGAGTCAATCGGATCGCACACCGCCTGGCCGACGAGGTGGTTCGAGATCGAGAAGCAAGTGAGGCCGTGGTCGGCGAGAAGTTCCCAGCGTTCGCGGGCATAGGACTTCGAGGCGGCGGCTTGATCGACATCGAAGTGATCGCCCCAGCAGGCGAGTTCGACGCCGTCGTAGCCCATGCTCTTGACGAGCGGGGCGAGGTCGGCCAGCGGAAGGTCGGCCCATTGGCCGGTGAACAAGGTAAGCGGTCTTGGCATGTCGGGAGTGGTGGCGGGTGGTGGTTTTTTAATTTTTGACGCAGGGGTCAAAAACAGGAGGCATTAGAACTCTCGAAAAACCACGATAAAACAAGCGAACTTTTGAGCACCCCCGCTAACGAAAAGGGATTGGCTTGCGAAGGGAATCCCCAACCGCTATCCGCACCTTCCATGTCGCTCCACCTCGTTCATTGGGCCAGCCGGATTCTCGGCAAACAAACCACCGCTCGCGTTATTTATCCCGACTCGGGCACTCCGCCGTTTCCGGTTCTTTATCTTCTGCATGGACGCTCGGACGACAGCTCCTCGTGGTCCCGGAACAGCCGGATCGAATGCCACGCCGGGGCGTTTCCGATGATCGTGGTGATGCCCGACGGCTACCTTGGCTTTTACACCGACAACGAACAGGGCCCGGCCTACGCGCGCCACATTGGCGAGGAACTTCCCGGCGTCATCGAGCGCACTTTTCAGGCGCGGACCGATCGGGCCGGCAGGGCGATCGGCGGACTCTCGATGGGCGGCTACGGCGCGCTGCGCGTGGGGTTGGGCCGCCCGGACCGCTATGGCTCGATCCACAGCCATTCCGGAGCGCTGGATGGGGCAGCGACCCTTTTGCGCAACTGGAAGGAGGGGCACGATCCCGATGCCCCGGACCTGCCCGGCGAGATGCAACGAATTTTTGGCAGCCAGCCGGCGGGCCCCCGGCACAATCTTGTCGAATTGGCGAAGAAAGCCTCGAAGAACCTCCCCGAAATCCTGATCGATTGCGGCACCGAGGATTTTCTTCTGGAGGAGAACCGGAATTTCACCAAGGCCTTGGAGCGCGAAAAAATTCCGCACACCTATGTGGAGCACCCCGGTGGCCACAACTGGAGCTACTGGGACACCCACATCCAGGAGGCCCTGCTCTTCCACGCCAAAAATTTTGGCCTTGGCCATAGATGAATGCCGCCTCCGCGAGGCAAGGGGATCGGTTCGGAATTGAGAAAAAGACGGGGCTGGATTTTCAGAGACTTTTTGGAGGGATTCCGTCCGTTCCGCAAGGTCCCGGAAACGAGGCGACTCCTTCCGTGAATTCTGTAAATTCCGTCTAAAAAATCTTCTTCCGCGATCACACCCGAACCGCCTTGCCTAGGCGGTCGGACTCGAAGCAGGCGTCGAGTGCTTTTTGAATCTCGGCACCACGGGCGAAGTCGGGTTCTCCTTGTTTACCGGTCTGGATGGCGGTGATGAAGCGCTCGTAAATGCTCGGCGTTTGCGGGGCTTTGAGCGTTGTCCATTTGGCTTTGTGGATGTCTTCACCCAAGCAGACTTCGAGTTCGTTGTAGGACTTGTCCAAATCGAGCCGCAGGGCGCCTTTTGTGCCGTGGACTCGGAGATACAGGGAATTCGCATGGCCGGTCGCCCAGCGGGTTGTGTGGATAACTCCGAGCGCGCCGTTGGCATACTCGACCTGCATGAGGGCGGAGTCGTTCGCATCCAGCGGGTATTCGCCCATGCGTTTGCCTTTGAGTTTGGTGAAGGTTTTCAGACGGGCCTGAATGCTGCGGATCGGCCCGACCGGGAGTGATGCTAAATCCAGAATGTGGACTCCCACATCACCGAGCACGCCTTTGCTGCCATGCTTGCTGGAAAGCCGCCAGAGCCAGGCTGGCATTGTTTTCCAGTCTCCCCAGATCTGACTGGAGAGCCAACTTTGCAGGTAGCTGGCCTCAACATGGATGATCTCGCCGAGTTCCCCGTCTCGCACGAGCTGCGCCGCCTTTTGAAGCGCCGAGGAGTTACGGTAACTGAAGTTCACCATGTTGATGACGCCGGCTTTCTTGGCCGCACGGGCCATGCGAAGCGCATCAGCGTGGTTCGTGGCGAGCGGCTTCTCGCAGAGGATGTGCTTGCCGGCGGCAATCGCTTTTAGCGAGAGCGGCGCGTGCAGATTGTCGGGAGTCACATTTGAGACGGCATCCACTCCACCTTCGGAAAGGAGTTTCTCGAAGTCGGTGAATACCGCGGCCGACCCGCCGTGCTTGGCGGCAAACTCTCCCGCCCGCTTGCCATCGACATCGCAGACGGCTGCAAGCTCGACGCCGGGGATTTTCAGGAACTCTGTGGCATGGACATTCGCCATGCCGCCGGTTCCAACAATGCCAATGCGGATTTTTTTGCGGGCTGGTGATTTCTTTTTCATTAGCGATGGCCTTCAGTTGGGCGTTCAGCGGCTTCGGGGTCGCTGGGGAGTGGTTCCAGCGGGGCGGAATTCGGGCAATTGTCGGGAATGCAGACGGTCGGCCTGGCCCAGTGAACCGCATTGCGGATCACTCTCTGGATCTCGGCTTGGTGATAGGTCGGATAAGTTTCATGGCCGGGACGGAAGTAAAAAATCTTGCCGTTGCCGCGCTGCCAGGTGGCCCCGCTGCGGAAAACCTCGCCGCCGGTGAACCAGGAAATAAAAATCAACTCGTCGGGTGTCGGAATGCCGAAGGGCTCTCCATACATCTCCTCGGCGGGAATTTCAAAAAAATCGCCGATGCCTGCTGTAATCGGGTGGTGCGGGGCGATGTTCCAGAGGCGCTCCTTGTCGGTCGACTCGCGCCATTTCAAAGAGCAGGTCGTTCCCATGAGTGCTTTGAATATCTTCGCGTAATGGCCGGAGTGGAGGACGATGAGCCCCATGCCTTCGAGCACGCGGCGCTTCACTTCCGTAACGACGGCGTCGGAAACCTCTCCATGGGCCATGTGACCCCACCAGAGCAGCACATCCGTGGCGTCCAGGGTCTCCTTGGACAAACCATGACCGGGCTGATCCAACCAGGCGGTGGAGACATCCAGAGCGATATCCGCGCGGAGAGGCTTCGCGATTGCTTCGTGCATACCCTCGGGGTAGATCGCGGCCACCTTTGGGTTCTTTTTTTCGTGACGGAATTCCCCCCACACGAGGGTTTTGATTTTTTGCGACATGTCGGTGTTAAAGAAGAGTTCTCGATCTTGAGCTTCGTGCCGAACGGCGTCAAGGGCGGCGCATTGCGAAAACGGACATTCTTGCCGGGGTATGTGGCGACGCCTATGGTGGGGCTTATCGCATCCGCTGAGTCTCATGGATTTTCTCTTTTTCCTTTTCCCTTCGAACTCGTCACCAGAGGGAATCTGGACGCGGGTCGGGGATCATTTCGCAGGATGCATGCTGCGCGTTGAGAAAATCGGGAGTGAACTGGCCGGGCGAATCGTCGCGCTACCCGATAAGATGTCCCGCGCGGGGTGGATCGAAGGCGATTTGAAGTGGCGAAACATCCAACCGGATGGCACCTGCTGGCGGATGCAAGATTTGCGGAAACACTACGACACCCGGACCGCCACGGTGACGAAGGTGGACTTCTGTGAATACCGGTTGACGGTCGGCTCGCTCGGCCACCTGCGACTCCACACCGGTTCCCAGCCTTTTTTTCCGGAACAACGGTGGGTGCGCCCCCATTAACAATCCAATTCAATGAAGAAACCCAACGACCTCGGACCCGTGACTGCGGGCATTCCCAAAAAACTCCGCAAACACCGCGCGGCCCCGGTTTCCAAGGCCGCCGTGCGCCGCCCGCCGAAAGCCTCGCTGGAGTTTTCCTTTTCCCTCAAGCCCGCCGACATCGCGCGACACCTCGACCGCTTTGTCATCGGCCAGAAAGAGGCGAAAAAAGTCCTCTCCGTCGCGCTCTGCGACCACTTCCAGCATGTCCGGCTGTCGCTGGAGGGACACGAAGCCCCGTTCTACCAAAAACAGAATGTCCTCCTGCTCGGGCCTACCGGCGTCGGCAAAACCCACCTCATCCGATCGGCGGCCGACCTCATTGGCGTGCCGTTCGTGAAAGCCGACGCCACAAAGTTCAGCGAGACCGGTTATGTCGGCGGCGATGTCGACGACCTCGTCCGCGACCTGATTCGTCGCGCCGGGGGCGATGTGAACCGCGCCTCGCACGGCATCATCTATCTCGATGAGGTCGACAAACTCGCCAGCCGCGCCGAGAGCGGGCGGGATGTCTCGGGCCGCGGTGTCCAAACCAACCTTCTCAAAATCATGGAGGACGGCGATGTGCCTGTGCTCTCGCCGAACGATGTCACCGGCCAACTCCAATCCGCCATGGCCGCCGCACGCGGGAACACGCCCGGGATGCCCGACAGCCTCTCGACCAAACACATTCTTTTCATCGCCAGCGGGGCGTTCGTGGGGCTCGACGGAATCGTCACCTCCCGCCTCGGCCAGTCCACGATGCCGACCGCCAAGGCGCTCGGGCAGGCGAATACCACCGACTTCATCCGTTTTGGCCTCGAGCCCGAATTCATCGGGCGTCTTCCGGTCCGCGCCGCCTGCCACGCGCTCGACGAAGACGACCTTTTCCAAGTCCTCGGGAAAAGCGAGAGCAGCCTCATCCACCAATACGAACGCTCGTTCTCGGCCTACGGCATCAAGCTCTGCTTCGAACCCGACGCCCTCCGCAAACTGGCCGCCCTGGCCCGCGACGAGGAAACCGGCGCGCGCGGCCTGATGACAGTTCTCGAACGGACCTTCCGCGACCTGAAATTCCGCCTGCCCTCGACGCGCCTCCGTGCCCTCAAAATCACGCGCGAGACTGTGGAAAATCCTGCCGCCGCGCTGGCGAGGCTTTTGAAAAAATGACCCGCCCGGTTGTCGTTTTCGACGGCTCCTGCGGGTTCTGCCGCCAATGGATCGAGCGCTGGCGCGATTTGACCGGCAACGCGGTGGATTACCGCCCCTCGAGCGAGGCAGCCAAGGATTATCCCGACATCGCCCCGGAGGAATTCGACCGTGCGGTGCAGTTGATCCAGCCCGACGGCTCCAGAACCTCGGGAGCCGAAGCCGTTCTGAAACTCACCGCCCCGCACAGTCTCAGCGCAAAAGCGGGCCTGGCCGCCTATCGCGGGAGTTCCCTCCTGGCCGCGTTGTTTGAAAAATCCTACGCCGCCGTTGCGAACCACCGCACATTCTTCTCAAAGCTGACCCGTCTTCTCTGGGGAGCTTCCGCCCAACGCCCCGCCTTCGCCGTTGCGAACACGCTTTTCCTGCGCGCCCTCGCCCTGATTTTTCTGATCGCGCTGCTCTCGTATCGACACCAGGCCGCAGGTCTCAACGGCCCGAACGGCATTCTTCCGGTCGGGCCGTTTTTTGAGGCCGTCTCGAACCAACTCGGCGACGGGGCGTTTTGGGCCCTCCCCTCGCTGGTGTGGCTTTCCCCCGACTTGGGCACCCTGCAGATCCTGGTGAACATCGGCCTCGCCGCCTCGCTTGCCGCGCTGTTGGGCATTCTCCAGCCACTTTGCTTTTTCACGCTCTGGGCGGTGATGCTCTCCCTCTGCGTGGCCGGGCAGGATTTTTATGGATTCCAGTGGGACTCGCTCCTGATCGAAACCGGCTTCCTCGCCGTTTTCCTAGCCCCGTGGCGGTTGAAGCCGAATTGGGAGGCCGTGGACCCACCGCGCCTCGCCCGTCTGGCAGCCGTGGCTCTGTTGTTCCGGCTGATGTTCTGCTCCGGCGTTGTGAAGCTCACTAGCGGAGATCCGAATTGGGCCAATCTGCGCGCGCTGGATTTCCATTTTTTCACACAGCCCCTCCCGAATCCCCTCGCCTGGTTCGCGCAGCAACTCCCGCCCGAGGTGCTCACGATACTTTGCGGGGGAATGTTTTTCATCGAACTCGCCCTCCCCTTCGCGTTTTTCCTGCCGAGAAATCCGCGCCTTCTCGCAGCTTGGGCGATGATCCTTCTCCAAGCCGGAATCGCGCTCACGGGAAACTATGCGTTCTTCAATCTCCTCTGCGTGGCACTCTGTCTGCTCCTTCTCGATGACCGGTGCTGGCCGAAATTTCTTCTGAAAAAATCCGCCGCCGCCGTGTTTGTCCCGGCTGCGATTCGACGACCGGTTCTCGGCGCGATCCTTTTGCTCTCCCTGATTCCACTCGTCTCCGCATTTCGAACAATCCCCGCCCCGCTGGCGCCACTGGCGGAGGTTTATTCCCGCATCGCCCCGTTCCGGAGCGTGAACAGCTATGGTTTGTTTGCCGTGATGACCACGCAACGCCGCGAAATCCTCGTCCAAGGCAGCGACGACGGCCACGACTGGCAGACCTACGAATTCCGCTACAAACCCGGCCCGGTGGATCGTCCGCCACCGGTCGTCGCCCCCTACCAACCCCGCCTCGACTGGCAAATGTGGTTCGCGGCGCTGGGGCGGTTCGAAACCACACCTTGGTTTCAATCTTTCGCCATCCGCCTCCTCCAAGGCTCGCCCGAGGTTTTGGCCCTTCTGGAAAAAAACCCCTTCCCCGAAAAGCCGCCGAAATTCATCCGCGCGGTTTTGGACGACTACACTTTCACCTCCGCCGGCGATAGGAACTGGTGGAGTCGCGAACCTGCCGCGATCTACTGCCCGGAAATCTCGCTGAAACCGTAGCCGCCGATTCTAGACAACCTCCGCCGGGGCCCCTTCACGGCCGCGAAGGCGCATCAGGATCGGCAGTCCGGGAAACTCCCATTTATCCCGCAGGCGTGCGCAAAGGTAGTTCACATAGCTGTCGGGAATGAGTTTCGGATCGTTCACGAAGAGCACAAAAAGCGGAGGCTGGATCGGCGAGCGGGAGCTTTCCTTGGCCTGGGCGGCGTAGAGGATTTTAAAGCGCCGGTTGCCCCGCGTCGGCGGCGCCTGGCGTTCCATGGCGGCTTTCAACACGCGGTTGAGTTCGCCGGTTCCCGCTCGGCGCGTGGAGTGCTGGCGGACTTTTTCCACCATGGTGAAAAGGCGGCGCACATTCGCGCCGGTCAACGCCGACAGGATCACGACCGGGGCGTAGTGTAAAAAAAACAACTCCGCTCGGATGTGTTCGGTGTGTTCGCGGAGAAGCCCGGGATCCTTCTCCCGGCCTTTGGCCACGAGATCCCACTTGTTGAGCGCGATAATGGCGGGCTTTTTCGCCTCCTGGATCAGACCCGCGATTTTCTTGTCCTGGGAGGTCACGCCGCTGGTGGCGTCGATGACGAGGATGTTGATATCGGCCCGGCGGATCGTCTGCTCCGAGCGCATCACGCTGAACACCTCCACCGAGGTGTTGTGCCTCGACCGGTGCCGGATGCCTGCGGTGTCGCACAGGATGTATTTTTGACCCTCGCGCTCGGCGAGGACATCGACCGTGTCGCGCGTGGTGCCGGCGATCTCGCTGACCGTGCTGCGCTTGTCCTCCACGATGGCATTCACCAGCGAGGATTTCCCAACATTCGGGCGGCCGACCAGGGCGAGCTTCGGGATGATTTCACCATCGGGCTCGGGATCTGCGGAATCCGGCGGCACGAGAAAATCGATCAAATCGACAAGTTGGCCAATCCCGCGCCCATGCGCGGCGCTCACGGAGCAACTGTGCTCGAAACCCAGACGGGCGAAATCGTAGAAACGCGATTCATGCCCCTCGGTATCGACCTTGTTGACTACGAGGATCACCGGTTTGGCGGAGGCGCGAATGGTGGTGGCCAGCTCGCCATCGAGGGGCGTCAACCCATCGATGGAATCCACAACAAACAAAATCGCGTCCGAGCTTTCCATGGCGATGAACGCCCCGTCCCGCGTGCTCTCGGCGAAATCGGGGTCGGGCTCCGAGCCGATGCCTCCGGTGTCGGTGATTTCGAAGGGCGCGAGACCGAGTTTGCAAATCGCGCCGATGCGGTCGCGGGTCACGCCGGGCTGGTCGTGGACAATGGAAATCCGGCGGCCGGCGAGGCGGTTGAAAAGGGCCGATTTGCCGACATTCGGTCGGCCGATGATAGCGACATGACGCATGGTTTTTAGCTTGGTTTGGCGTGGTGGCGGAGCTGCCCAAGCCCGCGCATGAGGTAGTCGATGCCGCTAACGAGCGTGAACAGTCCCGCGACATAAACTGTGACGAGGTGGTGTGGAATCTGGAGCATCAGCCACGCGATGGCGAGCATTTGGAAAGCGGTGGCGGTTTTTCCGGTCCAACTCGGCTTCACCTCCAAGTGGTGGTCGAGCAGATACAAAACCCCGCAACCCGCGAGGATCACGGCGTCGCGGGCGATTACGAGGACAGGAAACCAGAGGGGAAAGGCGTGGTTCCACTGGCTGAGGCTCAGCGTGATGATGGCCGTGAGGAGAAGCCCCTTGTCGGCAATCGGGTCGAGGATGGCTCCGAGGCGGCTTCGCTGGTTCCAGTGGCGGGCGATGTAGCCGTCCAACCCATCCGTGATGGCAGCCAGAATGAAAACCGCGATCGCGGCGAGGCGCTGCCATTCCTGTGGCTGGCCGCGCGCCACGCTCTCGCCGTAATAAATGCAAAACAACACGAACACCGGAATCATCAGAATCCGGAAAACCGTGAGTTGTGTGGCGAAGGTCATCTGCCGCCAAGTTAGCTGCGGCGAAGCCTGGCGTAAACTCCCCTAAACCTGGGAGTCCAACAGAAGGCCTCTTTCGTCGGATGCGATTTCGCGCCATTTGCCGGGAGGCAGATCGCCCAGCTCCAGAGAACCGATCGCTGTTCGAATCAATCTCAGCGTGGGATGCCCGACTGCGGCGGTCATTCGGCGGACTTGGCGGTTTCTCCCCTCACGGAGGCGGAGCTTGATCCAAAAGTCCTCAACGGTTTTTCGGACGCGAACCGGGGGATCGCGGGGAGGAATGAACGGTTGCGGATCTAAAAGGATGGCCTCTGCAGGAAGGGTGGTGCGGCCGTCGAGAATCACGCCTTCACACAAACGCCGCAGGGCTTCCTGGCCGGGCAACCGTTCGACTAGGACGAGATAGGTTTTCGTCACATGGTGCTCGGGATCGAGAAGGCGTTTGTTCCATTGGGGCTCGTCGGACAAAAGAAGCAGCCCCTCGGAGTCGGCATCCAATCGACCGATCGGGTAGATGTTTTTCGGGAACGAAAAATCCGCGAGTGGGCGGTTGGGACTGCCGTCGGGCGTGAACTGCGACAAGACGCCGTAGGGTTTGTGAAAGGCGAGGATCAAAGAACCTTCAAGCGCGTCAGATCCTGGGAATCGACCACACCAATGGGGTGGCTGTTTTCATCGAGAACGACCAGATCGTCGATGCGGTGGCGTTCGAGGATTTGGAGCACCTCCGCCGCCAGCTTGTCGCCTTGGATCGTGATTGGTTTGAGCGTCATGAAATCCCCCACGGGCCGCGTTCCGATGTGGGGATCCTCGGGAAAATGCCGCGCGAAGTCGCCGTGGGTGAAGATGCCGGCGAGCGAACCGTCCCCATGGACCACCACAGCGGCGCCGGCGCGATGGGAGGTCATTGCCTGGATCGCCTCCAACACCGTGGCTGACGGCGAAATGATCGCGAGATCGTCCACGGGACGCATGATTTGCCGCACCTTGAGAAGAAGGGACCGGCCAAGGCTTCCGCCGGGATGGAATTTCGCGAAGTCCTCCTTCCGGAATCCACGGCTCTCGAGCAGAACCATCGCCAGCGCATCGCCAAGAACCAGCATCGCCGTGGTGCTGGAG
The DNA here is from genome assembly GCA_964403605.1 of uncultured Chthoniobacter sp. GTDB lineage: Bacteria > Verrucomicrobiota > Verrucomicrobiia > Chthoniobacterales > Terrimicrobiaceae > UBA967. The sequence continues at coordinate 12,544 of CAYOGR010000001.1, forward strand.
GTCGGAGCGAGGTTGAGCGGACAGGCCTCCTGCGAGACGGAGACATCGAGCACGACCGCGGCCGATTTCGCGAGGGTGGAAGCGGTGTTTCCCGTCATGGCGATCACGGGCAATCCGAACCGGACGATGGCGGGTAAAATGGAAAGAAGTTCCTGGGTTTCTCCGCTATGGCTGAGGGCGAGAACGACATCCCCTTCCGCGACGATTCCGAGGTCGCCATGGAGGGCGTTGAGGGAATTCAGGACGACCGCTGTGGAGCCGGTGCTGGTGAGGGTCGCCGCGATTTTTTCACCGATGTGACCCGATTTTCCAACACCGAGGACGACGACCTTGTTACGGCGTTCGACGGCCGCCTTGATGAGATCCACGGCTTGGATGAAACGCTCATCGAGCCGCGCGGCGACAGCCGAGGTTTCCGCGATTTCGGTTTCAAAGACGCGCCGGGCGCGCTCGAGATAATCCATGGCGGGGATCATGGGGGAACCGCCTTGCCTCGCGCAAGGCCCGAGAGGCGGGACTACCAACCGCGCCGCTCGACGGCATCAATGTGGAGAGTGATCGGATCGCGGCGCGGCGGCACGGGATCCGGGCGGGTTTCCTCCACCAGAGGGTTGGCGGACTCGTCGATTTGCGTGGCCTCGAACCAATTCAAATAATCACTGATCGCCTTTTGGCGTTCGACAAGAAGGACACGGATTTTTTCGATGTCCTCGATCCGTTGCTCCAACTTGGCTTTTGGTTTCGCCGCGAGAAGCATGCTGATGTTCCGGTATTCCTCAACAACCGGGCGGAGGAGCGGGTGGGCGCGGAATTCGAGATTCATCAAATCGACCGATCGCTGGCGCATGAGAAAAGCCCCTCCTTGGGCGCGGGCAGCGAGCGGAAGGGCCGCCGGGCCGCTGGCTCCGGTGGAGTTTGGCTTTTTGGGATCGGCGGGAATCTCGAGATTCAGAATCGAAGCGAGCTCCTCGTTGGTTTTTTCGACCGTGAGCGAGGCCAACCGGGGGGGCATCGAGCTTCGCGCCAAGGCGAGCGTCCAGACTCTGGTGAGGCCCCGCAAATCCGGGGAGGCATCGGGAAACGCCGCCAAAAGCTCGACGGGATCGAGCGACTGCGATTTTTCCAGATAGTCGAGAAAACGCCTTTTAGAGGTTTTCGAACCTGCCAGCACTTTTACGAGGGCAAGCGCCTGGGCGCGGTAGAGCAGAAGCGAGGTCGCATCCAGACGCTCCGGGCGTTGCCTCAAAAAATCCCCCAGCGCCGGAGGTCGGTCACTGCGAATCAAGGCGGCATGAACCCCGTCGGGCACGGTTCCCCCACGGCGCCGGAGTTCCTCGCCCAATCCCTCGACCAGCCAACCCGGCGGTTGGGCATAGGTTTTCCCCGGTTTCGGGGGATTCTTGCGGTGCATCGTCCACAGCGCGAGCGCTCGAAGAACCTCCGTCTCAAATTGCCCGGCGCGCATCGCCCAGGGTTCATGCAGGTCGAGCTGAACCTTCAATCCCCCGTCCTCCACCTCGAAAAGACTACACTGCGCGCCGCCGACTCCACGGGGCTTCGCGCCACGGGTTTTGTCGACAATGATCACCGGTTCCGCCGAAGAGGGTTTCACGCCCGTGGTTTTTTCCCACTCCTTGGCGGCATCCTCCGCCAGTCGCGCCAACCGCATTCGCGTTTCCCGGTTCGGCGAGTAAATGACAAACCCGCCGGTTTCCAGCGGCTTGCCAAGGGGCGATTGCGCAAGCAGGGACGGAGCCGCGAGCGCGACTAAAACGACCGTCAGCGGGAGGAGGAGGCGGGCCATCGGACAACGATCCGCTTCGGTGAAACCTGGGCGGAATCGGCTTTTTGCAGGATCGCGAGGGCATTTTCAAGCGAGGCGAAGCAGGGGCTCCAGAGCGGAAGGAGGAGTTGGGCCAGCGGCCCGGGAACCGGCAAACGCCCGAGCGCGGCATCCACCACGCGAACCCCCAATCCCGAACCCTCCTGGACCGGGGCCAGGGTGATTCGCAGGAAAAGACTTCGGTCGTAAACCGCGACCTGCAGTGTGAAATCCACCCGCCCCTCGCGCAGCGCGATATGACAACGCTCGTAGCCCACCTTCAGGCCGAGCGGATTTTCCACCGGACTCAACCGGACATTCGCCGCCAGGAAACGATTGATCGCGACCTCGTCGGCCTGCCACGCCCCACCGGGGGTCTCGGAGGCAACGCGCAGGAAGTTCGCGAGCTGCGCCGACTCCCCGGCGGATGCTGGAGGAACCGGCCGTGGAATTTCCTCGGGAGGCTGCAGGATGAGGTAAACCGCGAAGCCCGCGGCCCCGAGCGCGAGAAGAATCACAAAGCGAAAAACAATCGTGGAAAAACGAGTGCCCGCCTGACGGAGTTTGGCGGGGGCCTTCAGGGCCTGTCGGTTGACAATCTGGGGAGCACTGGCTCCGGCGTTCTCCATCGCCTGCGCTGGCAGGCCGGGCTTGGAACCCGGGACGGGCGGGGGAAGGCGCTTGGCGCAGTTCAGGCAGAAGACCCGCGTGTCGTCGTTCTCCGTTTGACAAGCGCCGCAGATTTTCATGTCGAAGCGGGCTTCGATTCAGCCTTCGGCGCGGGTTTGCTTTCCGCTGGTTTCGATTCGGTTTTGGGGGCCGTAGTGGAAGAGTCGCCACCCTCTTTTTTTGCGGCCTGCTTGTAGCCCTCACTGCGGTAGTCGGTGGTGTAGAAGCCGGAGCCTTTGAAGATCAACCCCGCGCCGGTGCCCAGCAGGCGCTTCACTTTTCCATGTCCCCAAGTCTCCATACGGCAAGCGGATTCGGGGCAGGTTTCAAAGGCTTTGTCCTTCATCGACTGGAAGGCCTCGAAGGTTTGACCGCATTTTTCACATTCGTAATCGTAGGTCGGCATATCGCCGATGAAACTACCAACAACCCGCGCATTTCGGCAACAGGCAGTCACACGGGCAAAATCTTCTTCGTGCGCGCGCCTTCGGCGGTAAGATTTGGACAATGCACCTCAACGAAGCCGCTCGCTATCTCGATGATCTTCTCCGCATTCAGGAAATCGGAGACTACCCCCAGGCCATGAACGGTCTCCAAGTGGAAAACTCCGGCGGCATCTCCCGCATCGGCGCGGCGGTGGACGCCACGGAGGCCGTGATCAAGGAGGCCGCCGAGGCGCAGATCGACTTCCTGATCGTCCACCACGGGCTCTTCTGGAACGGCGCGCAACGCGTCACCGGCGCGAACTATCGTAAGACGAGGATTCTGATGGAGGCCGACATGGCTGTTTACAGCGCGCACCTGCCGCTCGATGTGCATCCCGGTATCGGCAACAACGCCCTGCTGGCCGCCGCGCTGGGACTCGAGGGGGGCGAGCCCTTTCACGAATCGTTCGGCCAAAAAATCGGACTGCGCTTCGAGGCCGAAATCAGCCGCGAGGTTCTGCGCGACCACCTTGAGCGGGCCGTTGGAGGAAATGTGCATCTCGCCCCGGGCGGGCCCGTTCTCGCCCGCCGGGTAGGAATCATAACCGGAGGAGCTGGCGGGGAAATCGCCAAAGCCGCTGCTGCGGGCATCGATACTTTCATCACCGGCGAGGGACCGCATTGGTCCTACACGCTCGCGGAGGAGCTGCAGGTGAATCTTTTCTACGCGGGCCACTACGCCACCGAAACCTTCGGAGTGAAAGCGGCGGCCGAACTCCTCGCCCGCAAGCTCGCCCTGCCCTGGCAATTCATCGACCACCCGACCGGGCTTTAGGCGAAACCCCGGCCTCGATTCGCAGATCGCCGCCGATCCGCTTGTAAACGGGATTGGCGAGTTGGATGCCGTTTTTTCCACGACCGCCGACCGCAGAGGTGGCTCCTCCGAGCAAAACCGGAGCGACATAGAAGACCACCCGATCGACCAACCCGCGGTCGAACGCCTCGCCATGGGTGCGCCCCCCGCCCTCGATTAGAACATGCTGGACGCCGCGCTTTCCGAGATCACGCAGGACGGCTCGAAGGGACTTGCCTTGAAAAACCAGGGTTCGTTCCCGGAATTCATCGGTGAGAATTTTCGAGTCGGGCGGAATTTCCCCCGAGCGAGACCACACCACGCGCCAGGGCTGGCGGGCCTTCGGAACACCACGAAGTGTCAGATGAGGATCATCCACTCGAACCGTTTCGGCCCCGACGAGGATCGCGTCGCAGCGGGCCCGAAGCTTCATGGCATCGGCTCGGGCGGCCTCCGAGGTGATCCAACGGCGGTTTGGAAACGAGGCGATGCGGCCGTCGAGGCTCATTCCCGCCTTGGCCGTGACGAAGGGGAGACCGGTGGCGATCCATTTGCTCCATGCCACATTGAGTTCCCGGCATTCGGACGCGAGCACGCCGGTGGAAACCTCGATCCCGGCTTCATTCAGAATTCTCACCGCCCGTCCCGCGTGGGAGGGGTTCGGGTCGGTCGCGCCGAAGACGACCCGGGAGATTCCTGCTTGAATGATCGCCGAGGTGCAAGGCGGCGTGCGACCTTGTGTGGAGCAAGGCTCCAGCGTGACATAGAGAGTGCATCCAGCGGAGCTGGAAGCATTCCGCAAAGCCTCCACCTCCGCATGGGGCTTTCCAGCAGCGCGGTGCCAACCCTTCGAAACCACCTTGCCGTTGCGAACCAAAACCGCCCCGACGGCGGGATTCGGGGCTGTTTTTCCAATCCCCTTCCGCGCCTCGCGGATCGCGAGACGCATCATCGCCTCATCGCGCTCGCTTGCGGACATGGGCGGAGCGGCTGGCAGGCTTCGCGGCTTTCGCAAGAAGGTCGAGTTCCTTCGTGGTGAGGGGGCGCCACGCGCCAGGAGGAAGTTTGAAATCCGAGAGAGGCCCCATCCGGATCCGGCGCAGGCGCTCGACCTCGTAGCCGAGACGGTAAAGCATCAAGCGGATCTGGCGTTTGATGCCTTGTTTGAGCACGACGCGCAAGAGTCGGGGCCCGACAATCCGCACCGATTCAAAACGCCCACGCCCGCCTTCGATGTGGACGCCGCGAAGGAGCTTGGCGGTCAATTCGGGATCAAAGGCCTTGTCGAGTTCCACCTCGTATTCCTTTTCCACCCCGTGCGACGGATGCAAAAGTTTCTGGGCAAGCGCCCCGTCGTTCGTCATCAGCAGGACCCCTTCGCTCTCTTTGTCCAAACGACCCACATGAAAAAGATTTGTGTGACCCTCCTCGAGAAGGTCGTAAACCGTGCGACGACCCTGCTCGTCGGAACGGGTCACGACATAGCCACGCGGTTTGTTGAGAAGAAGAGTAACCAGGGGAGCCGTATGGACGGGGCGACCTTTGACGCGAACATCGTCCCCCGGTTCCACGGTGGTGGCGAGGTTTTCGATCCGGTGGCCATTAATGACCACCACTCCGGAAGAGATTAAATCCTCGCAGGAACGCCGCGAGCCAAGGCCCGCAGCGGCTAAAAAACGGTTGAGCCGCATGGAAAGCGGCGGCGGCCTATTCCTCGGGCTTGGTTTTAGGAAGGCCGATCACACGCTGGCCATCCTTGAACTGACCACGCTTGCGGAGGAGATCGACACGCTCGAAGCGCTTCAACACGCTGCGCTTGGCTTTGATGGCGCCTTTGCCTTTGAGACTGGGATGCTGGCTCATAAATTAAAAATGGTTGGGTAGAATGGAGTCGAGCTCCACGGAAAGCAATCCCATTTCCGGAAAAAATCAGGTTCCTGTTGCCTCCCCCTGCCTCGCGGTAATTGTCGTGAGCATCAGAACCCAGAAGGTTTGGATGAGCACCGCGACGGGGATCTGGAGCTGCGCAGGCATGGAGTAGATGCAGGCAACAGCCGGAATCCAGAAAGCCCAGCCGGCGATTTGGACGGGAAGGACTTTTTCGGTGAGGAAATCGGGGGTGAAAATCGAGGCGGCGGTCGCGCGTGAAAACCGACCAGCCTGAAGGGTGAAGAAAACAACGCAGAGGATATTTGCGAAAAATGGACTGTAGAGGAACTGATCCACGAGAATTTTAACCAGGATCGTCTGCCAATCATTGCCGGTGCCGAACCACGCATTTTGGCAGCGGTAGAAGAAGTCGACCATCATTCCCATGAAGCCGAGAAAAACCCCGGTGGCGGCGAATCTCCAGAAGTTGTCCAAGGTCGGCTTGCCACGCTGGAAAAATACGATCTTCAACACCTCGGGCAGCAAGGCACCGGACAGCATGTAGGAGACAAAGGCGAAACCATAGCCGACCTCCTCCTTGATCTCCCCAACCCTCTGAAGAAAGGCGGAGGTGCCGTCGTGCAAAAGATACGCGGCGATGAAGCATCCCATGAGAAATTGCAGGAAAAGACCCGGCAGGAAATTCACGCGGGCGGCCCGGAGGCCGGTGGCAAGGGCTTCGCGCAGGTTCACGGACGGCCTTTCTCCAGAAAAATCACGCCCGACCGGCGTCGGGCGTGGAGGTCGCCGGGAAGGTTGATTTTCGCCGGTCCGTTGATGTCGAGAAGCGAGAGCACGCGCCGGGTTTCCTCCCAACCCGGCTCAAAAACTCCCCGCTCGCGGAGCCATCGCAGAACCGCGCGCCTTTGAATCGCGAGGGGCAGTGTGCGGAGTTGCTTGCAGGAAAGTGTCTCGCCGATTTCGGGAACCAGCGCGGAGAGGCACTCGTCCTCGGCCCGAAAAATCTCGGCGGCACGCGGGATGGTTTTCAGGAACGCAGGGCCGAGCGTCTTCTCGATGGCGGGTAGAACGACGAGGCGGAGCTTGTTGCGGGTATGGACAGTTTCAAGATTCGACGCGTCCTCGCGGAAGGGAATGCGATGACGCTTTTGATAGGCGGCGATGTCGTTGCGGGAAAATCCAAGCATCGGTCGGCGGAGGGTCAGGTTGCCTTTTTTCGAAAGCGGCCGCATTCCTCCCAGGCCTGCGGAACCGCTTCCGCGAAGGAAATTGAAAAGACAGGTCTCGATCTGGTCATCCGCGTGGTGGGCCAACAAAAGCACACGGCTTTTGTGGCGCCTTGCGCATTCGGCAAAGAAGGCCTGCCGAAGCTCGCGCGCCGCGAGTTCCAGGGATTTGCGGTTCGCTTCGGCATAGTCACGCGTGGCGGCCCGGGCTGATTCAAGCGCGCATCCAAGCTTGGAGGCCTGCTTCGACACAAATACCGCATCGGCCCGCGACGCCTTGCCACGCAGGCTGTGGTCGAGATGGCAAACGACGAGCTTTTCAAACCCCACAGCCCGGAGAGCGCACAGCAGGACCATCGAATCCCGCCCGCCGGATACACCGACGAGAAGTTTTTTTCTCTTGGAAACCCCGGCCATCGCCTGCTCCAAGGCAAGCTCCAGCGGGTCGGAGGGCTTCGGGTTATTTGGAGATTTTGTCGGCACCGAAGTAGGGCCTCAGCGCCTCGGGGACCAAAATCGAGCCATCGGGTTGCTGGAAGTTTTCCAGAATGGCGACATAGAGTCGGGCGAGGGCGGTTCCGGAGCCGTTGAGCGTGTGGCAGAAGCGGTTTTTGCCGTCCGCGGCCTTGTGGCGGAGATTCATGCGGCGGGCTTGGAAGTCCTCGAAATTCGAGCAACTCGAGACCTCCAGGTAGGCGCTCTGGCCCGGGGCCCAGACTTCGATGTCGTAGGTTTTGGCGGAGCCGAAGCCCATGTCACCGGTGCAAAGGACGATCACGCGGTAGTGGAGTCCGAGCTTTTGCAGGACGCGCTCGGCGTCGGCGGTGAGGGATTCCAGTTCGGCGTTCGATTGCTCTGGCGCACAGATTTTGACCAATTCGACCTTGTCGAACTGGTGCATGCGGATGAGGCCGCGGGTCTCGCGCCCCGCCGATCCGGCCTCGCGGCGGAAGCACGGGGTGTAGGCGGCATACTTGATGGGAAGCTGGGCGGCGTTGACGATTTCCTCGCGGTGGAGATTCGTCACGGGCACCTCGGCCGTGGGAACGAGGAAAAGTCCGCCCCCATCCACGCCATACATGTCCTCTTCAAATTTGGGGAGCTGGCCGGTGCCGATCATGCAATCGCGACGGACGACGAATGGCGGGCTGACCTCGGTGTATCCGTGTTCGCGGGTGTGTAGATCGAGAAGAAAATTCAGCAACGCCCGCTCAAGCCGCGCGCCTAGGCCGGTATAAACAGCGAAACCGCTGCCGCTGATTTTTGTGGCTCGGTCGGGATCGATGAGGCCCAGCGACTCGGCGAGGGCCACATGGTCTTTGGGATTTTCGATCGCCGGTTTTTCGCCATGGGTGCGAATGACAGGATTGTCGGCGGCGTCTTTACCCGGAGGAACATCGGCCTGCGGAAGGTTTGGGAGGTTGAGAAGAATGTCGCGCTGTTTTTCCGAAAGAGCCTCGGCCTCGGCGGAAGCAGCTTCCATATCCCCGGAGATTTTTTTGACCTGCGCCTCAAGGTCGGTGGAGTCGAGCTTTTGGGCGCGGAGCCGGCCGATTTCCTTGCTTAGGCGGTTGCGGTCGCTTTGAAGCCCCTGCAGACGGGTCTCGGCGGAGCGGCGTTGGATGTCTATCGCAAGGATGGCGTCGATGGTTTCCCCGTGACCCGGGGCGCGGGCGGCGAGGCGGCTTTTGACAAGGTCGGGTTGCTCCCGAATGAGACGAATATCGAGCATGGGTTGGACAGGATGGGGAAAATCGGCAAGATGGGCGAACCAAATTCGACTGCCGATGTCCGCCAAGTTCCGCGACTACTACCAAACTCTCGGGGTTTCCAAAACCGCCACCGCCGCTGAAATCAAAAGCGCGTTCCGCAAGCTCGCGCGCCAACACCACCCCGACACGGCCAAAGACAAAAAAGTGGCCGAGGAGAAATTCAAGGAGATCAACGAAGCCTACGAGGTGCTTGGCGACCCCGAGAAACGCAAGCGCTACGACCAGTTCGGCGCGGATTGGCAGCACGGCCCGCCTCCACCGGCCGGGGGAGGATTCCAGCGCGCGGGTGGAGGATTTCGTCCCGGTCGCGCAGGCCAGGCCGGCGAGGAGGAGTTTTCCTTCGGGGGAACCGGCTTCAGCGATTTTTTCGAACAGATGTTCGGAGGCCGCCGTGGCCGGGGAGGATTCGAGGATTCGCCCCAACGCGGTCAGGATGTCGAGGCCGATATCATGGTCACTCTCGAGGAAGCTTTGAACGGATCGACCCGCCAGATTTCCTTCCGCCGCGGATCTTCAAAAAAACTCGAGACCTACACGGTTAAAATCCCGAAAGGCATCCGCGAGGGCCAACGCATCCGGCTCGCCGGCCAGGGCGGAAGCGGAGCGGGCGGAGCGGGAGCGGGCGATTTGTATCTGCGGGTGAAATTCCAGCGCCATCCCGATTTTGAAATCGAGGGGAGCAATCTCCTCTATGACCTGGAGATTCCAGCCTGGGACGCGGTTCTCGGTTGCAGCGTGACCGTTCCGACCCTCGGAGGGCGCATCAAACTCAAGATTCCACCGGGAACGCAAAGCGGGAAAAAATTCCGCATTCCCGGCATGGGACTGCCGGAGGGCGCTGCCAAACGCGGCGATCTCCACGCCATCGTTGGAATCATCGTTCCCGAAAACCCCTCCCCCGAGGAAAAAGCCCTCTGGGAGCAGATTGAGGCGTTGAACAGGGCTTAGAGGGTGGAAGCGGGCCGCAGGACGGGCGACTCCGGGGTTTCTCCGAATTCCCCCCTTTGCAGGTAGGCGCGGTAGCGCTCGAGGATGGAACGCAGGTATTGCCGCGTTGTGGGAAAATCCATCGCGCGCCTCAGGCCTTCGGCCGTCGGCAATCCCTCCTGGGCGGAATTACGCTCCCAGCGCTTCACACGCGAGCGACCGGCATTGTATTCGGCGAGAGCGAAAGGAACGGGATCGTCCTTGTCCCGCCAATGCCTCAAGGCCCGCGCCAGATACCAGGCGCCGGCATCGAGGTTGGTCTTGGGATCGAAAAGATCGGTTGGAACAAAGGTTTCGATTTTTTCGGACACCATCCAATCCGTTGCGGCGGGTTCTGTGATTTGCATGAGACCCCGCTCGCCGTGGGCGCCGACCATCCGGGGCTGGAATCTTGATTCCCGCCAGACGACGGCCTTCACCAGCGAAGGGCTCACACCGTGCCGGGCGGCGGCTTGTTCGATGAGGGTGTCGTAGCGCCGAAAGCGCGATGAGAAAAGGAACTCCTGGAGGGCATAGTCCGCGCTGGCGCTTCCCCGGATGAATACAAAGGCGCCGACGCCGAGAAGGATCAATAGAACAGCCCCACCCGAGAGCACGAGACTCCGGCCGATAATCCGGCGGCTCACTCGTTGTGGGCGATGAAGTTTGCGATATCGAGAACACTGCCCGAGAAGGCCATGATCTCCCCGGCGCGTAGCTTGCGGTCCGGCTCGGGAACGGCATTGAAGGACTTCACCACTGTGGTTCCATCCTCGGCCGTCTCCACGGTTTTGAGAGCAATCAGGTTGATACGGAATTTGCGGCGAAGGTCGAGTTCCTGGATGGATTTCCCGACGATCGCGGCGGGCACGGCGATCTCGACGATGCTGAATCCATCGGCCAGCTCGAAGTAGTTCGTCATATCGCGAATCAAGAGGCGCTGAACAATCCAGCGTGCGGCTTCCTCCTCGGGATTGAAAACATCATCGGCCCCGATGGCTTTCAGCACCTTCTTGTGGTCGGGCGTGGTGGCGCGGGCCACGATGCGGGAAATTCCACGCTGCTTCGCGTGCACGACCAACATCACCTGGGCCTCGAAATTGTTCGAGATTCCGGCGATCAGGACATCCACATCGCCGATGCCGTGCATGTTCAGGGCCTCGCTGTGGCTGGCATCAAGACAGACCGCGAGGGCCACATGGTCTTTCACCGCCTTGACGCGCTCCATATCGATATCCACCGCGATGACCTCCGCGCCGCGGCGGGCGAGGCCGAGCGCCGTGGATGTTCCGAATTCGCCTAGACCAACAACTGTGTATTTCATGATTTTCTATCCTGGGTGGGGACTTTAGCCGACAACGACATCCTCTTCGGGAAATTCATAATCCAGCGAACGGGTGCTTTGGAAGACGGACAAGACCATGGCAATCGGCCCGATGCGGCCGATCCACATCATGGCGCAGAGGACGAGTTTTCCTCCATCGGAGAGCCCCGCCGTGATCCCCGTGCTCAGCCCAACCGTGCTCAAGGCTGAAAAACACTCGAAAGCCACATCCCTCAAGGGAACCCCGGGGTCGAAATACGAAACCAGAATCAGCCCTGTGATCGCGGCGACCATGTAAAGTTGGAACACATTCAGCGCGGAAATCACGACGCGGAAGGGGATCGAACGGCCAAAGGCCTCGATGCGGCTGTTCCCGCACAACATGGCCCGGAGTGCCAGGGCGAGAACCGCAAAAGTCACCGTCTTGATGCCTCCCGAGGTCGAGACGGGGCAACCCCCGATGACCATCAGGAAAATCACCGCAAACAGCGTGGCGTTTTGAAGCTCCGCGAAGTTCACCGTGTTGAAACCCGCCGTGCGCGTCGTGATCGATTGGAAAAGGGCGGTGGTGAATGCGTCGAACACTCCCAAGCCCCGAAGAACATGGGAGCTTTCAAAAAGCCAGAAAACCGCGGTGCCCGAGACCAGTAAAAAAAGGGTGGTGACAAGTGACAAACGCGACTGCACCGAGAATCGAGTCTTGGAAACCAAGGATCGCGGATTCCGAAGCTTTTTGAAACGGCTCAAAAGCACGGAAAAAATTTCCGGAATCACCAGAAAACCAAGGCTGCCGACAACAATGAGAACCATGATGGTGTAAAGCACTCCGAAATTGGTCGAAAAGGACTCCAAGCTGTCTGTATGGAAGCCCATCCCTGCGTTGCAAAATGCCGAGATGGAATGGAAGACAGCCCACCTGAGACGGTCCACCGGCGAGTCGCCATAGTCCACGAAAGCGTAAAGCAAGGCGGCACCCACGGCCTCCACCAGGATCGTGATGGCCACCACGCCGATGACGAGGCCTCGAAGGTCGCCCAAAGCGGGCGCGTTGATGATCCTCCGGAAAGCCACCATCTGCTGAACCGGCAGGGTTTTGTTTGATAGGCTGGAAACAAGAGCCACGAAAGTGACCACGCCAAGCCCCCCGATCTGGATCAGCACGAGGAGGACGGTTTGCCCGAAGATGCTGAAATCGCTTCCAATATCCCTGACGACAAGTCCCGTCACACTGGTCGCGCTCGTGGCCATGAAGATCGCGTCCACCCAAGGCATCGGCTCCACCCCGCTTGCCATGGCATTGGGAAGTTTCAAGAGGCAGGCCCCCATCGCAATGATTGCCAAAAACGAACCCGCCAGAAGAATCTCGGGACGCCACCCCCGGGAAAGAATCGATTCCATTCCGCGCAGGACTTGCAGCATCAGGCATCCGACCAGAAACATCCTCACCGTCCACAAAAACAAACTCCCCGCCGGTATCGCCAACTCCCCCGCCAGCATCTGCCGCAGGGACACAGGCAGGAAAACCAGCGCCAACAGCACCAGGAGGCCAACCCCGAGAAGAATCCATTCCGCCCGACGATAGCGGAGCGCCGCGCCGGGAGCGGATGCCAAGGCCATTTCGGATAACCAAAGGGCCCCGTAGGCGCAGGCAAGAATGACATCCAGACGCTCAAAAAACCTGGCCGTCGCCGTCGGCAAGGGAAACCCGCCCCCGGCGATCAACGACGCCGCAGCCAGAAAAGCCAGCAAGACCGAGACCCGCCCCTGCCAGGGCCGTCCCCATCGGCGTTCGGCAAACTCTTTGGAATTCATTCGATGATTCGCGCCATGATCCCGCAGTGGATTCCGGTGACGAGAAAAATCCTGCGCCACCCCTGCTCAATGGGCTCCTGTTTTTTCTGGATCAACAACCGTCGGCTCCCCATTGTTCGCGCCCTATGTCCGTTCTTATCGTTGGCTCCATCGCGCTGGATGACATCAAAACCCAGCTTGCCGAACACAAAAACCTGCTCGGAGGCTCGGCCTCCTACGGCGCCGTCTCCGCTTCGAATTTCTCACCCGTGAGCCTTGTGGGCATCGTCGGCGAGGATTTCCCGAAGGAGCACATCGACCTCTTCCGCCAACGCCGCATCGATCTCGACGGCCTCCAGGTCGTGCCCGGCAAAACCTTCCGCTGGTCGGGCGAATACATGTGGGACATGAACACCCGCGAGACGCGCTCGGTGGAGTTGAATGTTTTCGAAACCTTCACCCCCACCCTGCCGAATGGCTACCGCGACACGCCCATCGTCCTGCTCGCAAACATCGCGCCGGATTTACAGAACCATGTCCTCGACCAGGTCAGCCAGCCCCGCTTCGTGATTGCGGACACAATGGATCTCTGGATCAACATCGCCAAAGACTCGCTCACCCGCCTGATCGGTCGCGTGGACATGCTCATCCTCAACGATGGCGAAGCCCGCCAATTCACAGGCGAAACGAGCCTCATCAAGGCCGGCAAAAAAATCCGCGACATGGGGCCCGCCTATGTCGCCATTAAAAAAGGCGAGCACGGGTGCTTGTTGTTCGGACCCGAGGCCGGGTTTTTCAGCTGCCCGGCGTTTCCACTCGAGGACATCCACGACCCCACCGGCGCGGGTGACACCTTCGCCGGCGGCCTCGCAGGATATCTCGCGGCCCACGCCGGATCGGGCGTCACTTTTGAGATTCTCAAAAAAGCCGTCGTCTATGGCAGCGTTCTCGCCAGCTACAATGTCGAAGCCTTCAGCCTCGAGCGGCTCAAAACCGTGGACAACGCCCAAATCGAATCCCGCTACGACCTCTTCCGCCGGATCTCGCAGTTCGAGAGGATTTGAACTGCTACGCCTTCACCGAAGGCGCGCGATAATACACTGCGGTGTGGCCGACTTGCTGCACCAGCATGGCTCCGGTTTTTTCGGCGAGTTCCTTGGAGAGCGTCTTGCGCTCGTCCTTGAAACCCTCGAATCGCATTTTCACGAGGCCGTGAAGATCCAGCAATTTTCCCAGCTCCGCCAAAAACTCGGACGAGGCACCGGCTTTTCCGAGTTTGATGGTGGGCTTCAGCGTTTGCGCCCGGCTTTTGAGTTCGCTGAGTTTGGGAATACTCACTTGGCACTCCCGGCGCGTGTGGCGAAGAACTCGTAGCTGTCCACCAAAGCGAGCCAACTCGCCTCGATGATGTTGTCGGAAACTCCGACCGTTCCCCAGGTGGTGGTCCCATCGGTGGAAACAATCAGCACACGGGTTTTCGCGGCGGTGCCGCGGGAGCCGTCGATGATCCGGACCTTGTAGTCGGCCAACCGCACCGAATCGATCCAGGAGTAAAATGGTCGCAGCGCCTTTCGCAGAGCCGCATCGAGTGCATTCACCGGACCATCGCCCTCCTCCACCGTGTATTCCGGCGTGCCGTTCACCTGCACCTTGACCGTGGCCTCGCAGGTCGTGAATTGATGATCCTGCGATTGCCGAAACGAGCAGTGGTATTCCTTGAGGTCGAAAAGTCGCGTGTGGCGGCCGAGCGTGCGCCGGATCAGCAAATCAAACGACGCATCGGCGGCCTCGAACTCGTAGCCGAGCGCCTCGGTCTCCTTCACTTTTTTGAGAATCGAAGCCACCTCCGGCGCGCCTTTTTGGAAATTGAAACCAAGCTCGGCGGCCTTCGCGAGGATGTTGCTCTGGCCGGCCATATCGGAGACGAGGATCGTCTGGGAGTTTCCGACCAGCGTTGGATCCATGTGTTCGTAGCTGCGGGCGATTTTTTGCACCGCATGAACATGCAGCCCGCCCTTGTGGGTGAACGCGGCCGGGCCGACATAGGGGGCGCGGATGTCTTGGGGAACATTCGCCAACTCGTCCACGAAGCGCGAGACCTCGCGGAGTTGCGCGAGATCGGGCACGCAGGGCAGGCCCATCTTGACCTGAAGCGTGGGAATCGCCGTGGTGAGGTTGCAATTCCCGACCCTCTCCCCGTAGCCGTTCATCGTTCCCTGAACTTGGCAGGCTCCGGCCCGCACCGCCGCCAGGGCGTTTGCGACACCCAAGCCGCAATCGTTGTGGGTGTGGATGCCGACCGGACACTTCAAATCCGCCAGAACCTCGGCGGTGATACGGCCGATTTCCTCGGGGAGTGAACCGCCATTGGTGTCACAAAGAACCAGCACATCGGCCCCGGCGTCGCGGGCGGCGCGGAGTGTGGCGAGGGAATAATCGGGGTCGTCCTTGTAACTGTCGAAAAAATGTTCCGCATCGTAGAACACCTCGCGGCCATGTTTTTTGAGGAACGCCACGGTGTCGGCGATCATGGCGAGGTTTTCATCGGGATCGACATTCAGCACCTGGGTGACATGCAGCAGCCAGGTTTTGCCCACGATCGTGACAACCGGCGTCTTTGCATCCAAAAGCATCCGCACCTGGGCGTCGGCATCGACGGCCATTCCTCCGCGGCGCGTGCTGCCGAACGCGGCGATCTTGGCGTTTTTCCACTCCAGCTTGGCGGCCTCGTTGAAAAACGCGGCATCGCGGGGATTCGATCCCGGCCATCCCCCCTCGATGTAATCGACGCCAAACGCATCGAGCCTCTGGGCGACGCGAATCTTGTCGAGGATCGAAAAAGAAATTCCCGTGCCCTGCGTGCCGTCGCGCAGCGTGGTGTCGTAGATCGTAACCGGTTTCATGAGTGGGCGGCCACCCTATGCCCGCCGTGCAGCCGGATCAAGAACGCGGGCAGGGCCATCTTGACCTGGGCACCGGACAAAACGCATGATCCGAAATCTTGAATACCTATTCCTCGTCCGATTGGGACATCGATTTTCTGGCCGAAAACCAAGTGGTCCGCTCGAAAGATTTCGGCATGACCAAGGAAGCCAAAAGCGTCCGCTACCCCATCCGCCTCCTGCGCTACTGGTTCGGCTACCAACTTCTGCGAGAGGAAAGCCAACGCGTCGCCCGTCCGATCGATGTGGCGGAGATCGGCGTGCATGTCGGCCAGATGCTTGAATTCGTCAAATCCGCACCCGCGCGCATCGACATCGGTTGCTGGACGGCTGTCGATGCCGTGATGCGACGGGATCGCCTCGCTCAAGCGGGCTACACGGATTTTCAAGAAGCCAACCTCGAGGACGCCGGTTTCGCCCTGCAGCGGGACTACGACACGGCCATTCTCCTGCATGTGCTGGAGCACCTGTTCGAGCCCGAGAAGGTTTTGAAAAAAATCGCCGCTGCGATTCGTCCCGGCGGTTCCTTGATCGGAGGATTTCCCGTCGTCCCCGGGCCCCTGGCAGGAATCCGCGAAAGCCAGGTTCGCAAAACTGCAAAGCCCATGGGGCATGTGAGCGTCTTCTCACCCGGCCGTGTCCGCCGCATGGCGGAAGAGGCAGGTCTGAAAGTCGAATTCCTAAGCGGTGCCTTCCTCATGCGCAGTAAAGGCAGCGCGCTCGAAAACTCCGCCGCATGGATGCGCTTCAACATCGCTTGGGGCCACCTCTTTCCGGGATGGCCGGGGGAAATCTACTGGCTGATGCGCAAGCCGGCCTGAGCCCGACGGCGAAGCAACCCCGGCAGGCGCACGGGCCACTCCAGCAGCAATCGCGCGTGCGCCGCAACGAGCAGCAGATTGTCGCGCAGATAACGGAAATGGGACACCCCACCCTCCGCTCGCGGCGGATAAGTGACCGGCACAGGAATGTTGATACAGGGCAAACCAGCCCACGAGAGCCTCACGGCGAGAATCGTGTCGAAATCAAACCTCCGTCCCCAGCGCGTCCCCTCCATCACCGCCAACGAAGGCTCGATCGGATAAAGTCGAAATCCGAAAAGGGAATCCCTCGCCCCGAGGTCCAGGGTTTCGAGACGCGCAAAGGAATTGCCGACAACCCGCCCCTTGACCCGCTCCGGCGGAGCATCCGGACCAAAAACCGGAACTCCGCAAAGAAACGCCTCGGGATTTTTTTCAGCGGCCTCCAAGAACGGACGAATCCTCCCCGCCGGATGTTGTCCGTCGGCATCCATCGCGAGCAAATGAGTGAACCCCTCGCGAGAAGATTTCCGGAGGGCTTCCAGGATCGCGCCGCCCTTGCCCGAATTTTTTGGCAATCTCAAAAAGCGCACTCCCTCCAAGCCCAGCACCTCGGCCTCGCGATCGCTGCCATCCGTGCTTCCATCCACCACCACCCACACATCGGAATGCACCGCCCGAGCCTCCTGTAGAGTGCGCGCAAGTTGGGAACCGCTATTGTAGGAGGGCAGGACGACTAGCGGACGAAAACTCATGGAGCCCCTTCCAAATATCGGGGGGCGCGCTCGCTTGGAAGGCAATGTTCATTGAAGTTTTCGCCGGATCGTGTTCCCTCCTTCCACGATATGGAAAAGTCCGCGCACCCGCATGTCTTGAATCTCGTAGCCTACGAACCGGGCAAGCCCGTCGAGGAACTCGCCCGCGAAATGGGCCTCAAGCCTTCCGAAATCATCAAGCTCGCCTCGAACGAAAACCCGCTCGGCCCCTCGCCGCTGGCCATTCAGGCGATGCGCGATACCCTGGAGCGATCCCATTTTTACCCCGATGGCGGCGCCTGGGCCTTGCGCAACGCCATTGCCGAAAAACTCGACCTCGACCGCGCGAACATCATCCTCGGCAACGGCTCGAACGAAATCATCGAATTCATCGGCCACGCCTTTCTCAAACCCGGCGACGAAGTGGTCACGGCCGGCCACGCCTTCGCCGTTTACAGTCTCATGGCCCAACTCTTCGGCGCAAAAACCATCGAGGTTCCCGACCCGGATTTCACCCATGACCTGGACGCGATGCTCGCCGCCATCACTCCCCGCACCCGGCAGGTTTTCATCGCGAATCCCAACAACCCCACCGGCACACTTGTCGGCCAGGAAGCGATCGACCGCTTCATGTCCCGCGTGCCCGACCATGTCCTCGTGATCTTCGACGAAGCCTACTACGAGTTCCTCGATACCCCGCCGGATGTCCTTCGCTATGTGCGCGAAGACCGGAATGTCGTCGTCATGCGAACCTTTTCGAAAATCCAAGGCCTCGCGAACCTCCGCATCGGCTATGGTCTCGCACCCGCCCGAATCGCCGAGGTTCTTCAAAAAACCCGCCAACCTTTCAACGCAAACGGCATCGCCCAGGCCGGTGCGCTCGCCGGACTCGCCGATGAAGACCACATGCGCCGCACCCGAGAACTCACCCACGAGGGCCGCAACTACCTGCAGGCCGAATTCACCGCGATGGGACTGACCTTTGTCCCCAGCGCCGCGAATTTCGTGCTCGTGCATGTGGGCGACGGCGACGCTGTCTTCAAAACCCTCCTCCGCCGCGGCCTCATCGTCCGCGCCATGCGCAGCTACAAGCTCCCGGAGTGGATTCGCGTGTCAGTGGGAACGATGGAGCAAAACCGCGCATTCATCGAAAACCTCCGACTCCTCAATCAAGAAGGCCTCTTGAAAAAAGGCGAACCCCTCGCCGCCTGATGGCAGCCTACGAGGAAACCATCGCCGCCGTAGCCACTCCACCCGGCGAGGGAGCCATCGCCATGGTTCGCCTCTCGGGGCCCGACACACAAAAAATCCTCGCGGGAATTTTCAAAGCCCGCTCGCCGCGCCCAAAACCTCGGAAGGCGACCTTTGGAAAAATCCTCGATGGCGAGGAAATGGTCGACCAAGTCCTCGTTACCACCTTTGAGGCCCCAGCGAGTTTCACAGGTGAGGATATGGCCGAAATCTGCTGTCACGGCGGAGTCCTCCTCGCCGCCAAAATTCTCGAACTCGTCCTGCGCCACGGAGCCCGTGCCGCTGAGCCCGGCGAGTTTTCGCAACGCGCTTTCTTCAACGGGAAGATCGACCTCACCCGTGCCGAGGCGATCATGGACATCATCTCCGCGCGCACTCCCCTCGCCCTCCGTGCCGCCGCCCAGCAACTTGAAGGCCGACTCGGCTCCGAAATCCTCTCCCTGCGCGACTCCACACTTGAAACCGTCGCGCACCTCGAAGCCTTTATCGATTTTCCCGAGGAAGGCATCGATCCCGCCACCGGCCAACTTCTCCTCGAAAAAATCCAAACCCTCCTCGCCCGCACCACCGCGCTCCTCGCCACCGCCGACGAGGGCCGCATCCTTCGCGAAGGCGTGCGAGTCGCCATCGCCGGAAAACCCAACGCCGGAAAATCCAGCCTTCTCAACCGCCTCCTCGGCATGGACCGCGCCATCGTCAGCGAAATTCCCGGCACCACCCGCGACACCATCGAGGAAACCGCCTGCCTGCGCGGCATTCTCTACCGCCTCACCGATACCGCCGGACTCCGCAAAACCGCGGACCCCATCGAACGCGAAGGCGTCGCCCGCACCGAACGCGTCCTTGAATCCGCCGATCTCGTTCTTCATCTCTTCGACGCCTCGTCCGAGGAAATCCCGGTCGCCCTGCGCGAGAACGAGCTTCTCGTCGCCAACAAATCCGACCTCCCCTGCCCGGAGTTGCCTGTTCACGCGATTCCTGTTTCCTGCGCCACGGGTGCCGGGTTTGACCAACTCCTGGACGCCATGGCCGAAGCGGCCGGTCTCCGACACCTGACCTCCGGCCAATCCCTCGCCGCGATCAACTCCCGCCACAAAGCCCTCCTCGAATCCTCACGCGCCTCGCTCGAATCCGCCTCGACCTTGGTTCAAGCCAACCAGCCACCCGAACTCGCCGCCATCGAACTCCGCGCCGCACTGGATTTCCTCGGCCGCATCGTCGGCAATGCCGATACCGAAGACATCCTCGGCGAAATCTTCAGCCGCTTCTGCATCGGGAAATAAAAAAACTCCGCTCCCGAGTTCACCAGCCGACGGTATCCCTTTGCCACGGTCACCTGCTGGCAGCCTCAACCTGTGGTGGCGAGGTTGTCGGCGATTTCCTCGGCGGGATAACTCCAGATTTCCGAAAGCGTGGGGTGGTAGTGCGGGATGGAGGAGAATTCGCGGACAGTGGCGCGGTAGTGCATTGCCACAACGACTTCGTGAATCAACTCCGAGGCCTCAGGGCCGACGACGGAGGCGCCAAGGATTTCGCCGGAATCCCGGCGGGCGAGGAGTTTCACGAACCCCTCGGTTTCACCCATGACGAGGGATTTGCCATGATCGTTGAATGGGTAGCTGGCGGCGAGAAATTCGACGCCGGCGGCTCGGAGTTCGGCCTCCGTTGCGCCTGCCGTGGCAAGCTGGGGCTCGGTAAAAACCGCAAACAGTTTGAGCCGGTAATCCATCTCGCGGAGAGCCTCCACGCTGCGACCTAGTTTAACCGCCGCGTTGTGGGCCGCGATTTCGCCCTGCTGGATCGCGATGTGGACGACTTCCAGACCTCCACAAACATCCCCGGCGGCGAAAACATGGGGTTCCGAGGTCGATTGGTCGGCATGGACCGAGATTCGTCCATGGGAACTCGCCAGGCCAAGGGGCTCCAATCCTTCGAGACGCGGCTTGCGCCCCAGAGCGTTGAGAACGCGTGCGGCTTCGAGATGTTTGATCTCCGAACCGTGCTCGAAGGAAACCCGCGCGTGGACCGTGTCGTCGGAGACATGGAGCAGCCCGGTGTCGGTAAAGATGTCGATGCCATCGCGGCGCATGGCCTCCTCGAGGGCCATGGCCACATCGGGATCGACGGATTTCAAAATCCGGGAACTGCGCTGGACAATCGTCACTCTGGATCCGAAGGCTCGGCAGTAGCTGGCCATTTCCAGGGCCACAGGCCCCGCGCCCAGAATGATGAGGGATTCGGGGATGCGCTCAAGGTCGAGGAGTTCGTCGCTGGTGAGGCATCGCGATTCCGCCAACCCGGGCACCTGGGGAAAGGCGATCTCGGAGCCCGTGGCGATCAGAAAAGTCCTCGCGCTCAGCGTGGAGGTTTGCCCGTCCGGCGCATGGATGCGGATCGAGTGGGCATCCAGGAACTCGGCCCTCCCCCGCAGGAAAGTGAATTTCCCCGACTCCAACTGCCCCCGACGGTAGTCGGCAAATTCGGCGACGAGGCGTTTTTTTCGGGCAATGATCGCGGAGGCGTTGAATTCCGGCGTTCCGCACGAGAGGCCAAATTCCCCCGCCTTTTTCAAAATGCGGAACCGGTGGGCGGATTCGAGAAGCGTCTTGCTGGGCATGCAGCCGCGAAGAATGCAAAGTCCACCGATCTCCGTGCCGCCTTCGACAACGACTGTTTTAAGTCCAAGACCGACCGCCGTGCGGGCCCCGGCGTATCCCGCG
Organism: uncultured Chthoniobacter sp.; assembly: GCA_964403605.1. Lineage (GTDB taxonomy): Bacteria > Verrucomicrobiota > Verrucomicrobiia > Chthoniobacterales > Terrimicrobiaceae > UBA967. The sequence goes on from CAYOGR010000001.1 coordinate 33,750, forward strand.
CTACCTCCCCCGATCACCGCAAAATCGTAGTCCATGCGATGGGCTTATCTCCTCTCGGCACCCAAGAAAAGCTCAAGCGGCTTTCCACTCGCCACGGGGTCGTCTAGGGTTTCCCCGATAAAAAGATGAAAACGCCTTTCGATCCGATTCCCGATGTCCTCTCCGATATTCGCCGGGGGCGCATGGTGATTGTCACCGACGACGCCGACCGCGAAAACGAGGGGGACCTGGTGATGGCGGCCTCGAAAGTGACTGCGAACGCGGTGAATTTCATGGCGAAATTCGGCCGCGGGTTGATTTGCGCGCCGATCACCGAGGAGCGTGCCGCGCAGCTCGGCCTGCAACGAATGGTCGCCAAGAACCGCGAGTTTTTCAAAACCGACTTCACTGTTTCCGTGGATGCGACCCATGGGATCACAACGGGGATCAGCACCAAAGACCGCGCGGCCACGATCCGAGTCCTCTCCGATGCCAACACAAAGCCCGGCGACCTGATTCAGCCAGGGCATGTTTTTCCGCTGCAAGCCAAGGCCGGCGGCGTGCTTCGGCGCGCCGGCCACACCGAGGCGGCGATCGACCTCGCGCGGCTCGCCGGCCTCGATTCCTCCGGCGTGATTTGCGAGATCATGAAGGACGACGGCTCGATGGCCCGGCTGCCGGACTTGATCAAATTCAAACGCAGGCACGGCCTGAAAATGTGCTCGATCCAGGATCTCATCGCCCACCGCCGCAAGAGCGAGCGTCTCGTGGAGTGCGAGGAGAAGATCGTGCTGCCCACGGACTACGGGGATTTCAATCTGCATCTCTACCGGTCGCTGCTCGATGACATGCACCACATCGCGTTGGTGAAAGGAAAGGTCTCCTCCTCCAAACCCGTGTTGGTGCGCGTCCACAGCGAATGCCTCACCGGCGATGTCTTCGGCTCCCGGCGTTGCGACTGCGGCCCCCAGCTCCAGCAGGCCATGCAGCGCATTCAAAAAGAGGGCGCCGGCGTGCTGCTCTACATGCGGCAGGAGGGCCGTGGAATCGGCCTCGGGCCTAAAATCCGTGCCTACAAGCTTCAAGAGCAGGGACTGGACACCGTCGAAGCCAACGAGCGCCTGGGATACCCCATGGATCTGCGCGACTACGGCCTTGGCGCCCAAATCCTCGCCGATCTCGGCATTCACAAAATCCGGCTCCTCACCAACAACCCACGCAAGGTCGTCGGCCTGGAGGCCTACGACATCGAGATTGTCGAGCAACTCCCGATCCGCTCGGCGGCGAATCCCCACAACGCCCGGTATCTCGAGACCAAGAGAAAAAAAATGGGCCACAAGCTCTGATTGGATCACTCATCCCGCCTCATAGGTGACCCCCTAGCGGCGCATGACGGGGGATTTGACTTCCAAAGCGATCCGGCGGGCATGGGTGCGCAGGCACGATCTGCCGCGACGGGCGCGCGCCATGATTTCCCGGGCCTCACCGGCTCCGCTAATTTCCAGGATCATGGCCCCGCGAAACCCGACTTGCACCAACTCGCGGACAAAGTTCCCCCACTCGATCCTCCCCTCGCCCGGCGGGAGATGTTCGTCACTGTGGCCTTTGTTGTCGTGCACATGGAGCATCCGGAGGTGGGGGCCGAGTTTGTAAACCAGAGGATAAAGATCGCCCGCGAGGAAAGCGTGCCCGGTGTCGAGACACGCTCCGACCTCGTTTGTGTCGAGCGCGCCCAGAATCCACACGATGTCGCTGGAACTTCCGAAGAGCAGGTGGGGAAGCTTGTTTTCAAGAACGCATTGGATGCCCGTTTCGGAGCACCGAACAGCGACGCGATTCAGAACCGAAACGACATTCTCGATCCGGACCATGCGTTCCTCGCGGGATGGGATGTCTGCATTTTCAGGCCCGGGATGGATGACAAAATAGTGCACGCCGAGCAGCGAGGCCGCATCGACGGCACGGAGGATTTCGTCGAACGCGTGCTCGCGCGTTCCGAAATCGGGCGATGAGATGTCGATGTCCCTCGCGAACGGGGCATGGAACGAGTAGGCCTCCATGCCCAGCTCCTCGATGCGGTGCGCGGCCTCGCGAACGGCTGCAAGATTCTTGTAATCGAGATGGGACGGCGAAAAAACCACCTCGATCATGCTGAATCCACTTTCCCGAATGGCCTCGAGGCACTCGAGAATCGGGGTGTGATGAAAGCAGCCTGTGGAAAGCCCGATCGGCCAACTTGTCATAATCGAAGCTCCAGTTGTTTTGCGGGCTGGCGGAGCGCGCGGGGTTCGGGCAGCGTTTCCACGCCCGACTCCCGGCCCCGGATACGGGCGAGTTCCCCGTCGAGGCGGGTTTTCGCGGAGGAAAAAATCCTCACATAGAAATCCGCGCGCATGGCGGGCGAATAGTCGATCCACTGGCGGCCCCAATCGTGGTCGCGCTCGAACTTGGATCGTATCAACCCCGCAATGTGCCGCGGATGCCAACCAAGCCCGAGAAGGCTCTCGGTGACACTTCGTATCCCGGAGGGTTTCAGCAAAAGATCATTGGGAAACATCAGCGCGTTTCTCGCCTCCGTCGGAAGGTTGCCAAGCGGGGTGCGGTCATAAGTCGAGGGCCAGCGCTCCGGGGCGTCATGGGTGGCCGAATAGAAGTATTCATGAAATCGACGGAGGGCGGTGCCACGATACTGCCGGATCAGACTGGCCATGCCGAAAGTCTGATCGGGAATGCGGGTGGAAAGTTGGCCAGCCAACCGCGTGGCGAGCCCAGGGTCGCGCATGACCACCATTGCTTGTCGAATATCCAAGCCATCCACCGGCACAAAGATGATCGGACCGATCTTGGAAATGTTGTTGCTGCCGACCGCATACAACTGCTGCCAGGGCTTGAGATACGCGCTGAAGGGCACCCTCACCGTGCGCGTGTAGAGCGGATCCCCGTATTCGGAGAGATCAATCGATATCATTTCGCGTCCCCTCCCCGAGGGAGCCACCTCGACGGCTGTGAGTTCGATGGGGATCTCGGACTCCGGGCGCGCCAACTCGATGACGAGGCGTCCGAGGAATTCCATCACCAATCCAAGCCCGGCGAAGGCATGGGCGAGCACGGGGTAATCCCGTCCATTCCTGGGACTCGGCGGGAATGGATCCCCGATGAAGGCTTTTTTTCCCATCCCGGCGAGGGATTCAAACACTTCGGAGGAGCGGTCGATGCGCCAGGCGAAATGGTGGCCACGCCCGCTCAGCACATGCAGGGCCTCAATGCCGTGGTAATCGAGCACACGCCGGATCGCGCGGGCGACCGGTTCCTGCATGAGGAATGCCCGGGCGGGATCGAGATAGGCCTCGGCGGGAAAATCAAAATTCACATACTCCACATCGAGGTGGGCGATGAGCGATTCGCGATCCCAGAGCGAGCGGCAAATATCCAACCCCTCCTCGAGGCGGTCGAAAAGCTCCTCCGGATTGCGTGGGGTCCGCGCCGGTTGCCCGACTCCGTCCGCAGTGATGAATTCACAGGTGGCCGCCGCCGGAGTCTCGCCGCCGAGAAATTCCATGATACGGGCGCGCACCGCCGGCGAGCGGTAGTATTCGCGATAAGTCTTGAGGATGTCCTGCATGGAACGGCGGTGCGGTTTTTCGTGCGTGCCCGCGGGGGGCACGCACGAGGAGGCCGCTCCTTGTTTTTTTAACTCACCGGAATTTCCAGTGTCTTGTGCATGGCTCCCTCCCCCTTGGGTAGATGCACTTTCAGGAGGCCATCCTTGAACTCGGCGGAGACATTTTTTCGTTCTGTCCCCTCCGGGAGGGTGAAGCTTCGCTCGAAAGCTCCATAATTTCGTTCAATGCGATGGAAGCGGCGACCCGTTTCCTCCTTCTCCAGCTTGCGTTCTCCGGAGATGCGGATGGAACCGTTCTCCAGCTCCACTTTCACATTCTCCTTCCTCACCTCGGGAAGCTCGGCCTTGATGGTGTATTCCTTGTCGCTCTCCTCGACATCCACCAGCGGACACCATTCCGTGCTGGAGATCGGTTCGTCGATCGAGGGCAGCAGTGACCTCGAAAAGAGCGTGTTCATGCGGTTGGCCATTTGTTCGAACTCCCTTAAGGGATTCCATTTGATCAGTGTATTCATTGTTGGTTCATGAACCGGCGTTGTTTTGAACGATCCTCCGAAGCCGGTGTCCGGCGGACCGAATGGGTTCGATTCCGCGGAACCGGAACCACACCCCCACCAGACAGCCTTCCAGAGCCTGCCTCAATAGGGTGTAGTCCCGACTGCGGCTTGCTCAGGGGTTTTTCTGGATGCTGAAAATCGCGGGGGATGTGATCGTCCATCCGCTGGTTCCCAGCTCGAAACTTGGGTTCGCGACGCGGTTGGCTCCTCCCGCAGTGCCGAGAAAAACCTCGTCCAGATACATCGTGCCACCCGACCCGTCATAGGCGTCGTCGAAGCTCAGCCAAATCCGCTGGCGGCTCCCCGTGTTGAAAACCGGCGTGGTGAACTTGGTCCAGTTCGAGGTGGCATTGATGCGAATGCCGGAGAGTTTCACGGTCCAGGCCGAGTTGCCCCACACCTGGAGCTCCACCGAACCGGAGCCCTTCACCCAGACGCTGGCGGTCACATTGGTCCGGGGCGGGACAGGCACGCGCTGGAAGAGATCGTGATAGGTCGCACTCGGTTGCACTTTCGCCACAGCGGCCCAATTGCCATTGAAAACATTCCCCCCGGTGGGTGGCGTCGCCGTGGGCGACGGACTTGGCGATGGGGTTGGCGTCACTGTTGGTGTGGGCGTCGCTGTTGGCGTGGGTGTCGCTGTCGGGGTGGGCGTCACTGTTGGCGTGGGCGTCGCTGTAGGGCTGGGTGTCGGCGTCACCACTCCCGCGTTCAGGATATCGCGAACCTTTGTGACGCTGGCCTGCAAGGCGGCATTGGATTTGAAATCCGTAATGAATTCCCACCAGAAGACGCCGCCGATGCTCCCGGCAAAGTCAAAGGCGGCACCATGGTAGATTTCGGAGATGGCCAGCTTGGCGGCGATCGGATCGGTTTGATTGTAGGCCCACCAGAACCTCTGACCCGGGATCCAGTAGCCGAGTTCACCGATTCCGATTTCCGAGTTCGGAAACTCCGCGCGCATCGTCTTCATCACCTGGTCGAAGGCCATGCCCATCGGGGCCTGCTCCTGATATTGCGAAAATGTGACGACATCGAGGAGCGACCTTGTCGAGGCAGGCAGGTTGTTCGCTACCCAAGTGAACATGGAATTCGCCACGGTATCGGTGTTAATCTGCCAAAAGAGCGTCAGGAAGGTGAGCTTGCCCGGGGCGCGGTTGCGAACCTCCTGCGCGGCGTCGGCGATCCGAAGCGCGATGTCGCTGCTCAGCCAGGTTCCGTTGACTTCGTTGCCGACCTCCCAGGCGTCGATCTGCGGAAAAGCGGTGATGAAATCGATGAAGCGCTGTTTATATTGGGCGCGGGTGTATTGACGGTCGTAGGTGGAATCCACCGGCTGCCCGAGCACTTTGAGCCCCTTGGATTTCGCGTAGTTGATCAGCCCGGTGTAGGGTGATGGCCCAAGGCCGGCATCGAAAACAACCCGGATCCATCCGAATGGAGAAGTCGTTTTTGCAGCGAGATCCAGGTTCTCCTGGTAGTTCGAAACCGTGTCGATCGTAAAACCCAGCCATGGCGTGAGGGTCGCCTTGTTGTTCCGGGCGAAAACCGGGCCGTGCTCCTGCAGGAGCGTGTCGTAGGCCACGGCGAGTTGATCGAGCGCGAGTTGCCCCGCTTTTCCCTTGGCGCTCTCCGGGCTGTAGGCATCGACGCTCGCAAGCTGTGCCGCCGCGGCTTGGTAGGCGGTGTTGAACTTTGCGGACGCGACATAACCGGGGCGCGCGGCCAGGGCGGCATCGAGTTTTTTTCGGATGTCGCGGGCGGCCTGGTAGGAGAAATTAACCGTCGCCCCCGCGCTGAATCCCGCCCCGCCATTATCCAGGATCACCAACCCAAAGCCGTTCGGGAGTGTGGGCCAATTCAAGGCCAGAGCCACCGGGCGGGACGGAATGTTGAAGGCGAGATTCGCTCCCGAGGTGAAGAGCGGGCCGCTGCTGATCGCCCTCATGTTCTCGGGATCGAGCAGGAAGTCGCTGTTGTAGCCCGCGCCCTCGTTGTTCGAGATGGTTCTCACCTGGGTGGGCGTGAGGGCGGCTCCGTTCCGATCGAAGAACAGGAGCGTGACCGCTCCGCCGGCCTGGGCTGTTCCCTTGAGCGTGAACGCCAGCCAGACCGCCACCGCCAGACCCGCAACGAGGGCACCGGGGAGGGCCAAACGCCGGGCATGCGCTTTGGCTCGTTTCAGGATTTTTGTGCCCAGCGAAACCCGCTCCGGCCCTTCGGGTGCGGGTTGCTGCATTGGTTTGTTTTTTTCTTTGTCCATGGCCGCAACCTAGAAAGGGCGCGGGATTGCTCCATGGGGACATCGACCCTCGGCTTTGCACCCCATTGAGAGCCCGTGCGGCACGGAGGTTCGTCTCACCGATGAAAACAAACATTTCGCCCAAGAGTCGCCAAAACCACCGGACCCATCGAGCGCATGATTTCCTGGCCGCTTTCCTTGTGACTGCGGCTGGGCTCTGGGCGGGCAGTTTGGGCTGCTCAATCGTCGCAAAACCCGATTCGAGGATCGACGCCGGACTCCGGACATCCTCGCATGTGGCCAAGCCCATCGGCCTCGACGCGAACCCGACCGACGCCCCTGCAATCGACGCCCGCAGCGGAATCGTGATCGACGCTTTGACCGGTGAGAGTCTCTACGAAAAGGATGCCGACCGCCTCCTGCCGGTGGCCAGCACGCAAAAACTTCTCACCGCGCTCGAGGTGATCAATGAGGGCGGACTGGAGCAGGAGGTGACGGTGGGCTTGGGCGCGGCCTTGGAGCCCCCGTCCAAAGTGGGCCTGATCCCGGGATCCCGGCACCGAAAGATCGATCTGCTTGGAAGCCTGCTGGTCGCCAGCGCCAACGATGCGGCCAGCGCTCTCGCCACGAACGGAACCGGCTCCTACGAGGAATTTGTGAAGAACATGAACTTGCGGGCGAAGCGCCTCGGGGCCAGAAACTCCTTGTTCCGGAATCCGCACGGCCTCGACGAACCGGGACAGTATTCCACCGCGCGGGATTCCGCGATCATCGCCTACCACGCCTATCGCAGCCCGCTGATCCGGCACTTCGCGGCCCAGCAGTTTTGGACTTTTTCCCATGGGGACGGGCAAAAAACAGTTCTCGAAAACACAAACGAACTTCTCTGGAACTGGCCACCCTATTTCAACGGACTCAAGGGCGGCTTCACATTCTGGGGAGGAAAATGCCTGATCGCCTCGGCGAAACACAACGGCAGCGAAATCATCATTGTTCTCCTTGGCAGCACTCCAGAAAGGATATTCGTCGACGCCAAGCGCCTTTTCCATTGGCATCACGGGAGGTTGAACCACATCGCCGGGCAATGATTTTTCGGAAATGTCCGAAGGCGCAAAATCCGTCCATTCACATTTAAATATTTCAAATGCAGTTTTTAATATTCGGGCAAACGCTGGGAATGATTCCTTGAAGGCCTGCGGTCCAGGCGGGGAGACGCGGTCGACTTTGATTCCAGGTCGCCGCAAGAAGTGGCTCCGGATATCTGGAAACTGCACCCGGCGGGGATCGAACCCACAACCTACGGCTTCGGAGACCGTCACTCTATCCAATTGAGCTACGGGTGCTGAACAGCTGCATCCTCCTTTAAGCGCCGGGGAAAATCAAACGCAAAAGCCCCTCGAAGGAGTTCACCCGAAACATGTGGCTTGCATTTTGCCGGAGTGGAAAAGAGTCTTGGCGCGTTCCACGGAGGGTTTTGGCTATTGCCACCGCACGGAGGAATCCAAAAAGACGCAACCAAACGATGGCGACTACCACACTCGAGCACCCCGATGCCTTGGCACGCAGCATCAAGGCCATGCAGGAAACCGAAGAACTGCTGGGCGAAAAAATGGTCATCAACATGGGGCCTTCGCACCCCTCGACGCACGGAGTGCTCCGCATGATCCTGGAGTTGGACGGCGAGGTCGTCACCAAGGCCACACCGGATATCGGCTACCTCCACCGCGGCGATGAAAAAATCGCCGAGAACATGACCTATAACCAGTTTGTGCCCTACACGGACCGCTTGGACTATCTGGCCCCGATCGCCAACAATGTCACCTACGCCCTCGCGGTGGAAAAACTCATGGGCTGGGAAATCCCTCCCCGAGGCAAGGCGATTCGTGTGATCTGCTGCGAACTCGCGCGTATTTCCTCGCATCTTCTTGGCGTGGGTTGCCTGGGCATGGATCTCGGCGCAACCTCTGTCTTTCTCTACACCTTCACCGAGCGCGAGAAGATCTACAACATGGTGGAGCAGCTCTCCGGTGCCCGTTTCACCACGAGCTACACCCGCGTGGGCGGGCAGACACGAGATTTGCCACCGGCGTTTATCGCGATGCTGAGGGATTTTCTCGAGACCTTCCCGAAGGCTTTCGCGGATGTGGACAAACTCATCACCCGCAACCGCATTTTTGTGGATCGCTGCAAAGAGGTGGGCGTGATTTCAAAAGAGGACGCGATCGCCTACGGCCTCTCCGGGCCGAATCTCCGGAGCAGCGGGGTGGATCACGACCTTCGCAAGAAACACCCTTATCTCGATTACCAGAACTACGATTTCGAGGTGCCCATCGGCTCGGTCGGCGACAGCTACGACCGCTACCTCGTTCGTCTTGAGGAGATACGCCAAAGCGTGTTGATCCTTCGTCAAGTCCTCGACAAATTGCCCCCCGGTCCGATCAACTGGCACGACCCGAAGAGCACGCTCCCGGACAAAGTGTCGGTTCTTACGAAGATGGAGGAACTCATCCACCACTTCATCGTCGCCACCGAAGGCGTCCACGCCCCCGCGGGGGAGGTCTATTTCGGGGCGGAAAACCCGAAGGGCGAGCTGGGCTTTTACATTTACAGCAAAGGCGGGGGGGTTCCCTACCGTCTGAAAATCCGCTCTCCCTCGTTCTGCAACATCAGCATCCTTTCCAAGTTGCTACCCGGATCCATGGTGTCCGATGTGGTGACTATCCTCGGATCGCTTGATCCCGTCTTTGGCGAAGTGGATCGCTGATCAAAGTCCCCGCCGCCAGCCCCCGGCAGGATTCCGTTTCCTCCGCCGACCGGCATTGAAAAATAAAATCACACCCTGACATGACCCTGGCCAACCTATTATCAGAGTCGCAAATTATTCCCGAGATGGCCGCCAAGGAACGCTGGCAGGCGATCCGGGAATTGGTCGATTGCCTTGTAGCATCCGGTAAAATCGAGCGTGCGGACGAGGACTCCATTCTCGAATCCATTCGCCAGCGCGAGGAAACGATGAGCACCGGGATCGGCTTCGGAATCGCCATTCCGCACGCCTCCTCCCCCAAGGTTACGGAAGTTGTCGCTGCCTTTGGACGCTCCACCGCCGGCATTCCCTTCGATGCGCTCGATGGTGAACCCGTTTCCTTCATCGTGCTTTTCGTGGTGCCGAAGGATCAGTTCCAGACCCACCTGCGAACCCTCGCTGCGATTGCGAAATTCTTGAACGATAAAGTCATCCGCGAGGAACTTTCCAAGGCCCAGAGTGTCTCCACCATCCTGCAGGTCTTTGAAAACCGCTCCGGCCGCCCCTAGAAATGTAGTGCGGGCGTCCCGCCCGCGATGGGATTCCCACTCGGACGGCGGAGCGCCCGCCCCACTACGCCCCGCCGAACTTCGGCGCGCCTCCACTGAAAACTTGATTCTTAAAACTTAATTCTTCTGATGCCTACCGCGCGCGAACTTCTTTCCACCCGACTCCGCGAGGCCCTTTCCGCCTGTGCCCTCGACCCCTCGCGCGGTGAAGTCGGCCAGGCTGCCGACACGCGATTTGGCGACTACCAATCGAACGCCGCCATGGTTCTGGCAAAGGAGAAAAAAGCAAACCCCCGCCAACTCGCCGCCGAAATTCTCGCCAAGCTCGATGTCTCCGGTATCGCTCAACCTCCCCAGGTCGCCGGCGCGGGATTTCTGAATTTCCGCCTCGAGGATTCTTTTCTTTCCAATGCGGTTTCCCAACTCGCCGCCGATCCCCGTCTCGGCGTTGCTCCCGCCGCACACCCGAATAAAATCCTCGTCGACTTCAGTTCGCCGAATGTCGCGAAGCCGATGCATGTCGGCCACATCCGCAGCACCATCCTCGGCGATTGCCTCGTGCGGGTAGCCCGCTTTCTCGGCCATGAGGTCACGGCCGACAACCACATCGGCGACTGGGGCACGCAATTCGGAAAGGTCATCTACGGCTGGAAGCATTTCCTCGACCGCGAGGCTTTGCAGGTGGACGCCATCGCCGAACTCGTTCGGCTTTACCGCGAAGTCACCCGCCTCGAGGAGACCAACGAGGACATCAAGCGCACTGCCCGCGAGGAATTGGTGAAACTCCAGGCCGGCGATTCCGAAAACCTCTCGATTTGGAAACAAACCGTCGAACTCTCCTGGCGCGAATTCGAGAAACTCTATGGCCTGCTCGATATCCAGTTCGATGAACGCCTCGGCGAAAGCGCCTACAACGAAGCCCTCGCTCCCCTCTGCGCGGAACTCGAAAAACGAGGCATCGCCCGCGAGAGCGACGGCGCGCTTTGCATTTTTTTCCCGGAAATTCCCACGCTGGAGGGCAAGCCCGCGATCATTCGGAAGTCCGACGGCGGCTTCCTCTACGCCACCACCGACCTCGCCACGATCGATTACCGCGTGAAGCGTTGGAGCCCCGACGCCATCTGGTATGTCGTTGGTTCCCCGCAGGCCCTCCACTTCCAGCAAATCTTCGCCGCCGCGAAAATGATGGGCATCGGGGGGGATCTCCGCCACATCGCCTTTGGCAGCATCCTTGGCGAGGACCGCAAGATCATGAAAACCCGATCCGGCGAGAATGTCGGCCTGGCCGAGGTTTTGCATGAAGCCATCGAGCGCGCCCGGAAAATCCTCGCCGCGCGATCCGAGGCCCTGCCCCCCGAGGAAGCCGAGACCGCCGCCCGCCTCATTGGAATCGGTGCGGTGAAATATGCGGAACTCTCCCAAAACCGCCTCACCGACTATGTTTTTTCGTGGGACAAGCTTCTGGCGTTCGAAGGAAACACCGCGCCGTATTTGCAGAACGCCTATGTCCGCATCCGCTCGATTTTCCGCAAAGCGGGCGAGTCCGCCGATCCCGCCGCGAAAATCCAAATCACCGGCCCCGCCGAGCGCGCGCTTGCCGTCAAACTCCTCCAATACGCCGAGACCCTCCCGGTCGTCCTCGAGGATTTCCGCCCGAACATTCTCGCGAACTACCTCTACGAACTCGCCAACACCTACCACTCGTTTTACGAAGCCTGCCCGGTGTTGAAAGCCGAGCCCGCCCTGCGCGCCAGCCGACTCCTCCTGAGCGATCTCGCCGCCCGCACCCTTTCGCACGGCCTCGTCCTTCTCGGCATCCACTGCCCCGAGCGAATGTAACCCTTCCCCGGCCCCCTGGCTGGGACGCGCTTTCGATTCACCTCCGTCTTGGCGCTTCCGTAAAAGCCCCTCTTTGCTCAGTGGTGCGATGCCTCGCCAGCCCCGCTCGGGATGTGGATTCGCTCAACCATTTCCTGCACCTCCTTGGGAGGTTCGCCACCAAAGGGCCTCACGAGAAACGCCACGGCGAAGTTGATCAACATGCCCACAAAACCGATCCCTTCGGACGAAATCCCGAAGAGCATTTGCTCCTCCGTGCCACCGAGGAACTGGAAATAGACGATATAGGAACTCGTGAAAACCATCCCCGCGAGCATTCCCGAGATCGCTCCAAGTTTGTTCATGCGCTTGGAGAAAATCCCGATCAACAGCGTGGGAAAAAACGACGAGGCAGCCAGGCCGAAGGCAAAGGCCACCGTCTGCGCAATGAAGGCGGAAGGCGGATTGATGCCGAAATACGCCGCCATGGCGAGTCCCACAAACGAGGCGCCGCGTGCGTAGTTCACCTCCTCCCGGTCGCTTAAATCCGGTTTCACGATCTTTTTCATCAGGTCGTGGGAGATTGATGTCGAGAGCACCAGCAGCAATCCCGCCGCGGTCGAGAGCGCGGCCGCAATGCAGCCCGCCATGAGCAACGAAACCACCCAAATCGGCAGCCCGGCCATGGAGGGATTCGCCATGACCATGATGTCGTTGCCAAACCAAAGTTCGTTGGGATTCGAAAGATCCGGCTTGTTGGCCAACAAACGCTCGCCGTGCACTCCCAGCCGCTGATTTTCCGGGGCATCGTGAGTTGGAAAAATCGGTTGCTCTCCTTGAAACACACTGTTCGTTCCCGCCGCCGATTTTGCCGGGCCGAAATACTGGATCTTCCCGTCGCCGTTCTTATCCACCCACACCATCTGCCCGGTCGCCTCGAACTCGCGGAACCATCCCGGCGCGTCCGCATAGCTCTTCGTGTGCAGCTCCTCGATCAAATTCAGCCGCGCAAACGCCCCGATGGCCGGTGCCGTGAGGTAGATCACCGCGATGAAAATCAATGTCCAGCAAGCCGAGTTGCGCACCGCCTGCACGCTCTTCACCGTGAAAAACCGCACGATCACATGCGGCAACCCCGCCGTGCCGCACATCAACGCCGCGGTGATGCAAAACATGTTCACCATCGACAATTTTCCCGTCGTATATTCCTGGAAACCCAACTCCACATTGATCCGGTTCAGCTTTTCAAAAAACGGCACCGATTCTCCGTTCAGCGAATAATTCCCGATCAACCCCAGCTGCGGCACCGGCTGGTTCGTGATCATGATCGCGATAAAAACCGCCGGAATCGTGTAGGCGAACGCCATCACACAATACTGCGCCACCTGGGTGTAGGTGATCCCCTTCATTCCCCCGATCCCCGCGTAGAAAAACACAATCGCCGCGCCGACCACCACACCCGCGGGAATGCCGATCCCGAACAACTGCGAAAAAACCACACCCACCCCGCGCATCTGGCCCATGATGTAGGTCATGCAGATGAAGATCGCGCAAACCACCGCCACCCCGCGCGCCCACTTCGAGTAATACCGGTCTCCAATGAAGTCCGGCACCGTCGCCTTCCCGAACTTCCGCAAAAACGGCACCATCAAAATCGTCAGCAACACAAACCCGCCGGTCCATCCCATCAGAAACCGGGAGGCGTCGTATCCGCTCATCGCCACAGCCCCCGCCATCGAGATGAATGTCGCTGCGGACATCCAGTCCGCCGCCGTTGCCATGCCGTTCGCAAACGACGACACCCCGCCGCCGGCCGTGTAGTATTCCTTTGTCGAACCCGCCCGCGACCGCACCGCGATCACGATGTAGACCGCGAATGAAATCCCGATGAAAAGAAAGTTCAGCGTGCTCTGGCTCATTGCCCCTTGTCCCCCTCGGCATAACCGAATTTCGCATCCAGACGCTTCATCAGCACCGCATACGCCACCAGGATCAAAATGAAACAAATGATCGACCCCTGCTGCGCCATCCAAAATCCGAATGGAGCCGTCCCAACCGGCGGCAGGTGCTCATCCATCCACTCCCGGAAAAAAATCCCGCACCCGAAACTCACGAAAAACCAAATCCCGAGCAGCACACCGAGAATCCTAAGACAGGCCTGCGAGTAGGCGCGGTGATCAACGCTTTTGCTCATTGGAAAAATGGTTCGGGTTTGTGAATCGACTGGTTTCCGAAGGAAGATGACCAGAGGGGGTGAATTGAAACATGGTGGAGGAGGTTGCTGGGCGACTCAAAGCATCTACCAACAGCCTTCCTACCCTACAATAGGGAAATGCCTCCCGATCCGATCCCGGCCCGGAAAAGCGGAATCATCGACCGGAAGCGAACTTGTCCACTGGGCGTCGGCTTGTGAAGGAAGGCTATTTCCCCATGCTGAGAAACCAATGGGCGACGAGGGCCCCGGCCCAGACGGCCAAGAGACATAAAGCCACACTGGAAAGGATATTCACGCCGGCCAGGAGCATTTGGCCGGAGCGCATCAGGGCAAGCGTTTGCAAGCTGAATGAGGAGAAGGTGGTGAAACCACCGAAGATCCCGGCGAAGATCAGGGCACGAATACCGGAACCCGGGTTCCACAAGCCGCCCTCGAGAAGCAGCTCCGAGAAGACACCGATGCCGAAGGATCCAACGATGTTCACGAGCAGGGTTCCAAACGGGAAAAACGCAGCCCAAGACAGAGTCGCGACCCACTCGGAAATCAGCCAGCGCGCCAGGCTGCCAACGGCCCCGCCGGCCATGACCGCAAGGGCCTCCTTCACATCCGCGGAATCGTGATGCCGCGCTGGCCCATGTATTTCCCGGCGCGGTCGGCATAGCTCGTCTCGCACATTTCGTTGCCGAGGAAAAACACGACCTGCGCCAATCCTTCGTTCGCATAGATCCGCGCAGGCAGCGGCGTGGTGTTCGAAATCTCAAGCGTCACATGCCCCTCCCACTCGGGCTCGAACGGCGTGACATTCACAATGATTCCGCAACGGGCATAGGTGGACTTCCCGACGCAGATCGTGAGCACATCGCGGGGGATTCGGAAATACTCGACGCTGCGGGCGAGCGCGAAGGAGTTCGGCGGCACGACGCAGACATCGGTTTCCATGTCCACAAACGAACGGTCATCGAAGGATTTCGGATCGACCACACTGCCGAAGACATTGGTGAACACCTTGAATTCGTTGGAAACACGGAGGTCGTAGCCGTAGCTGGAAAGGCCGTAGCTGATCACGCGATCGCCGGCTTCCGTCTTTTTGACCTGACCGTTCACGAACGGCTCGATCATTCCCTTCTCCGTCGCCATGCGACGGATCCATTGATCCGAGCAGACACCCATCACATTGAAAGACCGGGGATTTTCATCCCGCCGGTCAGCTTGCCCATTTCATCGCCTGCCATTTTCTTCGCGTCCTCCACGGCTTGGCGGACGGCGCTGAGGACGAGATCCTCGAGCATCTCGACATCGGCGGGATCGACCACCTGCGGATCGATCTTGATCGAGGTGATCTCCCCCGAACCGGTGGCTTTGACGACGACTTTCCCCCCGCCGGAAGTGGCTTCGACGGTGCGGGCGGAGAGTAGGGCCTGGGCCTCGGCCATGCGTTCCTGCATGCGCTGGGCCTCTTTCAGCATTTTTGCGATGTTCATGGCTGGCGAGTCTGGAGGGTGCCCTTGAAGATTTCGAGGGCTTTTTCGATCAAAGGATCATTCAAAAAATCCGCCATCGGATCGACGGGTGTTTCTTCGACCGGCGAAGGCTCGGTCTCCACGGCGGCGACAGGCTCCTCACGGGGCTCCGGCATTTCCTCGACGGGAGCCACAGGCTGAAGGGACTCGTCAAAATCGAACTCCAAACGCATGGGGCGACCGAACTCCTTCAGCAGGCGCTGTTCGATTTCCTTGATCCCCTGCTCCATGAAATAGGAACTCGCGGATTCGCGGGAGGACTCCGGGAAGCGGATGACAATCCTGCCTTCCTCGAGACGATCGAAAACCCCATCCCCCAGCCAACCGAAACGAATGAAGGAATTTTTCGAGAATTCTCCGGCGATCCTTTCCCAGACCACGGCGGCATCGACATTTTGATCCGGGGAAACCGGCGTTGGATTGGGTGGAGCCGGTGATGGCTTCGGTGGATCGGGTGGAGGCTCCGGTGCCGACTCGATGGATGCGGGCGCGGGAGTCTCCGGCTTCGGCGGGGATTTGACCGGTGCCGCCACCGGGCGGGAAACCGGGCGCGGTGCG
>CAYOGR010000001.1:49672-63510 GCA_964403605.1 uncultured Chthoniobacter sp.
CTTCGGCGGGGATTTGACCGGTGCCGCCACCGGGCGGGAAACCGGGCGCGGTGCGGGAACCTCGCCGTTGCAAAGGCCGGAGAGGGTCTCGATCACATCGGTGAGGCTGGTCTCGTCCAGCAGGTGCAAGGCCTTGATGACGGCGACATCGAGTTGGAGTTTCTTGTCGGCAACCCATTTCATCGAACCCTCGGCCGCGCTGAAATGCTCGATCAGATCCAGAAGTTTGGCCTGTGGAATCCGTGCCTCGCCGCCTGTGGCCTGAGCGACGAGCCGATCCCGAAGATGGGAGACCAATTCGGCAGTGACCCGCATGAGGTCCTTGCCGGCGGCGGACTGCTCCGCCACGAGATCCAACGCCGCGCGGACATCGCCGGAGAACATCGCCTCGGCGAGGTTTTGAACGACCTCGAGCGGAGTGAAGCCGAAGACATCCATCACATCGTTCTGGGTGATGTGCGTGCCGCAGAAGGAAACCATCTGGTCGAGCATGCTCTCGGCATCGCGCAGCCCCCCCTCGGCCCCGCGGGCAAGCGTCTCGGCGGCGGACTCGTCGAGCTGGATCTCCTCGCATTTCGCGATGTGGAGAAGGTGCTTCTTGATGAGATCCGCCGGGATGCGGCGGAGATCGAAACGCTGGCAACGGCTGGTGATGGTCGCGGGAACCTTCTGCGCCTCGGTCGTCGCGAAGATGAACTTCACATGCGGGGGCGGCTCCTCGAGCGTTTTGAGAAGCGCGTTGAACGCGCCGGCGGAGAGCATGTGCACCTCGTCGATGAGGTAGATTTTAAAAGGCCCGCGGGCGGGGGCGTAGGCCGCGCTTTCGCGGAGATCGCGGATGTTTTCCACGCCGTTGTTGCTCGCGCCGTCGATCTCCATGACATCGAGGCTGCGCCCCTCGGCGATCTCGAGGCAGGCATCGCATTTACCGCAGGGCTCGGCGGAGGTGCCCTCCTGGCAATTCAGCGCCTTCGCCAGGATGCGCGCGGTCGAGGTTTTCCCGATCCCTCGCGGACCGACGAAAAGGTAAGCCTGCGCGAGGCGTTTCGAATTCACCGCGTTTTGGAGCGTGCGCGTGATGTGGTCCTGCCCGACGACCTCGGCGAAGGTTTGCGGACGGTATTTTCGGGCGAACACACGGTAACTCACGCGCGAACTCTAAAACGGGTGCGGATACCCATCCAGCAAGATTTCTTCGCGCGGCGGACAAGGGATTTTTTGACAAGGCACCGAAATCCGTGTTGATGGAGCCGAACCATCTCCAGCGACTTCAAGGAGGAACAATGAGCCCCCTGCACTGCCAGCACATCTCTTGCCGCAGACCCTCTTGGAACGGCAGATCGCCGCGTGTGGTCGAGGATTTTTCGGACAGCTTCGAGCCGGGAACCGCTACCGCCTTCCAAGGCAGCGGGGACGGCGCAACGGCGCTTCTGCTCAGTATTCTCGGGATGATCGAGCCGCCGGATTCGGGGACGATGAGCGTTCTCGGCCAAGAGGTGCTCGAAATGGATTCCGACGCCGCGCATCGGTTGCGCGACACGACAGTGGGATATCTCTTCACCCACCCCCACCTCCTGCCCTCGTTCACCGTTGCGGAAAACATCGCCATGCCCTACCTGCGGCTTCGTGGAAACTCCATCGAGGGAGCGCGCGCCAGAGTGGCCGAAGTTTTGGAAACGGCCGGGCTCGATGCCTCGTGCGCGAATCTCGCCATCGGCAAACTCGACGAGCCTTCCCAATGGCGCGTTGCCTTCGCACGCTCGATCGTGCATGAACCGAAAATCCTGGTCGCCGTCTCGCCTCCCGCGGCGTTTCTTCTTCCAATGGCCCGGCGCTACGCCAGAGAAACCGGCGCCGTGGTTCTTTGGAACGCCGGAAAAGAAGCCGTCTCCGGACAATGCGACAGGATTCTGGCTCCAGGCGGCCGGAAAATCCCGGTGGTGACGGAATGAGTGACACCCCTCCGCTCCCGGCACCGGGAAATTCGAACCTCGCCTTCGCCCTCTTTTTGCTTCCGAAGGAGCGCCGGAGGGATGCGATGCTTTTCTACCGGTTTTGCCGGGCGGTGGACGACATCGCCGACAACGAGGCGCTGTCCGCGAATGAGCGGGAGCAAAGGTTGGAGGAGTGGAATCTCGCGATCGAGGAGCGCCGCCACGACGATCTCGAGCGTCTGCTGGAATCGCACTCGATCGAAAGAAACCTGCTGCTCGAAATCCTGCGTGGATGCGCCTCGGACATCCAAACCCGCCGCTTTGCAACGATTGCCGATCTGGAAGCCTATTGCTGGCGGGTGGCCTGCGTGCCGGGACTGGTCTCGATCCGGATTTTCGGTTGCCGTTCTCCGCAAAGCGAAACCTACGCGATCCACCTTGGCCAGGCATTGCAACTCACCAACATCCTCCGCGATGTCGGCGAGGACGCCCGCCAAGCCAGGGTTTATCTGCCTCTGGAGGATCTAGAACGCTTCGGCGTCTCCGAGAGGGAAATCCTGGACGCAAAGCCCGGGAAAGGATTCCAGCGATTGATGGCCTTCGAGGCTGGTCGCGCCGCCACTCGCTATGGAGCGGCAATCCCCCCGCGGGAGGATTTCCAGGCGTTGCTTCCGGCGCGCGCGATGGCTCGAGTGTATCGGCACATCCAGCGCAAACTGGAGCTAGAGGGCTTCCCGGTCTTTGACCGGAGGGTGTCTCTCGGTCGCTTTAAGAAAGCCGCCTGCGCCGCAGCCGCACTGGCCGAGCGGTCGTATTGACCCTCGACCCTGAGGGATTCAGCAAAAAAAAGGCCCGTTCCACGCGGGAACGGGCCTGGTTTTGGCGAGGGGAAATTAGATGGAGGACTTGAAAGCTTTTCCGGCAACGAACTTCACGGTTTTGGAAGCCTTGATCTTGATCTTCTGGCCGGTCTTTGGGTTCACACCGGTGCGGGCTTTGCGATGGCCGACTTTGAAGGTGCCGAATCCGATGAGCTGGACGCTCTTGGTTTTTTTGACTCCGGCCTTGATGCCGTCGATCACAGCGTTTACGGCGCGCTCGGCGTCAGCCTTGCTTGAGCCGAGGGTTTTTTGGACTGCTGCGGTGAGTTCTACTTTATTCATGTGGTGGTGTTTTTGTTTTGGGTTGAGTGGTGTGGATGATTCCGATGGCAAGAGCATCAAAAGCCTTTCGGGGTGTCAAGCGGTGACAAGGCGATTTTCAAGAAATTTTAATTCGACTCGTCCAAAGCAGGCTGCGAGCCGGTTTCGGAATCCGCTGCGGCCGGTTCCGCAGTGGTCTCCGGCGGGGAGGCGGCCGGGTCGCCGTTCGCGGGAAGCGCGGCGCGAACCGCTGTGGGAGCGGACTCGGAAGATTCCGCGGGCTTCTCCCTGCGTTTGTAGACCTCCTTGAAAACCTGGCCGATAAGCGGAGCCGCATGGGAACCCCCGCCAGCCTTGGCATTCGGCTCGCTTTCGTAAACCGCCGCGAAGGCATACTGGGGATTGTCGGCCGGGAGAAATCCCGCGAACCAAGCGGCAATGCGCTGGCGG
Organism: uncultured Chthoniobacter sp.; assembly: GCA_964403605.1. Classification (GTDB taxonomy): domain Bacteria; phylum Verrucomicrobiota; class Verrucomicrobiia; order Chthoniobacterales; family Terrimicrobiaceae; genus UBA967. The sequence continues at coordinate 53,199 of CAYOGR010000001.1, forward strand.
TCGGTCGGCCCCCACTGCGCGGTGCCTGTTTTTCCAGCCACCTCGATGCCTTTGACACGGGCGCGGCTCGCCGTTCCCATGCCATCGCTTGTCACCGCGACCATCGCACGCCGCATTTCCTCCCGGATCTCGGGCGAGACCGGAATTTCATCGCGGATCCGGTCGGGGTAGGCCGCGACGACCTGGTTGGCGATGTTTTGAACCTGCAGGACGAGCCGTGCCTGGTGCAGGGTTCCGCCGTTCGCCAGCACGCCCATCGCCTGCGCCATCTGGAGCGGGCTGATCAGGATGTCCCCCTGCCCGATCGAGATGTTGGCGATGTCGCCGCCCTTGATTGTGCGTTTGTGGACTCGGAGCATGTAGTCGTCGTCGGGAATGTTGCCGCTTGCCTCGGAGCGGAGCGGGATGCCTGTGCGGCGACCGAGGCCAAGCCTCTTGGAGAAGTCGATGATGGGCTCCGCGCCGATTTTCAGGCCCGCCTGGTAGAACCAAGTGTTGCAGGATTGGGTGAGCGCCTGGCGGAAGTTGAGCCGTCCCGCGTCCTCTTTTTTCCAGTTGCGGAAAACATGGTTGCCGACGGCGAACGAGGTGGGGCAGGGAAAGGTCTCGCGGGTGTTGATGCGGCCGCTTTCCAAGCCCGCAAAGCCCACAAAGGTCTTGAATGTGGAGCCCGGCGGGTAGGCCGAGCGGAAGGCCCGGGGCAGAAGCGGATTCGAGGGGTCGCTGGAATAGGCTTTGAAGACGCCCGGCTTCACGGACGGCACGAAATCATTCGGGTTGAATGTCGGCCAAGAGGCGAGAGCGAGGATTTCGCCGTTGTTCGGATCGGTTACGGTGATCGCACCGCGCTTGGTGTTTTTCGAGAGAACCTCCTCGCAGATCTGCTGCAGATCGAGGTCGAGCGTCGTGATGATGTTGTTGCCGGGCACGGGTTGGCGCGCCACGCGCTCGGAGACTTTTTTCCCGTCCGCTCCAAAGGTGATCTGCAAAAGGCCGGGCTGGCCGCGCAGTTCGCGGTCGAAAATTTGCTCGATGCCCTCGCGGCCCTCGCTCTCGGGAAAAATGAGGTCGTTGTTTTCGATGGGCCGCAGCGACAGCGGTGCCTGCGGGCCGGTGTAGCCGATGATGTGCGCTGCCAGCGGCCCGTTGGGGTAGAAGCGCACATAGGTCTGCCGGAGGATCTGGTTCGGCGGCATCCCGCGCTGGACGGCGCTGAGTTCGCGGGGCAGGAGATCCTCGGCGATGTCGAGCGGGAGCACGCCGCGATTCTTGTAATGGTTCAGGATCGTCGAGTCGGGGATCTTGATATCGCGGTTGATGAGGCCGGCCGCGATGGCGATTTGTTGTTTCGCAAAAGCAAGGATCTTACTGTCCGGCCAATCGAGCGGCGTGGGGAAATTGATGGCGAGGTTGTAGCTCAGGCGGCTCTGTGCGAGGGGGCGGCCATGGCGGTCGGTGATCTGCCCGCGCGGTGCGGGGATCAAAAGCGAGAAGGTTCTCGCCTGCCGCTGGGTCTCCCAGGTCGGCTTGGGATTTTCCACGGTGCCGGTGTTGTCGATCAGCGTCTCCCGGGCCGAAAGCAGGCCGGAAAGAAACAAAAGCACGACCAGAGGTGCGAATTTCATCGGCGAACGATAAGCAAATCGGCCGCGCGACTCTAATGGAAAATCGCTTTTGGTGTTGCGCCCCGATGACCGCGCCACCAACTTCACGCGCGTGTCACTCCACTTTCTAAAAGCCCTCATTCGCAACCCCGGTTCCGTTGGTGCGATTTGGCCCTCGTCCCCTTTCCTCGCGAAGGCGATGGTGCGCGCCTCGGGCATCCATCAGGCCGGGAATGTTCTGGAGCTTGGGCCAGGCACGGGGGCATTCACCGGCGAAATCCTTTCCTCGCTGCCCCACGGGGCAAATTTCTCGGCACTGGAAATCGACCCCGAACTCGCCCGGGCCACGGCTGAAAAATTTCCGCGCGCCAAGGTCATCGCGGGCTGTGCGACCAAGCTGGGCGAGCATTTGGCAAACGAAAAGCTCGCCGCGCCCGACGCGATTCTGTCGGGCCTCCCTTGGGCGGCCTTCAACGAGAGCCTGCAAACCGACATACTCGGGCAAATCCGCTCCGTCCTGCGCGAGAACGGGGTTTTTTCGACTTTTGCCTACTACGGGCCACACCGCCTGAGGGCCGGGCGGTCCTTTCGCCGCAATCTGGAAAAAACCTTCTGCAAAATCCAACGCAGTCCGGTCGTTCTGCGGAATTTCCCGCCCGCGTTCATCTACATCTGCCGCCGCTGAGGTTTCAAGCCGAGCGACGCCAGATGCGCGCCCACGCGCTCGATCGGCAGTCCGATGACATTGCTCCGGAGGCCTTGGATCTCGGCGATGATCCGCCCCCCCGCTCCCTGGGCCGCATAGGAGCCCGCCTTGTCGAGCGGGTCGATCTCTTGGAGATAATCGGCAATTTCACCCTCGGTGAATTCGTGGAATCTCACGAGCGAGGTTTCGGCGAACTCAAGGGCGCCCCGTTGCCGACTGCCGATCACGACACCGGTGACAACCGAGTGGGAGCGCCCGGAGAGCGCGGAAACCATTTCGAACGCATGGGCCAGGTCGCGCGGCTTGGCAAAAAATTTCCCCTCCATCCAAACCACCGTGTCGGCGGCGATAACGACCTGCCCGGGTCGAGAAGCGGAAACGGCGTCCCACTTTCGGCGGGCGTTTTCGAGGGCGAGGAACGCCGGCCCGTCCCCATGATCCTCCGCCTCCTCGGCTCCGGAAACCAAAACCTCGAAATCCCACCCGGCATCCCGAAGCAAATCCACCCGGCGCGGAGAGGCCGAGGCAAGGACGATTCCGGACGCGCTCAAAAGCCCGTGGCGATTATTCCTGCTCGCTGTCTTCGAATTCCCCGCGGATGCCTTCGAGGCGTTTGCGCATGGCACGCGAGGAGTCGGGGCGCGAGTTGATTTTCGAGGCGATTCCCCAGACCAGCGGCACGAGCGCGGCAGCTCCGAGGCCGATCAATGCGATGCCTGCGTTGCGGCGCGCATTTTGGCCGATGCTGTCGGCGACGAGAAACCCCGCACCAAGTCCGATCGCGACCTGCGAAAACCCCACAATGCCGGATACAGGAAGGTTTTCACCGAATTTGTCCAAGGAAAGTTGTGACATAAGGTTGAACCTAGAGGGGCATTCTGGGACTTTCAATCCTTAATGAAAAAAGCCCTCGGTATAGATCTCGGAGACGCGCGCATCGGTGTGGCGGCAAGCGACGACCTCGGCATGCTCGCCCACCCGCTCGAGACCATCCCCGCCGCGAAGGGCGATCCCATCGCAAGAATTCTCGAACTCGCCGCCAACCGGGGAGCCGAGGCCATTGTGGTTGGAATGCCACGCAACATGGATGGCAGCTATGGCCCAGCCGCGACGAAGGCGAAGGAATTCATGGAAAAAATCCGGGCGCGCACTCCGCTTCGGATCGTTTCGTGGGACGAACGCCTCACCACCGTCGCCGCCCAGCGCTCGCTGCAGGAATCCGGCCGGAACACCCGCAACCAAAAAAGCGTCATCGACCAGGTCGCCGCGCAGATCATTCTCCAAGGCTGGCTCGACGCACAGGGGTGAGGCTGCTTCTCGAAATCGCCTACCATGGCGCAGGCTTGAACGGCTGGCAAAGCCAGGCGGGCGGTAACACCGTGCAGGATTTTTTGGAAGCGGCCTTCCGCGCGCTCGGCGAAAATGGAGTGTCGGTCCAAGGCTCCGGCCGCACCGATGCGGGCGTGCATGCGAATGCCCAGCAGGCCCATGTCGATGTCGCCGGCGGACGCCTCACGACCCGCGAATGGCTTTCCGCCCTGAATGCCCACCTGCCCGCTTCGATCCGGGTGATGCACCTCCGCGAGGTGCCCTCGGATTTCCATGCGAGGTTTTCGGCCATTGGAAAAATCTACTCCTACCGGATTTGGAACGCCCCCGCGATGCATCCGATGCTGGCCGACCGAGCGTGGCATGTGCCCGGGACGCTCGATCCCGAGGGGATTCGTGCGGCGAGTTTTCTTTTCACCGGCACGCACGACTTCGCCGCCTTCTCGGCTCGCCGAACAAAGGAACCCGAACACACCACGCGAACGATCCACGGCATCGAAGCCGTTTTTGACGGCCCGAAAATCGAACTCCGCTTCGAGGGCGGCGGTTTTCTCTACAAGATGGTTCGCATCCTCGCGGCAGCCATTGTTCGCCATGGGGCAGGCCGTTGCGCCCTGGAGGAACTGCAGGCCAGACTGCGCGAGGGCTCCCCCGCCTTTTCCCACACGGCTCCGGCCTGTGGACTTTGCCTCGAAAAAGTCCTTTACCCCCCGGCTTGAAAATCATTCGCCGCTTGATAGCATGCGGCGTGCGAAGACCGACCTTGGGAATTCTGCTGATTCTCCTCGCCGCCCTTTCCGGCGCGCCCGATCTCGGCGCGCAAATGAGCGAAGCCGAAAAAAAACGCCTCTTCCTGAAGGCCCGCGAGGACATCCGCCCCGTTTCCAAACCCTCACCCACCGCGACCCCACGCCCCAAGCCGAAGCCCGCCGCCACCCCCGAAAAACCGGCACCGCGCCAAGCACCGAAGACGGCGACTCCCGAGCCAACTCCGCGCAGGCAGGCCACTCCTCCGCCCGCACCGGAGCCCGCCATTCCTCCAGCGCCCCCAAAACCCAGGCAGGCCGCTGCCTCCGATTCGGACGACTACATTTTGATTCCCGGCGAAGAGTCTCCCATCGAAAAAAAATCCACCCCGAGCCAGACTCCGCCGAAATCCACCCCGACCCCAACCCCGGCTCCAAAGGTGCAAATCCCCAAATCCAAAACGCCGGCCGGCGAGAGGCTCGACGCGCCGATCCGGATCGAAAAATCCGGCATGCTGGACGAGGTTGGCTACGAACCGGCAAGCGCCCCACCGTTTGGCGGGTTCATGAAACGCTGGCGCTATCTCACTCCCGCCGTTCGCAAGGCGATCGACAACGCCAAGGTTCGCCGGGGCCGCTGGAAATACATCATCGTTCACAACAGCGGCACCCGCCAAGGAAACGCCCGGATTTTCGACAACTACCACCGCCGCGTCCGCAAGATGCAGAACGGCCTCGCCTACCACTTTGTCATCGGCAACGGAGCCTCCTCCGGCAACGGCCAGATCGAAATCGGCTCGCGTTGGACCCGCCAGATCAATGGCGGCCATGTCGCCAGCAACTACCTCAACGACATTTCAATCGGAATTTGCCTGGTCGGCGACCTCAACCGCGATCTTCCCACCAAGGCGCAGCTCGAAGCCCTGGATGAACTCTGCACCTACCTCCGTGGCCGCGTCGGCAAGGTCAAAGGCAAGTCCGCCATTGTGAAGGGCCACAAGGAGATCAATCCCAAGCCAACGGATTGCCCGGGCGACCGCTTCCCGCTATCCTTCCTTCGCAAACGATTTGGCAATTGATCCGGGGAATTCACCTCATGGAAGTGTGTGAAAAATTTGCAATTTTTGCATTGTCGCAAATCAGTTACGGGCGTATAAAACCAGAAGTCATCCAACGGCCATCCTATTAATCCATCAATGAATAAGAAAAATCCCCGCAAGCCAATGAGAACCAAGGTGAATCTGACAATCCATCCGGAGATCAAGGAATTTGCCGTGGACATTGCCAACAAGCGCCGCCGATCCGTTTCTCAATTGTTCGAGGACTTGGTCGAAACCGAATGGAACCGCGTGAACGGAATCCAACCGTCTTATCCCCAACCGGTCTACACTCCGCTTCAACAACTCTACCAACCAGCGCCATCTTATTACGGCGCGCCCCCGGTCGTTCGCTAAGTCGCCCTGCCCCGGCGAACGCCACGGCTAGTCGTTGCAATTAGACCCCATGGATTGGGATTCATTGAGGTCTTTGATCAACCAGTTTTCAAAAAGTTGTCCGACACTGATGCGGCGCTTGGCAGCCAGCTCGATGGCCTTCAGTTTGATGTCTTTTTCGATAAGCAGGTTGATTTTGGCCGGCTCCTTGATTCGCTTGGGACGAGGCATGATTGTATCCGGAGCCCAGGCGGTTGCATGACCCAAAACTCGAAATCCGTTCGTTCGGGTGATTCTTCCTGAAATCTCCAAGTGGTAAACGCACGAGGAGCGAATTGTTGCGGGACTTTTTTTAAAAAAATCAGGCAAACAAATCGCCGCCGGATTCACGCCCGATTTTCCGGCGCACCCGGAAGACATGCGCGGGGCGGTGGTGCGGATCGAGCGCAACGAAATTCCTGGGACCGCGCCAATGGAAAACCTCGCCGGTCAGCAAATCCTCCATCGCATACTCTTCGTCCATACCGATGCCGAAATCCTCGAGCGGCAAATGCACGAATGCGCTCTGGCCATTCCAGGGATCGAGCGTGGTGGCGACGAGCACGATGTTGTCCAGAGCGGGTGTGGATTTGGAGAAGCAGAGGATTTGGTCGTTCTCGGCCGTGTGGAGGCGGAGGTTGTCGAAGCCGCGCAGGGAGCGGTTGCCGGCGCGGATGGCATTCAGCTTCGAGAGGTAATCCTTGATGTTCCCCGGCGCGTTCCAATCGCGGCCCTTGAACTGGTATTTTTCGGAGTCGAGATACTCCTCCTTCTTTCCGGGCATGGGCGCGTTTTCACACAACTCGAACCCGCTGTAGATGCCGTAAACCGGCGAGGCCGTGGCGGCCAGCAGGGCGCGAATGAGAAACGCGGGGCGCCCCCCGTGCTGCAAAAACTCGGGCAGGATGTCGGGCGTGTTCGTGAAAAAGTTCGCACGGAAAAAATCCCGCATCGGCGGCGTGTTCAGCTCGGTGAGGTATTCGGAAAGCTCCTGCTTCGTGTTGCGCCAGGTGAAGTAGGTGTAGCTCTGGGTGAATCCGGCCTTCGCGAGTTCCTGCATCATCTTGGGCTTCGTGAAAGCCTCGCTCAGGAAAACCGTGTCGGGGTGTTTCGCCTTCACCTCGGCAATGACCCATTCCCAAAAGGCCACGGGCTTGGTGTGGGGATTGTCCACGCGGAAGATTTTCACGCCATGGCCGCACCAGAAGAGGATGACATCGCGAAGCTCGTCCCAGAGCGCGCGCCAGTCGGCGTTGTGGAAATTCAGCGGGTAGACATCCTCGTATTTTTTCGGGGGATTCTCGGCATACTTGATCGAGCCGTCGGGACGCTTGAAAAACCACCCGGGATGCTCGTGGACATACGGGTGGTCGGGCGAGCAGTTGATCGCGAAGTCGAGCGCGATTTCCATGCCGCGCTTTTGAATTTCCCCGACGAGCCAGTCGAAATCCTCGAGCGTGCCGAGTTCCGGCGCGACATCCTTGTGGCCGCCGCCGTTGACTCCCTGCTTGCGGTTGCCGATCGCGTAGGGAACACCCGGCTCGCCGGGTTGGCAGGTCGTGGAGTTGTTGCGCCCCTTGCGTTTCGACTCACCGATGGGATGGATCGGAGGAAAATAAATCACATCGAATCCCATCGCCTTCGCGTCGTCGATCCGGCCGAGGCAATCCCGGAAAGTCGAGCCCGAGTCGGGCTTGCCCTCCGCCGAGCGCGGGAAAAATTCATACCATGCCGCAAAAGCCGCCCGCTCGCGGTCCACCCACACCGGATGAAACGGCTCGGCCGTTGTGGAAATCGAGCGGTCGGCGTGAACCGCCATGAGAGCACAAAGATCGGGATGGTGCGCGAGGGCGTGGGCCTCTTCGGGATTGGCCGCGCGCATTTCCTTGGCGAACTTCTTCAATGCCTCGCCGTCCGCGCCCTTCCCCGCTTGCTTCGCGGCGGATTCGATAAACCCGGCGCCCTCCAAAATCTCGCTCTGCAACTCTCGCAGCCCGGCGGCGAATTTTTTTTCCAATTCGTGCTGCCAGGAGAAAAACACATCACCCCACGCTTCGATTGTGAACTCCCACGCTCCCGCGCTGGTGGCCAAAAACTCCCCGGCCCATCGGTCGTTGCTCAACGGGCGCATCGGCGTTTCGTTCCAAGCGGACTCGCCCGCGCGTCGCCACTTCAAGAGGGCTGCCACTTCGTCATGGCCGTCCTTGAAAATATCGGCCTCGACTTCGATCGTTCCGCCCTCGGGCCGCTTCACGGCAAAGCGGGCGTTGTCGAGCGAGGGAGTGATGCGGCGAATGACGACGGTTTCGGGGCTTTTTGTCATGTGAGTTCTTCGAGTTTTTGCACCAGCGGATCGAGCCCATCAAGGCCCGAGGCGACCTTGAACAGTGAACGAAGAGCCGCCGGCACATGGGTGAGAAATTCCGGGCGGCCTTTTTGCAGCCCCAAAAACCCGTAGGCCCCCAGCGCCTGCATCAACCGTTGCAGCGCACACCAGCGGAAGATTTCGTCGAAATCCGGGGCCATGCCGCCGCAAAGGGATTTGTAGTAATCCAAAAGCTCCGCGCGCTGGCCATCGTGCAGTGAGACATAGGGATCGTAGAGGAGCGAGGCGAGGTCGTATTGGGCGAGTCCGTAGCGCATCCCTTGGAAGTCGATCAACCACGCCGCCCCCTCGCGGATCATGACATTCTGGGATTGGAAATCGCGGTGCACCAACACGCGCGGAAACGATGCCAATCGCTCGGCCGCCGCTCGCAGCGCCGGCAGCGAAGACAACGCCTTTGTATCTATTTTGAAAAAATTCCCGAGGCAGTGCTCGAAAAAATACCCCTGCTCCCAAAGGTAGAGATCCGTGTCGAAAACCCTTTGTAGCTCCAAGTCCCCCACCCCGTCCGCGGCCGTGGCATTCCGGTGCATGGCAAAAACCGCATCGAGCGTGGACTGGTAAAGCGCGCGCCGCGAGGGCCAGGGATCGTTGCGGTGGCTCCAGAGATCCACCTCCCCGAGGTCCTGCATCCAAATCAAACTCTCCGCCTCGTCGTGGAGATAAACCTCCGGCACCGGCACACCGGCCTTGGCGAGAAACCGCGCGATGGCGACATAGTGGCGGTTCTCCTCCTTGTGATTCGAATACTTGATGAAAATCATCGACTCGCCGCCCAGACGAATGCGGTAGAACTTCCGGTCCGAGCCGCCTTTTTCGAGGAGTTCGACCGTCGGCGTCCCGGAACCAAAAGCGGGAAACCGAACGCTCGTGAGTGAAATCACATCTTGGAGAGCCAGCATCGCATCGAATCCAACACGCTGCCTGCAAAGGGGGAAAGCCAAATCACCGCGCCACGGATTTCAACACGCGTTCATAGTCGTCCAAACGCTCGGGGAGGTTGAAATCCCGCGCCTTCGCGAGCGAAGCGGATCGCATCGCGAGAAGTTGTTCCGGCTTATCCAAAATCTCGCGGAGACCTTTGGCGAAATCCTCGGGCGTGAGGTCGCATAGCAGGCCGTTTCGACCGTCCGCAACCACATCCATCAACCCGCCGATCCGGCTTCCAACAATCGCCAACCCGTGACGCAACGCCTCGATGCCCGCCATCGGCAACCCCTCGGAGGTGGAGGTCATCAAAAGAATGTCGGAGGCGGCGAGGCGGGTGGAAACCTGATCCGCCGCCAGCCAACCGGAAAAACTCACGCGGTCGCAAAGTCCGTTTTTTTCCACACACTCGCGCATCGAATCGCCCAGAGGCCCCTCGCCGATCACCTCGAGTTGCCACGGCAGGTCTTTGATCAAGGCCAGCGCGCGAATGGCGAGGAGGGGATTCTTTTGAATACTCAACCTCCCCACCATCACGAGCCGGGTGGGATTTTGAAGATCGAGGCGCGCTGGAGGCTCGAGCATGGGAACCCCGTTCAGGATGACCTTTGCGGAAACGGCGCAGTTTTGCCTGGCCAAGTCGGCAACAAATCCGCTCACCGCCGTGACGGCCGATGCGTTTCTCCAAATCGGACGGATGAAGGGCCCAAGCCAGCGGAAAAGTTTATCCGTCTGCTCCGGCACCCCGCCCGGCACATCGCCAAGGTGGGCGGTGAGAACATAGGGAATCCCCGTGAGCCAATGCAGCGCCAATGCCAGCGCGCCGGTGGGAACCACAAAGTGGGCGTGGATCACATCGGGCCTCCATCTCCGGCAAACCCCAAGTGCCGGAAAAAATGCTGTCGCCAGATACAACGCCATTTCGGGAACCGAGCAGGTATCCTCGCGCTTGCGAAACGATTCGGGCCGCAAAACCTCGACGCCGTCGATCACAGCCCGTCGCGGCAAGTGGCGAAGTCCCGCCGAAACGACCTTCACCTCATACCCACGCTCCGCAAGCCCGGCCGCCACGGATGCCGCCACCCGGCCCCCACCCCCGCCCACCGGCGGGTATTCGTAGCAAAGGACGAGGATTTTCATGG
>CAYOGR010000001.1:63610-68025 GCA_964403605.1 uncultured Chthoniobacter sp.
AATCGATCATAAATCGCCTCCACGGCGGAGGTCATTCGCTCGACGGAATAGCGGGCTTCGATTTTCGCGCGGGCGTTGGCGGCGATTTCCGAGGATTTGGCGGGATTTTCCAGGAGGGTGGCGCAGCGCTGGACGAAGCCGGCGGCATCGGTGGATTCCACCAGAAAACCCTCGCGTCCGTCTTCGATCACCTCGGCGATGCCGTCGAGTTTCGAAGCGACGACGGGCAAGCCCATTGCCATGGATTCCAGAAGGGTCATGGGCAATCCCTCAAAGCGGGACGGCATCAGAAGCAGGTCGGCGGCGACATAGGCCTCGCGCGTATCGGCCACATACCCGGCGAAAACAATCCGCTCGGCGAGGCCCAAGGATCGGGCTTTCTCGCGAAGCAGGATTTCTTCGGGCCCCTCGCCGGCGAGAAGAAACCTCGCCTCGGGAAACCCCGGCGCGAGCGCGGCAGCGATGTCGAGGAAGAGGGAGAAATTTTTTTGCGGATTCAATCGGCCGACTCCCGCGACGACCTTGGCCTCGAGTGGCAGGCCGAATTTTTTTCGGGATTCGGTCCGATCTGCTTTTCCCGGCGAAAAGCGGCGGAGGTCAATGGCGTTGGGAACGAGTGTGATTTTTTCCGGCGGGATGGATTCGTGTTGAATTAAAAAATCCCGGCAGGCGGCGGCCACGGCAATGAGGTGGCGCGCGAAGCGGTTCGTCTTTTTGTCGAGGGCGAGGAGGAGTTTGTTGTCGATCCGGTGTGGATCGTTCGTGTGGTCGTGATTGAGGATCAACGGCACACCAAGCAAGGCCCCGAGCGGCTTGGCAATAATGTTTGAGGGGATCAGGTGGCAATGTAGGATGTCAGGGCGTTTGGCGAGAAGGAGCGCCGGAAGAGCAGCGAGGTAGAGGGGAAAAAATTTGTGGGGCGAGAGGGAGTGGACGGGGATGCCCGCCTCGCGGAGACGGTTCCAGTAGATCCCGCGACCGTGCATCGTGGCGACTTCGTGGCGAAACCTCGGACTGCCGCAGGTGGCAAGGTTGAGAACGACCTCCTGCGCCCCGCCGAGATGGAGGCTGTCAATGACATGGAGAACGCGTTTCACGGGGCGGGACGGCGGGCGCTCCATTGTTGCCAGACATACTCGCACCAGAGATGGAGCCGTTCGTCGGAACGGCCGGCAAGGTGCGAATCCAAATGCTCGCGGAGAAGAGCGGTTTTTGGTTCGGGAGCAATTCGACCGGTTCGGAGCCAAGCACCGACGGGAGTTCCAAAACCCTTCTTTTTCCGATGAACGATTTCGGCGGGCAGCAGTTTCTCAGCGGCGCGCTTGAGGAGGTATTTGGTGGTTTTGCCACGAAGCTTGAAATGATGCGGCAGACGACGCGCGAAATCCGCGACCTCGATGTCAAGAAAGGGGCTCCGGACTTCCAGCGAGTTCATCATGCTGGCGCGGTCGGCCTTCGCGAGGATGCCGTCCTGCAAGTAGATTTCCGTGTAGAATTGCAAGGTGCGGTCCACCGGATCGTTGGCCGCGCAGGACTCCCATGACTCAATCGCCTCGCTGTAAATTTCCTCAATGGAGAATCGGGATTGCGTGAGGCGGGAAAGGTCGGAAGGTTCGAGCGCTCCGAGCCACACGGGATTCCAAAGCCTTGCGGGATGGTCGAGTCCACGCAGTGTGCGTTTGATTTTGAAATCGAGGCTGATGTTTTTATGGGAAACGGGCAGGCGAGCGGCCAGCAGTCGGAGGGCTGCGTGGATGGGACGCGGGACAGTTTTTTCGTAAAGCGAAGCGAGGCGCAGCGCGCGGAAGGGATCGTAGCCGGCGAAGAGTTCGTCACCACCATCCCCGCTGAGGGCCACGGTCACTTTTGTCCGGGCGAAACGGCAAAGCAGCCAGGTGGGAAGGAGGGAACTGTCACCTTGAGGCTCGTCGAGACGATCGAGAATTTGGGGCAGGGCCGCGAGGGCTCCATCCAGGCTGAGCGTGTCGGTGTGGTGGTTCGTTTTTAATAACTCCGCCACCTGCGCGGCGAACGGCGACTCATCGAACGATGGTTCCCGAAAGCCTATCGTGAAGGTTTGAAGGGAGCGCCCGGGGAGGCTCCGAACCGACAAGGCCGTGATGGTCGAGGAATCCAGACCGCCGCTTAAAAAAACTCCGAGCGGGACATCGGCAACGAGGCGGCGGTTGGTGGCGCGTGTCAGAATTTCCAGCAACTCGTCCACGAGCGGCGACTCGGATTTCGGGCTCGCATCCGGCTCCAGCTTGTAGCGCCACCAGCGTTGGATGACCGGCGTGGAACCATCGAGTTCAAGGGTGAGTTGATGCCCGGCGGGTAGTTTGTAAATCCCGTCGATCGCCGTGTGGGGCGCGGGAATCAAGGCATGGGCAAGAAATTTGACCCTGGCGATTTCCGACTCGTTGCGCGGCGCGAGCGGATGCTCAAGGAGGGCGGTCAATTCGGAGGCAAAGCCAAATGTTCCCTGCCGATGGAACCAGTAAAGCGGCTTTTTTCCGAAGCGGTCGCGGGCGAGGAAGAGACTCCTCGTCGGCGCATCGAGAATGGCAAAGGCCCACATGCCATTGAGTCGGTCGAGCATTGCCGGGCCCCACTCGCGCCAGGCGTAAAGCAGGACTTCCGTATCCGAGTGATCCGTGGCGAACGCATGCCCCTTCGCCTGCAATTCGCGTCGAAGCCCGGCATGGTTGTAAATCTCGCCATTGAAAACGATGGCAGTCAGACCATCGGCGGTGAACATCGGTTGCGCGCCGCCAGCGAGGTCGATGATGGACAATCGCCGATGACCGAGAAACACACCGGCGTCCGGTTTTTCAATAAACCCCTCGGCATCCGGCCCGCGGTGGGCAAGACGATCGGTCATGCGCCGCAACGCCGCGCCATCCCCCGCGCCGACGAATCCGGCGATGCCGCACATCAGTCGGCGAAAGTTTTCCCGTCGAGATTGCGCGTGTCGCGGACGAGATAAATGGACTTGTTTTGCGACTCGTGAAAGGTGCGGGTGACCATCTCGGCGAGCAGCCCCATGAGAATGCAGAGGATTCCCGTCATGAAGGAAAATACGGCCATCATCGGCAGAGGGGTGTCGGTGAAGAAATACCCGCGGGTCCGCATGTAGAGCGCCCAGGCACTGAATCCGGCAGCGGCGACGAGAAACAAAAAACCCCAGAAGCCGAAAAGATACATCGGCTTCAGCATGTAGCGGTCCATGAAACGAACGGTGAGCAGGTCCATGAGGACTTTGAGGACTCGCTCGAGGCCGTATTTGGAATGTCCCGTCTTGCGCGCATGGTGGTTCACGGGCAGTTCGGCAATCCGGGCACCATGCCACTTTGCATAGATGGGAAGAAACCGGTGCATCTCGCCATAGAGCCGCACACCCTTGATCACCTCGGCGCGATAGGCTTTCAGCGAACAACCGAAATCGTGGAGTTCCACACCCGAGACAGCGGAGATGAGCTTGTTGGCGAGAATGCTGGGAATGTTGCGCTGGAGCGCGTTGTCCTGCCGGTCCTTTCGCCATCCGGAGCAAACCTCGAAGCCCTCGTCGAGCTTGGCGACGATGCGCGGAATGTCCTCGGGATCGTTCTGCCCGTCGCCATCGAGAGGGATGATCGTATGGCCGCGGGCGAAGTCGAAGCCCGCCATCATCGCGGCGGTCTGGCCGAAGTTCCGGCGGAAGTGCACGACTTTGACCTCGGGGTTTTTGGCGGCGAGGTCGTCAAGGAGCTTTTCACTGCCATCGTGACTGCCGTCGTTCACAAAGATGATCTCCCAATCATCACCATAGTGCGCGCGCATGACGCGCTGCACTTTTTCAAACAAGGGAAGCAGCGCCTCGCGCTCGTTGAAAACAGGAACGGTCAGCGAAATCATCAAATCTTCAATTCAAGCCGCCCTTCCACGAAAACCGGGCGAATTCCGAACTCAAAGGCTGGGATAAATCCGGCCGTAATCGTAGCGGGTCTCAAAACCCAGCTCGGGCGGAAATTCCGAGTAACCGGAATTGATCCAAGGAATATCGCTGCGGTAGGGCGGGTAATAAGTGCCCTTGTGCGTCGGAAAAGGGAAAAGAGCGACCTCGTAAATGCCGTAGCCCAGTCTGGACAAAACCCGCCCCGCCCCGCGAACGAGGCCGTAACTGAAAGCCGCCGAGTTGCCTTCGAGGTCGTTGATGAGGGTCATTTGGAAAGGCAGTTCGGTGATTCCAAAAGCAATATTTCCGATGCCGCGGCCGAGCTTGCGGGTGGCTCCGTAATCGGAGGCGGGAGGTGCCTGGATATCTGCAAAAACTTGTGTGCAAAACACCACAGCAAGGAGGGCAAAAAGAATGGGCTTCATCGCGCGCCATTTAGAAACCGCGAATGACTTACATCAAGGAAAAAACGGGGAGATTA
>CAYOGR010000002.1:0-9904 GCA_964403605.1 uncultured Chthoniobacter sp.
TCCAGATGGCATTGGCGGCTTTCTACAAGTTGCGGCCTTTATATTCAAAGGTATGGCTGCAAATCTCACTCTCTTGCGTCCGGCCCAATATCCATCGGGATTCGGGGTGGTCGGAGTTATGGAATTTCAAATGGGGGAATGGGAGCTTGTTGCCGACGAGGGGTGGGGTAGGTTTCTCTGAAAATGGGCAAGCGCGTTTTGATTTTGTCGGCCTCCGTCGGCTCGGGTCATGTGAAAGCCGCCGAGGCGCTGGCGCGCGTGATGCGGGGGCGGCCCGATGTGGAGGAGGTGCTGTGCGACGATTCGCTCGACCATACGAATGTCCTCCACAAGCAATTCTACTCGACGCTCTATAAAAAACTCTCCTCGATGCTGCCGGAATTCCTCGGCTGGTGGTATGAGACCAGTGACGATCCGTGGGTGGCCGACAAGAGCCGCCTCGCCCTCGACTTGCCGCAGGCGCTGCCGTTGATGAACCTCGTGCGGGATTTCCGCCCCGATGTGATCCTCTGCACCCACTTCATGCCGGCGGGCGTGATTTCCTGGCTCATCGCGAATGGAAAACTCGACGCGAGGCTTGGCGTGGTGGTTACGGATTTTCATTTCCACGCGTTTTGGATCACGCGGGCTTTCAATTGGTATTTTGTTGCGCAGGAGGACGACAAAATCCACATGGAGGCGCTCGGGCTGCCTCCCGACCGGATCAAGGTGACGGGCATTCCGGTGGAGCCCGATTTCTCGACGCCGGTGGATGTGGATGCCGTTCTGAGACGCCACGGCCTGCAGCCCGGGCGGCCGACTTTTCTGGTGGTCGGCGGTGCGCTGGGTTTGAGTCCGGCGACGGCGGTGGTGAGGCAGCTTTTGAATCTCGACCGCGACTTCCAGGCGGTGATTGTTTGCGGCCGCAACGAGGAAATGCAGGATGAAATCGTTCAGCTTGTCAAATCGCGGCCAGGGGACTTCCGGGTGCTCGGATTCACCAAGGAAATTCCCGAACTCATGGCGGCCTCGACGATGATCTTGAGCAAGCCCGGCGGGATGACTACCGCGGAAGCGCTGGCGCGGGGACTTCCGATGATGATTCTTGATCCAATCGGAGGGCAGGAGGAGCGGAATGCCGATGTGCTCCTCGAGGCCGGCGCGGCGGTGAAATGCACGGAAGTCACTCTCGTGGCCCACAAGCTCCGCCGCCTTCTCGACGATCCCGGGCGCCTGGAGCGGATGCGGCAGGCGGCCCGCGCGCTGGGTCGGCCGAATGCCGCCGCCGAGGTCGCCCGCATCGTGCTCGAGGAGCCGGAGAGACGGCCGGTTGTGATTTCCAAAATCCGCGAGAAGGCGCTCCGCAAGCGCATCGCGGAGGGAGTGTAGCGATGGATTTCCCGCCCACGGCCCCCTTTCTGATCGGAGTCGCCACTTCGGGCTATCAAAGCGAAGGGGGCTACAACGGGCCCGGCGAGCCGAAAAACAACTGGGGTGCCTGCGAGGCGTCGGGGCGCGTTCAAAAAACCGGCGCGGCCGTGGATTTCTGGAACCGCTACCGGGGGGATTACCGCCTTGCGCGCGGCCTCGGTTTGAATGCCTTTCGCCTTGGCCTCGAGTGGTCGCGAATCCAGCCCTCCACCTCCAGGGAGCGCGCGTCGGCGCCGGAGTTTGACAACGCCGCGATCGACGCCTACGCGCTCCGCATCGCCGCTTGTCGCGAAGAGGGGCTGGAGCCCGTCGTGACACTCCAGCATTTCACCCATCCCGCGTGGCTGGGGATCGATGCCTGGCTCTTGGATGAAACCCCGGATGTTTTTGAAATCTTCGTCCGCCACACGGTCACGCGGCTGAACAACCGCTTGGTGGATGTCCATGCCCAGCCGCCCGTGCGTTGGTATGTCACGATCAACGAGCCGAACATGCTCGTTCTGAATACCTATCTGAACCGGCTATTCCCCGGCGGGCCCGATGCGGGGATTGCGATCGGGCTGCGGGCCTACAATCGCCTGCTGGCGGCGCATGTGCGGGCCTACAACGCGATCCATGATCTTTACGAGTCGCGCGGCTGGTCGAGGCCGATGGTCTCGATGAACACCTTTTGCAGCGATGTTTATTGGTCGGATGTGATGTTGCTCGACCTGCTGAGCCTCCGTCAAAGGGGAGTTAAGCCCTCCGAGGTCGGAGGCTATTTCAAAGCGCGGGCCGAGGATTTGACCCTCCACTTTGCCGTGGCCGCGCTGCGTCGCCGCACCGATCTCGCCGCGCTGGCGGGAGCGGGTCTCCATGGCCTCGCGAACTTCCTGGCCTCCCGTGCGGCAACGGAGCAGGGATGCGGTTTTTTCCTCCGGGAACTCGAACGCTCCAAGCGCGACGGCTTGCTGGATTACCTTGGCGTGGACTACTACGACCCCTTCCTCGGCCATGCGCTGCGGATGCCGGATTTTTCCGATCTGGAATTCAAGAGCCGCAGCGTGTCGGCGCACTTGTTCGATGTGCTCACGAGCAAGTGGTGGGACTGGCATTTCCTTCCCGAGGGGATGACGGCGTTTTGCTCCTATTACGCAAAGGCGTTCCCCGGCCTTGGAATCCTGATCGCCGAGAACGGCATGTCGCAGCGCTGCAGCCGCGACAACACCTCCGGGGGGCCGCGTCCCGACCGGCTCACGCGCAGCGATTATCTCGAGGCCCACCTCCGCGAGGTGCGCGGGATGCTCGACCGCGGTGTGCCCTTGCTGGGCTACCTCCATTGGTCGCTCACCGACAACTACGAGTGGGGCTCCTACACGCCGCGATTCGGGCTTTACCGGATCGACTTCCAGCGAGGCCTGGAGCGGCTTGCCGTGGATCACCTCGGCGACAATCCCTCCCAAACCTACGCGCGGCTTGTGCGGGAGTTCGGGCTTGGAAGTGAGGGAAGTTGAATTGACAGGATGTGTCGGCGGCTCAAAATCCTTGTCGCCTTCCGCTGAATTTTTCCCATGGCCACCATCAAAATCGATCCCACGCTCCACCAAGCCAAGAAGCCCGATTGGATCAAGGTCCGGCTGCCCTCGAATCCCGTCTTTTTTTCGACCAAGGGCCTGATCTCCGACCTGCGCCTCCACACGGTTTGCGAAAGCGCGCAGTGCCCGAACCGCTGGGAGTGCTGGAGCAGTGGCACGGCCACCTTCATGATCGCCGGGGACCGCTGCACCCGCGCCTGCGGTTTTTGCGCGGTGGATACGGCGAAACCCTTCCCGCTCGAGCAGGATGAGCCGCAGCGTGTGGCCGAGGGCGTGAAGCGCCTCGGGCTCAAACATGTCGTCATCACCGCCGTGGCGCGGGATGATCTCGCCGATGGAGGTGCGGATCATTTTGGACAAACGATCGAGGCCATTCGCGCGCTCGATCCCAAGATCGTGATCGAGGTGCTGGTTCCCGACTTCAACGGCAAGGACGCGCCACTTCAGCGCGTGCTCGAGGCCGGGCCCGATGTTTTCAACCACAACCTCGAAACCGTCGAGCGCCTTACCCCGCTCGTTCGCTCCCGCGCGAAATACCGCCTCTCGCTCGATTTTCTCAAGCGCGCCGGCGAGTTGCGGCCTGACATCATGACGAAAAGCGGGTTGATGCTCGGCCTCGGCGAGACAGAGATCGAACTTTTCCAAGCGATGGACGACCTGCGCGAGTCCGGCGTGAAAGTGCTCACGCTCGGCCAATACCTCCGCCCCACGCCGAACCACTTGCCTGTGGTGGAATACATCAATCCCGAGACTTTCGAGCTTTACGGCACCATCGCGCGCAACAAGGGCTTCGAGTTTGTCGCCAGCGGCCCGCTCGTGCGCAGTTCCTACCACGCGGCGGACTTCAACCCGGTGCAGCGTTGACCTGGAAAGTCCTCGCCGCCGGCAAGCCCGCGCTGGATTTTGCGCGCCTCGGCATCGAGGAATATGCCCGTCGGCTCGAGGGTTGCTCGAAGTTTGAAATCCATTTCGTCAAAACCGGCCCGCGTCTTGCGGAGCGGATGGGCGAACTGGCCAAGGGCTGCCACCGAATCCTTCTCGACGAACGCGGAAAACAATTTTCCAGCCGTGCCTTCGCCTCGGAGATCCAAAGCCTCCAGAATCGGGGCGTCTCGCGCTGTGCCTTGTTGGTCGGCGCCTCGGATGGCTGGGACGACACCGCCCGCGCCGGGGCCGGCATGCTTTGGTCGCTCGGCCCCCAGACCCTGCAGCACGAGCTTGCTTTGGTGGTGGCCCTTGAACAACTCTACCGCGCGGAATCGATCCTCGCCGGTTCGCCGTATCACCGTGATTGAACAAACATCCACACTGAAACTCCTCCCCCTTTTGATTGCCGCCCTGGCATTCACCCACGCCGCCAGATCGCAGGATGCCGGGCAGGCCGACCTGCCTGCCGCGCCGTTGTTTGAGCGCGAAACCGTCACCGGCGAATGGTTCGGCGCGCGGCCACTCGTCGAGGATCGGGGCGTGAGTTTGTTCGGCTCCTACACCGCCGAGGTCTGGGGAAACACCACGGGCGGGTTGCGCACGGGATCGGTCTACACCGGTTTGTTGGATTTCGGCGCGGAGGTGGATTTGGAAAAACTCGCGGGCTGGAGCGGAGGTTCGCTTGGCACGAGCTGGGTTTGGCTTTCCGGTCGCGACGCCAGCGAGGATTTGGTCGGCAATTTTCTGACCGTCTCGAACATCGCGGGTTTCAACACACTCCGGATGATGGAGCTTTGGTTCCAACAGAATTTTCTGGAGGATAAAATCTCCATCCGCTTCGGCAACATCACGGCGGATTCGGAGTTTCTTGTTTCGGACTACGGCGGGCTTTTTATCAACGCCGCGTTCGGCTGGCCCGCCCTGGCCTCGATGAACATGCCCGGTGGCGGCGCGGCCTATCCGGTTGGGGGTCTCGGAGCGCGCGTTGAGCTGCAGCCGACGGATTGGATGGGCTTCCGCTCCGGCGTTTTCCTCACGAATCTGATTCCGCAAAACATCAACCGCGCGGGCTTCCGGTGGGATTTGAATTCCAAACAAGCTGTCACTTGGATCAACGAGGTCAGCTTTTCCCACGGAACGGATGAAAAAAGCGGGGTTCCGCCCGGTTTTGTGAAAGCCGGAATGTGGCTCCAGACCGGTGCCGAGGCGAACGCACTCGATCCCTCGAGCAATCTGCCAAACACGGGCTTCTACCTGCTGGCCGACCAGTTGTTGATTCCGGAGCGCCGGGAGGACGGGTCTATTGGCGACGAGGGTCTGGGCAGCTTCGCGGGGATCGGCTTCACGCCGCCCAATCGCAATGTGGTGGATTTCTACCTGAACGCCGGCCTGACCTACAAAGGCCTGCTGCCCGGTCGCGAAGCGGACACCTGCGGTATCTCGTGTGGCCTGGCAAGCCTAAGCAACGGGGCCGACGTGGCGTTGCGGGACGAAGGCCTGTCGCCGCAGGCCGCCGAAGTGGTTTTGGAAGCCACCTACCAATGCGTTCTTACGCCGTGGTGTTTTGTGCAGCCGGACATTCAATACATCATAAATCCCGGCTCCACGACAGCCTACGGAAACGCTCTCGTGCTCGGTGCCCGGTTCTCCGTGCAATTTTAACGGCTTTTGGTTTGACGCCGATCGCCGACTCGTTTCTAAAACACCGCTCCGCCGAACCTCATGACACAAAGTCTCGCCATTTCGCATCACGCACAGAGTGATTCCCAGCTTCTGGGCTTTAGCTCCTGCGGTCGCCAATACGCCTGCGATCTTTTGTGGGTAAAAGAAGTTTTACGCAGCCCCATAGTCACCCCTGTCAGTCTCGCCGCATCCTATGTCAGGGGCGTTGTCCACTTGCGCGGCCAGATTTTAACCGCTCTCGATCTCGAAGACCGCTTGGGTCATTCCTCCAACGAACCGCGTCCCTCCAGCCGGTGCATCGTCTTCAAAACCGCCAACGACCTGGCCCGGCTGCCCCAGCCACCCGAGAATCATGAAATGGCCGACGCCGATCCCACGGGCCTCCTCGTCGATGCCATCGGAGACATCCTGCCTCCCGGCACCCGGGTTCTTCCAGCGCCACCCGAGGCCCTCAGCGGGCTCGACACCCGTTTCATTGCCGGCGTTATCAGCTCCGGCGAGAAACTCATCACCGTTCTGCAAATAGGCAATCTGGTCTCGATCTCCGAGCCGAAGAAAAACGCGGCATGAAGACCAAAACCGACAAGGGCACTCTCCACGCCATTCCCTCACAACCGGTCAACGCGGCCTCCCTCGGTGCGTCCGCCATCGAATTTCTCGAGTGCCTCCAAGAGGCCAGCGGAGTCGCCTCGGTGGAAATCGACCTGTCCGCCACGGAGACGCCCGATTCGGGAACTGTCAAATTTCTCCTTGCGGCGGCGAATGACTGCCGCCAACGCGGGTTCCACCCTGGTGTGCGAGCCACCGGCAAGACCGCGAAACTCCTGCGACTCCTAAAAGTGGATCAACACCTCGCTTTGAACGCCGTGGAGGTTTCCGAATGAACGCCGATCAGGAAATGCTCGATCTCTTCGTGCAGGAATCGAGCGAACACCTTCAAACTCTCGAAACCGATCTCATTGCGCTCGAGTCGAACCCCGAAGACAGCGCGCTCCTGAACAGCATTTTCCGCTCGGTTCACAGCATCAAAGGAGCCTCGGGCTTTTTTGGTTTCGACCCGATTGTGAAGCTCGCGCATGTGATGGAGAGTGTGATGTCCCTCCTCCGCGACGGCACGATTGGCGCGGATCAGGCAATGGTGAGCCTGCTCATTTCGACTTCGGACAAGCTCAATCTCATGCTCGCACAGGCCGACAGGGCGGCCGAAATCCCGTGCGAAGACGAAATCGCCGGCCTGCAAGCGATCCTCAACGGCACACCCCTGCAAGGCCACAAACCGCCCGCGGCCATTGCTTCCAAGGCAAACGCTCCGGTGGCATCCGCTGCGACCGCGCAAGCGGAATCCCTCCCCGATGCGGCCTTGGCGGATTTTGCATTCGACCCCGCGAGCCTTTTGGACGGCCTCAAGCACGGTCAAAATTTCTACATCGTCAAAGCCTCCATCGCCGCCGAGATCGAATCCCAAGGCCAGACGCTGGAGCATTTCCTTTCCGAATGCGCCTCGCTCGGAACACTGATTTCCACCCGCGTTTCGCTGCCTGAAAACGCCGGGCTTTCCGACTGCGAAGGCGTGGATGTCGCGCTTAGCTTCTTTTATGTCACCGCGCTCGAGCCATTTATCCTGTCCGGCGCGTTGGGACTCTCCGAACAAAACATTGGCGAGGTGGATTCGAAAAAGCTTGGCGAATGGTTGAAAACCAACCCGCCCGGCACCAACGGCCCGGCCTTGCCCTCCATCGCCGCCAAGGCGCAACCCGAGTCCGATACCAAAAGCCTTGTTCCCGCCCCGTCCGCCGTGGCGACGCAGGCCCCGCGCCCGCCGGCAGCCTCAGGCCCCGAGCCGACCACGATCGATCCCAAGCCGATGCCATCGGCGCGGCGCAAGCCCGAGGAGACCATTCGCATCAATGTCGGCCTGCTCGATTCCCTCATGAATCTCGCCGGCGAGATGGTTCTCGGCAGAAACCGCCTGCTCCGCATCGCGGGCCGCTCGGAGACCGCCTCCGGCGACTCCGAGATGCAGTCGGTGGTCCAGGAGATCAGTTCCGTGACCTCGAACTTGCAGGACACGATCATGCGCGCCCGCTTGCAACCGGTCGGCGGGCTTTTCGGGAAATTCACACGCATCGTCCGCGACTTGAGCCACAAGCTGGACAAGGAAATCCAACTCGAGATTTTCGGTGATGATGTGGAGCTCGACCGCACGCTTCTCGAGGGTCTTTCCGATCCCCTGACCCACCTCGTTCGCAACAGCGTGGACCACGGCATCGAGTCCCCGGCAGCCCGAGTCGCGAAGGGCAAGAAATCCTGTGGAACCGTGAGGCTCTCGGCCGCGCACCTCGCCGGCCGTGTGCAAATCGAAGTCCTCGACGACGGCGGGGGCATGGACCCCGAACGGCTCAAATCCAAGGCCATCGAGAAAGGCGTCATCACCACGGACCAGGCGTCGCGCATGACCGATTCCGATGCGCTCCAACTCATCTTTGCGGCCGGGTTTTCGACAGCCGCCGCCGTCAGCGACATTTCCGGTCGCGGCGTCGGGATGGATGTCGTCAAGACCAACATCGAAAAGTTGGGCGGCCATGTGGAACTCGACAGCCGTCTGGGCCAGGGCACGCGCATCATCATTCGCCTTCCGCTCACGCTCGCCATCGTCCCCGCGCTCATCGTGGGCTGCCGTGGCATCAACTACGCGCTCCCGCAGATCAATGTGGATGAGATCGTCCACCCCGGAGAGGAATACCCGATCAAAACCATGGGCGGCGCCCAAGTCCTCGAGCTTCGAGGCCAACTCCTCCCCGTCGTCGATCTCTCCGAGCTTTTGGGGCACCCCCCGAGGGAATCCGCAAAGCACGAAACTTTCGTGGTCGTCCTGCGTTTGGACCATCTCACCTACGGCCTCATCGTCAACGAGATCATCAGCAACGAGGAAATCGTGGTGAAACCCCTCGGCCGCCATTTGCGCACCGTGGGCTACTACTCCGGCGCCACCATTCTCGGCCAAGGCGAAATCGCCATGATTCTCGATCCGAATTCGATGGCCCAAGGCAAAATCTCGGCCTCCCAAATCGCCCTCGCCTCGTCCAAAACCACAGAGTCCTCCCTCACCGACTCAACCACCCGGCGTGTTCTTATTTTCCAGGAAAGCGACGGCGAATACCTCGCCATCCACCTCACCCGGGTCATGCGCGTGGAGTCCGTCTCGGCGGAAGACATCGAACGCATCGGCCCGATGGAATGCTTGCGCAAAAACCACGATTCCACCCTCCGCCTCGTCCAGCTTTCAGAGATCCTCCCCATCCGCTCTCCCGCCGAGCGCAAAAACGAGTTTTTCCTCATCGTCCCGCGCCCGCCCTTCGACAGCATCGGCATCATTGCTTCGCGCATCGTGGATTCCGTGGATCTCTCGGATGACCAGATCGACCAAGCCACATTGCAAACCAAGGGCCTCCTGGGCAGCGCCGTGCTGTCGGACCGTCTCTCGCTGGTTCTCGATTTGGACGCGATCGCGGAAATGCTCGGCAACGGAGTGGATCAGACATCCCTATTTGCCCAGGGGCATTTTTTGCTCACAGCCAACGCGCAACAGCAATCCAGCAACGCACCACAAACCCTGAAACACCTGCCACCAAACAGAGACAAAGCCAGCCTCACCCATTAATAAAAAAATGAAAATCAACCTATCCACCCGAATCATCCTCAGCATGGCCGTTGCGGGCCTGATTCCGTTGCTCGGCCTCGTGGCGCTCGCCATCAAGGAGGCGAATACCATTTCCAAAATGGCCTCCGAGGAAATGCTCATCCTCGCCGAGAACTGCATGGACACCATCGAGAGGAATCTTTTCGAGCGTTACGGTGATGTCCAAGCCTTCGCGACCAACCAGATCGTGCAGGCTCCCGATTGGAGGGATCCCGGCGTCAACGCCACCTTGGTCGAAGCCATCAACAACTATGTCCGTCTTTATGGAATTTACTCGCTCAGCATGGTGCTCGATCAAGATGGCCGCGTGGTGGCGGTCAATACCGTCGATGCCAAAAACAAGGCGCTCGATACCTCGTTCCTGATCGGCAAGGACTTCTCAAACGCCGATTGGTTCAAGGCCAGCAAGGACGGCCGCTTCACAGCAAGCGAAACTCTCTCCGGCACCGTGGTGAGCGATGTCGCCCAGGATCCGGACGCCATCACCGTTTTTGGCCCTGAAACCCTCGTGATCGGCTATTCCGCGCCAATCCTTGGAAGTAATGGAGAATTCCGCGGCGTGTGGAGAAACCTCGCAGATTTCACCCTCGTCGAGGACATTATCAAATCG
>CAYOGR010000002.1:10004-43406 GCA_964403605.1 uncultured Chthoniobacter sp.
CGGCGTGTGGAGAAACCTCGCAGATTTCACCCTCGTCGAGGACATTATCAAATCGACATACAACTCCTTGGAAAAACGGGGCATCAAGTCCGGCGAAATCACCCTCGCCAACACCCAAGGCACTTTGCTCGCTTTCCTTGAACCCGCCCTGCACGGTTCATTGGATTTCAACCGCCTGAAAACCGGCGTTCTCAAAAAGACCAAAGAGGACATTGGCACTGACTCCATCCAGCTAGCCGCCCAAGGCAAAACGGGATCTCTCAAGGAGATTTGTCCTGACAAAAATGTCCGCCAGATCAGCGGATTCACCAAATCCCAAGGAGCGCTTGGCTACCCGGGCCTGGGTTGGATCCTAACAATCAGCGTAACCGAGCAGGATTTGCTCAATTATGTGCATGAGATCGCCTATGGAATGGGCGTGGCCGCCGTTTTGATTTTGTTGGTGTCGGCGTTTTTCATTGGGCGTTCGATCAGCCGCCCGATCGTCGCCTGCTCGAACGAGGTTCAAAAACTCGCCAACGGCGACCTGACGGGAAGTGTGAATTTCAAGCGAAATGACGAGTTGGGCACACTCGCCGATTCGGTGAATGCCTGCATCGATAATCTCCGCAAGATGGTCCAGGAAATTACCAGCACTTCCGAGGCTCTCACGGAATCCGCCTCGATCCTCACCGAGACCGCGAATTCCCAAGCCGCCGGAGCCGAGCAAACCAATGTCCAGGCCCACACCGTGGCCGCCGCCGGCGAAGAACTCGCCATCAACTCGAAATCCATGACGGTTGCCGCCGGAGAGATCAGCCAATCCTCCACCACAGTCGCCGCCGCCGTGGAGGAAATGTCCTCTTCCATCCAAGAGGTCGCCCGCAACTGCACGCAGGAATCCGAAATCGCCCGCAAGGCCGATGCCCAGGCGCGCCAAACCCGCGAACTTATGGGCAAACTCGAAGAGTCCGCCCGCCAGATCGGGAAGATCGTCGAACTCATCAACCAGATCGCGGAGCAAACCAACCTCCTTGCCCTCAACGCCACCATCGAGGCCGCCAGCGCCGGCGAGGCGGGCCGCGGATTTGCGGTCGTCGCCAACGAAGTCAAGGAACTCGCCCGCCAATCGGCCGCCGCCACGCAAGACATCCGGCTCCAAGTGAGCCTGATTCAGGAAAACACCTCGAATTCCATGGAGGCGATCGATGATGTCGCCAAGGTCATCGAGCAGGTCAGCCAGATTTCCTCCAGCATCGCCGCCGCCGTGGAGGAACAATCCGCCACAACCTCGGAAATCGTCCGCTCGCTCCACAATGTGACCTCCTCCACCAAAAACCTCTCCGAGAATGTCAAAAACGCCTCGGCGGGTGCGGACGAGGTTTCCCGCAACATCCATGGCGTGTCCCAAGCCGCCAGCGATGCGGCCAAGGGCGCTTCCCGGATCAGCAAGAGCGCCGGGGAACTCAGCCACCTCGCGGGCTCCCTCGGCCAGTTGGTCAACAAATTCAAACTGTAAGCCGCCCGCACCCTTGCATGCGAATCCTCGTCGTCGACGACTCGGCTCTTTATCGGAAGCTCCTCACGGAGGCGGCCTCGAGCCTGCCCGAAGCCGAGGCCGTGGCCGTTTCGAGCGGCGAGTTCGCACTTAGGCGCCTCGAAGCCGAGAAGTTCGATCTCGTCCTCCTGGATCTTTTCATGGAGGGGATGAACGGGTCGGAGGTTCTGGAGAGAATCAAAGCCTCCCACCCGAATCTGCCGGTTGTGATGGTGAGCGGAGCCACCGGCCGCGATGCCGAGATCACCATGGGCTGCCTCGCCAAGGGCGCGATCGAGTTCATCGCCAAGCCAAGCGGCTCCTCCTTCGAGGCGGGGATGGAAACTCTCAAAGCGGACATTCGCAAGGCCGCCTCGCTGGCCAGGCTCCTCCGCGCCACCGCTGCGGCCACCTCTCCGGCACCGGCCGCATCGGCCCAGTCTGTCGCGTTCAAACGCCTCCAACCCCCGCCGTTTATTGACTTGTTGCTTGTGGGAGTTTCCACCGGTGGTCCGCTGGCGCTCTCGAAAATCATCCCGCTCCTTTCTCCGAAAATCCCTGTTCCCATCCTCCTCGTGCAACACATGCCGGCAGGCTTCACCAAGTCCCTCGCCGAGCAATTGGACAAAGCCAGCGAACTTACGATCAAGGAAGCCGCCGAGGGCGATCTTCCCCTGCCGGGCCAACTCCTCATCGCGCCCGGGGGATTCCACATGGAAATCCAGCGCAACGAAGCCGGGAAATTCCGCGTGCACCTCACCACTGCCCCGCCAGTCCATTCCTGCCGCCCCTCGGTCGATGTTCTTTTCGACTCCGCCCGGAAATGCAATTTGCGCGGTGCCATATCCGTCATCCTCACCGGCATGGGATCGGATGGCGCCGATGGCGTGGCCAGCCTCAAGGCCGCTTGCCCGACTTGGTGCATCGCCCAGGACGCCGCCACCTGCACTGTTTACGGCATGCCCCAGGCGGTCGCCCAACGCGATTTGCACGACGAGATCCTGCCTCTCCAGGAAATCGGCCCCCGCCTCAACAAACTCTTTCGGCTTTAATTAACGGAAGGCGCGATCCACACGGGCACATGTTCGATTTCACTAAAAATCCCAGCCACCTCCCGCTGCTCTCCCGCTATGTGGCCGAGGCCTGCTGCATCCATCTCGGCGAGGAGAAACGCTACCTCTTCGAAGCCCGCCTCGGCACCATCATCTCGGAAAGCGGCGCCAGGGACATCCCGGAATTCATCGCCAAGGCCAAGGCCGATGCCACCGGTCGCCTCCGCGACAAGATCATCGACTCCATGACCACCCACGAGACCTATTGGTTCCGCGATACCCGCCCGTGGGAGGCTCTTGAAAAAACGATCCTTCCCGAATTCGCAAACCTTCTCCGCCGGGGACAAAAACACCGCATCCGCATCCTCAGCGCCGCCTGCTCCAGCGGGCAGGAACCCTACTCGATCGCGCTCATCCTTCATAAACTCAAGGCCGACGGACTCCTCGAGGGTGTGAATCTTTCCTCCTTCGAGATCATCGCCTTCGACATCTCCCCGGGCACCCTTTTCCTCGCTTCGACCGGCCGCTACAGCCAGCTCGAAATTTCCCGGGGCCTTCCTGTTTATTGGAAGGAAAACTTCTTCGACCCCACCGCCTCGGACACATGGACCCTGAAAGCCCCCGTGCGCTCGATGGTGAGTTTCAAGCGGAGGAACCTGCAGGACGACTTCACAAGCCTCGGTGTGTTCGATCTTGTGCTCTGCCGGAATGTGGCGATTTATTTCGAGGAGCACTTCAAACTCGACCTCTTCAACCGGCTTGCACAGGTCATTTTCAAAGATGGCCTCCTCATGCTGGGAGGAACAGAATCCCTGCTCACCCACCAGCATTTGTTTCAGGTCGAACAAATCGGCGGCTCGTTTTTTTACAGAAAAAAAATCTAATACCCGAATCCCACCAGCCACTCCTTGAAACCTATGGCCACTCAACAGCTCCAACCCGCAGCCAACACGAAAAACGATTCGTTCGATAATTGGATCGAGAGCATCCAGCACCTCTCCAAGAGCATCTCGAGCAAGATGAACAACTCGCTCCGGCAAATCGACGACATCAACATGCGTGTGCGTTTGCTATCCTTCAATGCGCAGATTCAGGCGGCCAAAGCGGGCGATGCGGGCCGCACCTTCGCCGTCGTCGCGAATGAGATCGGCAACCTCTCCACCAATACCGCCCAGGTCGCCGAGGGCCTCGCCGAAGAGACCAAACACGACATCACCCAACTCTCCGAAATCAGCTGCCGCCTCGACACCGTCGTGCGC
This sequence comes from uncultured Chthoniobacter sp., assembly GCA_964403605.1. Classification (GTDB taxonomy): domain Bacteria; phylum Verrucomicrobiota; class Verrucomicrobiia; order Chthoniobacterales; family Terrimicrobiaceae; genus UBA967. Next base: position 13,832 of record CAYOGR010000002.1, read on the forward strand.
GGCAGCCGCCTCGTCGATCTCGCCCTCACCAATATCGACCTCATCGACCGCAACCTCTACGAGCGCTCCTGCGATGTCCGCTGGTGGGCCACCGACTCGAGCGCCGTGGATGCCTTGACCAAGCCCGGCCCGGATTCCTCCCGCCACGCCTGTGAACGCCTCGGTGTGATCCTGAATGCCTACACTGTCTATTACGACATCGTCCTCTGCGACCTGAACGGCACGGTCATCGCCAACGGCCGCTCCGCAAAATACAAATCCATCGGCATGAATGTGGCCGCCAACGAGTGGTTCCGCAAAGCCCGCACCTCGGCCAGCGGCGAAGATTTCGGCTTTGAAACCGTGCACACCTCGCCGCTCGTCCAAGGTCAGCACATTCTCGCCTACTCCTGCGGCGTCCGCCGCGACGGCCAATCGAATGGCGAACTCATCGGCGTCCTCGGCATCCTGTTCAATTGGGAAGCCCTCGCCCAAACGATCGTCAACCGCACCCCCCTCTCTCCCTCCGAAAAGGAAAACACCCGCGTCTGCATTATCGACAGCACCGGCATGATCCTCGCCGATACAAAAAATGCGATCCTCAAGGAGCGGCTCAACATTTCACACCTGGAATCCCTCATTCTCCAAGGAAAGGGCTTCACCAACGCCGAACTCCACGGCATCCCGACCCTCTTCGCCATCGCGACAGCGCCTGGATACGAGACCTACTCGACAGGTTGGCATTCAATCATTATCCAAACCCTTAACTCTTGAGATTGTCCCACCAAGCCGGCATTCTTGATTTCTAAAAACCCTCCTGAATTTTATGAAAATTCTCGCCGTTGATGATTCGATGATGATGCGCCGAATAGTCGCTTCAGCGGCTTCGGCTTTTGGAGCCGAGTGCAAAGGGGCGGAGGACGGCCTCGTCGCCCTCGGAATTCTCGAAAAGGAACCTGACGAATACAATCTTGTCGTGCTCGATTGGAACATGCCGAACATGAACGGCCTCGATCTCCTGCGAAAAATCCGCTCCACCGAGGTGCTCAAGCACATTCCCGTTCTGATGCTCACCACCGAGGGCAGTCACCTTGCCATCATCACGGCTGTCAAAGCCGGTGCCACGGCTTACATGACGAAGCCATTTATCGAAAAAGATCTCCAAACCCGGATGCTCGACTGCCTCGGCCTGGGGTTCGAGTAATCCCGAGTCCAGCGGGATGAACCCTGGCGGACACAGTGAGCGCGGAGGGTGAAAGTCCAAGAGCCAGCGGCTATCGGTATTACGGGTGTGTCATGTTTTTTGCCACGACCCACTGATCGAATTGCTCGGCGGTGAGATAGCCGAGGGAGAGGGCGGCTTCCTTGAGGCTGGAGTTTTCCTTGTGGGCTTTCTTGGCGATCTGCGCGGCTTTGTCGTAACCGATGTGGGGATTCAGCGCGGTGACGAGCATGAGGGAATTTTTCACATAGCCCTCGATGACGGGGAGGTTCGGCTCGATGCCGACGGCGCAGTGGTCGTTGAAGGAGTGGCAGCCCTCGGCGAGCAGGCGGACGGAGTGGAGGAAATTATGAACGATGACGGGCTTGAAGACATTCAGCTCGAAATTGCCCTGCGAGGCGGCGATGCCGATGGCGGTGTCATTGCCCATGACTTGGATGGCGATCATCGTGAGGGCTTCGGATTGGGTGGGGTTCACCTTGCCGGGCATGATGGACGAGCCGGGCTCGTTTTCGGGGATGATGAGTTCGCCGAGGCCGCAACGGGGGCCGGAGGCGAGCCAGCGGATGTCGTTGGCAATTTTCATCAGCGCGCAGGCGAGGGATTTCACGGCTCCACTGGCGATGACGAATTCGTTGTGGCCGGAGAGGGCGGCGAATTTGTTCGGCGCGGATTGGAACGGGAGGCCGGTGAGCTGCGCGATGTGCGCGGCGGCACGGTCGCCGAATTCGGGGTGGGCGTTGAGGCCGGTGCCGACGGCGGTGCCGCCGATGGCGAGTTGGTAGAGCCCGGTGAGCGAAAATTCGATGTCGCGCAGGGCCTGGTCGAGCAGGCAGACATAGCCTGAAAATTCCTGCCCGAGTGTGAGCGGGGTGGCGTCCTGGAGGTGGGTGCGGCCGATTTTCACGATGTCGGCGAAAGCGGTGGCCTTGGCGTCGAGCGTGTCGCGGAGGATTTTGACGGCGGGAACGAGATTTTCCAAAACGACCGCGGCCGAGGCGATGGACATCGCGGTCGGGAAAGTGTCGTTGGAGGACTGCGACATATTCACATGGTCGTTCGGATGGACGGGGGTCTTGGAGCCCATCTCGCCGCCGGCGAGTTCAATGGCGCGGTTCGAGATGACCTCGTTCGCGTTCATGTTGCTCTGGGTGCCGGAGCCGGTCTGCCAGATGCGGAGCGGGAAGTGGGCGTCGAGTTTACCGGCGATGACCTCGTCGGCCGCTTTCACGATGAGATCGCGTTTGTCGGCGGGGAGTTTGCCGAGGTCGGCGTTGGCCAGGGCGCAGGCTTTTTTCAGGATGCCGAGGGCCTTGATCATCTCGGGAGGCAGGATGTCCTCGCCGATGTCGAAGTGGATGAGCGAGCGGGCGGTCTGCGCTCCCCAATAGACATTGTGAGGAACGGAGATTTGGCCCATCGAGTCGGACTCGAGGCGGTGGGTGGCGGGGTTGTGGGGCGCGGTGGTGGTCATGGGAAAGGTTTAAGTTTTAAGTGTGGGTTGTGGCCGGGTGATTTTGGAATGAGGGAGTTTTAGGGTTTTTCGTCACGGACATGGAAGCCGATTTGAGGCTTGGATGGCGGGTCGGGTGGCTGCATCAGTTGGCGAATGGCATTGAAAACCACTTGAAACTGGCTGTCGTATTTTTTCTCCAGTTCCTCGAGTTTTCGGGAGAGTTCCGCGTTCGTGAGCAGCAATTCGCGAAAGCGCACAAAGGCGCGCATTATTCCAATGTTTACCTCGATAGCCCTTTGGCTTCTGAGAACACTTGAGAGCATGGAAACGCCTTGCTCGGTAAATGCCATCGGCACCGCGCCACCCAAAATCCTGCGCGCAGGTATCACATTTTGTGATAGCAGACCCGCCACCTCTTTTTCATTGAGATCAAACATGAAATCCTCGGGAAAACGCCCAATGTTTCGACGAACGGCTTGCTTCAAAGCGCGGGTTTCAACCCCGTAAAGCTCGGCGAGATGAAAATCCAGCATCACCCGATGACCACGGATCGGAAGGATGTTTTTTTGCGCCTGAATAGTCAGTGCCTGGTCGGATTTCATTGGGATTTCAAATTTGGAATTTGAAATCCTCAGAGATGCCGGACGAGTTCGGATTTTTCGAAGCGGACCTTGGGGAGGCTGGCGTATTTGTCCTCGGCGGAGCGGTAACCGGCGGCACAGGCGACGATGGTGTTGTAGCCTTTCGCGGGGAGGTCGAGGATGGCGTCGTATTCGCGCGGGTCGAGGCCCTCAAGCGGGCAGGTGTCGATGCCGAGCAGGGCGGCGGAGGTCATGAAGTTGCCGAGCGCGATGTAGACCTGGCGGGCGGCCCACTCGCGAACCCAAGCCTGGCGCGGGCCGGCGATGACATCGGCCATCATCATGTCGCGGTAGAAACCCAGCGACTCGAGTGTGACACCGCGGACCTCCGCGATGCGGGCGAGATATTTTTCCATGTAGGGGACATCGACTTTTTCGGGAATGGCGAAGACGACGAGGTGTGAGGCGTCGGTGATCTGCGATTGATTCCAAGAGTGGGGGCGGAGCTTGGCGCGGAGGTCGGGGTTCTCAACAACGAAGAATTGCCAGGGCTGGAGGCCGTAGGAAGAGGGGGAAAGAATCAGGGTTTCCTCGAGGGATTGCCAAACGGGGGCGGTGATTTTTTTTGAAGCATCGAATTGCTTCGTGGCATAGCGCCAGCGCTGGGCTTCGAGGAGGTGGTCGGGTGTGATCGGATTCATGAGCCGCCGATGGGACAACCGGCAGGCGGAGGCTTCAAGACTTTTCGGGCCGCGAGAAATGTCCTTCCCGGACATAATGCTCGAAAGCGCCTTGGAGCGCCTCGCCGAGGTCTTGGCGACTCTTCCATCCCGTGGCGCGACGAAAGGCGCCGGAGTCCACCACCCAGCGGTTCGGCCAAATTTCCTTGGCGCGGTCGCGAGTCAGGCTGGGAGCGGAATGGCGAAGGGCGGGAATCGAATCAACGAGCAGTGACATGGCTTTCACCACCGCGATCGGGATCGGAAGGGTGACTCCCCTGCCACCCGCCGCGCGGGCGGCGGTGCCGATCAACTCCCAATCGGTGATCGTGCGGTCGGCGGCGATGTAGTGGGGGCCAGGGGCTTCGCAATTCCACGCGGCTTCGACGGCCTCGACGACATCGTCCACGGAAACAAAACTGAATTCCTTACGGCGAAGGCCGGGCTTGGTGCGGATCACCCCCATGGCCATTTTGAAGAGCGGAAGCGTGGCGGTGTCGCGCGGTCCGAGAATCATCGGTGGCCGGAGAATGCACAGGGGTCGGGCTTTTTGAGCCTGAAGAGCGCGCTCGAGGGCGAGTTTGGATTTTCCATACCAGGTCAGGGGCGTGTCGGCGTCCGACTCGGTGCGGGCGTTGCGACCGTCTGGGGTGGGGCCGCCGGCGGATTGCGAGGACAAAACCACAATGCGGGTGGACTCGGGCAGGGCCTCGAGAACCCGTAGCGTCCAATCGACATTGGTGGAAAAATATTCCTCGCGGTCGCGCGCGAAAAGGACCCCGGCGGAGAGCAGGGCATGGGTTGGCCGGATGTCACTCCCCCATCGATCGGGATCGGCGTCCAAGGGAGTCACCGCCCCGGGATCGACGCCCTCGGCTTCCAGTTGGGCGCGAAGTTTGGCGGCGCTGCGAACCGGAGCGAGGATTTGGGTGCCGCGCGAGATTTCGCGCAACACGAGGTTGCGACCCACAAAACCGGTGGCTCCCGTAACCAGCAGGGTTTTCATTGGCTGGCGCGACTGTGGAGCCGGGACGAATCAGGGAGTGGCAGGGGCGGCAGTGTCCTGCCGCTGGATGCGGTATTTTTCCACGACCGCTTTGGCGTCCTTGTCGGTTTCGGCGAGCTTGAGGAGGTCGTTGAGCATCTCGGTGTAGCTCGTCTGGACTTGCTGGGCTTGCTGAACCAGCGTTTCGCGTTGCTTGATAAGTTCCGCAAAGCGTTTTTCGGAGTCCACGATCGAGACGAGTTGCCGATCCATGGTGTCGTGGCGCCAATTCATCGACCGGGAGGCCTGGCCGTTCGCACTGATTTGGGCGAAAAGAAAAATGGAGAAGGCCAGTGCCAGGAGGCCGATCAAAAGATGGGTGTTCCCCATCAGTGAGGGGGTTTCCGGGGGGAGTTCGTTGTCGTAGTCTTCCATGGGTTCAGTTGCCATTGGCGGAGGGGTTGGAGTTCACTTCCATGCCGTATTTTTTAAGCAGTTCGGTGATTTTGTTGTTTTTGTTGGAGACGGAGAGTTGGGCCAAATCGCGAAGCATGGCGGGCCCGATCTGGTTCTGGAGTTGCGCGGCGGCGTCGATCTGCTGCTGCTGGGCCTGAAGCTGCTGTTGCTGGCCTTGGATGGTGAGTTGATGGGCTTGGATATCGTCCTGGAGCTTCAAAAGCTTGGTTTCAAAACTTTGGTTGGACCAGGATCCGACAAGGAACCAGAGGCTTAATAGGAGGGCGAGGCCGCACGAGGCTGTGGAGAGGAGGGCGAATGGCATGGGAGACAGAATGAATCGCCAAGGAAACGCACCGCTGCGCAAGCCGTCAAGGCCCAAAAAAACAAAACCTCTTGCGGCCCCGCGAATCGGCTCCCTAGAGTCCCGCGATGAGAATTTTGGTAACGGGCGGGGCCGGTTTTATCGGCTCCCATGTGGCAGGTCGCCTGCTTGGGGACGGCCACATGGTTGAAGTCATTGACGATTTCAACGACTACTACGACCCACGCATCAAGCGGGCGAATCTCGCATCGCTTGGGGGGGCGGTCCGGCTGCATGAAGGGGATATACGAAACCGGAATTTCGTCCAAAGCACCATCTCCCACGGCCGATTCGACGCCATTATCCACCTCGCCGCGCGGGCGGGGGTTCGGCCCTCGGTTCAGGATCCGCAGCTCTATATCGACACCAACATCACCGGCACCCACCACCTCCTCGAAGCGGCGCACCGGAACGGCATCGGCCGGTTTTTGTTCGCCTCCAGCTCCTCGGTTTACGGCTTGGCGAAAAAAGTCCCGTTCACCGAGGATCTCCCGCTCCCGCAAACGCTCAGCCCCTACGCGGCCACGAAAATCTCCGGCGAGCATCTCTGCGGCAACTATGCCCACCTTTACGGCATGAAAGTCGTGTGTCTGCGGTTTTTCACTGTTTACGGCCCCGGCCAGCGGCCCGATCTCGCGATCCACAAATTCACAGACGCCATCCACCGCGGGCAATCGATCCCGCAATACGGCGACGGCTCCACGCGGCGCGACTACACCTACATCGACGATATCGTGCAAGGCGTGGCCGGCGCGTTGCGCTACGAGGGGCCGGCCTTCGATATTTTCAATCTCGGCGAAAACCAGACGACCACCTTGTCGGAGTTGATCGTCGAGATCGAAAATGCCCTCGGCAAAAAGGCCGTCATTGAAAGGCTCCCCGAGCAGCAGGGCGACATGCCGCTCACCGCCGCCGACATCACCAAGGCCCGCCAACTCCTCGGCTACAACCCGCAGACCAAAATCCGCGAAGGCATCCCGAAATTCGTGGAGTGGTATCTATCCTCGCGATGAGCCCGGTCGAAGAGATCGCCTCGGCGCTGGTCCGCATTCCGAGCGTCAATCCCGACGGCGGTGATCCCGGCACGCCGCACACCGGCGAGGCGGCCTGCGCGGAATGGGTCGCGGAATTTCTGAGGGGTTGCGGCGCGGAGGTGGGGCTGCACGAGGTTTTGCCCGGCCGCCCGAATGTGGTTGGGCGGTTCCCTTCGAAAAAAACCGGCGCCCCTCGAATTCTTTTCGCCCCGCACCTGGACACCGTGAGCATCACGGGAATGACGATCGATCCCTTTGGAGGCGAAATCCGCAACGGGAGGCTCTGGGGACGCGGCGCGAGCGACACGAAAGGCCCGATGGCCTCGATGCTGTGGGCGTTGCGCGAGGCGCGTGATTTTTTGGCGGATCTTCCTTATGAAATCTGGTTCGCCGGGCTCGTCGGTGAGGAGGCCGGCCAGCACGGGGCCAAGGCTCTCGCGGAGCAGGAGCGGTTTGATTTTGTGATGGCGGGAGAGCCCACTTCCCTCGATGCCGTCCACGCGCACAAGGGCTCCTGTTGGCTTCAACTTCGCGCTCGCGGCCGCGCCGTCCACGCCTCACGGCCCGAAGAGGGCGACAATGCCATTTACAAAATCGCCGAGGCGATCGAGTGCCTCCGCCGCGAGGTCGCTCCGAAACTTTCCGAAAAAACCGACCCCGTTCTTGGCACTTCGACGCTCAGCGTCGGCACCATCTCCGGCGGGTCGAAGGTGAATATCGTTCCCGATTCCTGCGAGTGCGCCGTCGATATGCGGCTCATTCCCGGCCTCGATATCTCGTTCCTTCCCGAGCTTCTGCAGAAGCGCGTGCCCGGCCTCGAGATTTCCCTTCGCCGCTCCGGGCCGCTTTGGACCGATCCCTCGCACCCCCTCATCCAGACTCTTGGAACACTTGGCTCGAGGCCCGTTGGAGCCCCGTGGTTTTGCGATGCCGCCGTGTTCGCCGCCAAAGGCTGCCCTTCGATTGCCATCGGCCCGGGCTCGATCGACCAGGCCCACACGGCCGATGAATTCATCGCCATCGAGGACCTCCGGCGCGGCGGCGCGTTTTTCCTGGATTTCCTCCGGGCCCTCGCCCGCGCCTGATCGGCATCGCCGGTCTTGATCTCGCGGAACCGAAATGGAAAAGTCCCCCCCATCAGCAAGGATCTTTACAGTTGGGAAAAGGACGATTCCTCACGGAGAGCGCCGTTCTACGCACGCAAGCGCGTGTGGTTTCCGCTCGCCTTGCTGGCCGTCGGCGCCTTTGCCGCCTGGGTGACTTTTGGAATCCTCACCAGCCAATACAAAAGCCGCGCCGACGAGTTCGACCTCAAGCAGGTTTCCGAAATGGAGGCCGCCTCGGTCCTCTACGACCGCGAGGGCCGCGAGTTCGGCAAGATTTTCATTCAAAACCGCCAACCCGTCCCCTACGACCGCCTGCCGCAGGCTTTGGTGAACGCCGTCATCGCCGCCGAGGACAACCGCTTCTACACCCATGACGGCGTGGACTACATGGGAATCTTCCGGGCCGCGCTCACGAACTACATGCAGGGCCGCATCGCCCAAGGCGCGAGCACCGTCACCCAGCAGCTCGCCCGCAATTCCTTCGAACTCCGCGAGCGCACCTACGAGCGCAAACTCGTGGAGATGTATCTCGCGTGGCGCATCGAGAAAAATTTCTCGAAAAAGGAAATCATGGAGGCCTACCTGAACCGCGTTTACTTCGGCAGCGGCTTCTACGGAGCCGAGGCCGCCGCGCAGGGTTACTTCGGAAAAAACGCGATCGACCTCTCGATCGGCCAGAGCGCCACGCTCGCGGGGCTTTTGAAAAGCCCGAACGCCCTCTCGCCTTTCAACAACCCGACCGCGTCGAAGGATTCCCGCGACATCGTTCTCCAAAAAATGCGCGAACTCGGCTTCATCAGCCGCAAGGAACTCGCCGAGGAACTTGAATCCCCCCTCGGCACCGTCAAGCGCACCAACCCCTTCAAGGCCGGCTATGCCCAGGAACTCATCCGCCAGCAGGTCATCAAGGCCCTCGGCTTCGAGCGCGCGATGAATGGTGGCTACCGGATCGACACCACGCTTGATATCGACCTACAGCGCGCCGCCGAAAAAGCCACGCAGGACTTTCTCCTCCAAGTCGAATCCCGCCCCGGCTACGACCACCCCACCTTCGCCGAATACCGCGCCGCCACGGCCAAGATGGAGGAGTCCATCAACCGCGGCAACATGGGGGTAAAAATGCCCGAGCCGAAATACCTCCAGGGCGCCGCCCTCGCCGCAGAGAACGCCACCGGCGGAATCCTCGCCCTCGTCGGCGGCCGCGACTTCAAGCACAGCGAATACAACCGTGCCATCCAAGGCACCCGCTCGCCCGGCACCGCCTTCACTCCCTTTGTCTACACCGCCGCGTATGCCTCCGGCGTTTTTCCCGGCGAGTTGGTGCAGGACGCCTGCATCGACAACCGCTATGTCATGGTCGGAGGTGAAACCGGCATCCTCGGCGAGTGGGGCGTGGAAACCGCCGATAACGAATACGAGGGATCCATCACCACCCGCGACGCCCTTATCAAAGGCAAAAACGCCGCCACCGTCCGCCTCGGCATGAAGGTCGGACTCGACAAGGTCGTTGAGACCGCCACCGCCGCCGGCATCAAATCCCCCCTCCGCGACTACTCGAACGCCTTCCTCGGCAGCAGCGAACTCTCCCTCGACGAACTCGTCCTCGGCTACACGGTTTTTCCCAATGCCGGCCAGCGCCCCGCCAGCCTCTACATCATCCAATCGATCCGGGATTCCGACGGCCAGACGATCTTCAACGCACCCCGCAAGCGCTACCGCGCCATCTCTCCCACCGCCGCCTACCAAGTCCATTCGATCCTCTCCGAATACATGGAAAAAGGCCAAGGCGCCGCCGCCACCTCGCTCTTCGGCCTCCCTCCCATTCCCGTGGCCGGAAAATCCGGCACCGCCTACGGCTTCACCGACACCTATTTCGTCGGCTACTCCAACAAGATCACCTGTGGCGTGTGGGTCGGATTCGACAAGCCCACCAAAATTTTCCGCGGCGCCTTCGGCAAGGATCTCGCCCTTCCCATCTGGGCCAAAATCATGGCCGCCTCCTTGAAATCCTTCCCCCCCGCGCCTGTCGAACAACCCCCCGGCCTGCAATTCGTCGAGATCTGCCGCTCCTCCGGCCTCCTCGCCACCCCGCGCTGCCAACCGAAGCCCCTCGCCAATCCCGGCACCGCGTCCACCGGCGAATCCACTCCCGCCCAACCCGCCGGCGTTTACAAGGAACTCGCCTCCGAGGATCAACTCCCGAAAATCTCCTGCGACATCCACGGCGGCGGCATCCGATCCTACACACGGGAATTCGAGCAGGAGGACTGGCCCCGCGCCGCCGCAGCCATCGACCTCACAAAGATCCGCCCGATCGCCGTCCTCTCGCCCGCCCTCACCGGCTACAACGACATTTACCGCTCCGTGCGTCCCGGCGAGGGGGTCGAAAACGATGACAGCGTCCCCGTCGCCAAGGCCATTCCCGTGAATGTCGCGCCCCCCGCCGCCGAAGCGATCGATTCGCCGCGGCAACCCGCCGGCGACATTGAAATCCGTCGCGCCGAGCCTGTGAATCCAAGCCCCGACGCCTTCGAAGCCCCCTCCCTCGAAGCCTCCCCGCCCGACCCGATCCAGTTTTTCAACTGATCGAAAACCCCCCTCTAAATCGAGTATCGCCAAATGTTGAACGAGGGTTTCTCGATTTTGGATTGGCCTCGATGCCCGCCAGGGTCATCAAGCCTCGGAGGCCAGGAGATGGGGTGTTCCTCGGATTTCGAGATTTTGGTTTGAACCCACGGGGGTTCCGTGTCTTTCTATCGCTGTCCAATTCCTATGAAAAAATCTTCCCTGATCGTTCTTGGCTCGGCGACGGCCTTGTTGTTTCTCGCGGCTTGCGAAAGCAACAGCAAAAATTCTTCCGGCTTCAATCGTGGCTCCAACCGCTTTGGATACGGTGCCGCGGCCTCGGGCACCCAATTCGCCACGCCGACCCCCACGCCGGAGGGTTATGTCGAGCAGCCCGTCGTGGATCCGTTTGCCCCTCCCACGCCGACACCGACCCCTGTGCCGCCACCCCTTCCCGCGACGCCGCGTGATATTTCCTACGGCACACCGGTTCCCGGCAAATCGGGATTCGTCACCAGTCCGCACTCGCCGTATGCCGGCTATGTGGATGTGCGAGGCTTTCCTCCCGGCACCGAAGTGAAGTGCCCCTACTCGGGCAAGATCTTTTTGGTGCCCTGAGACGGCGTATCGCCATTCTTGGTCCCGGCCTGATCGGCGGATCCCTGGCGATGGCCTTGGGCCGCCGGGATTCGGATTGGCTTGTTTCCCTGTGGGCGCGCCGACCCGAGGCCGCCGTGGAGACCGCCCGATTCCTGCCGCATTGTGCCATTTCCACCAGCCTCGCCGAGGTGGTCGGGGATTGTGACATCGCCGTGCTTTGCACCTCGCCGCACGCGATCGCCGCGGCGGGGCCGGAGTTGAAAAAACTCCTCCCGCCCTCCGCCATCGTCACCGACGCCGGAAGCGTGAAGGAAAAAATCGTCGCCGCGCTCGAGGTGGAATTCGGCGGAAGATTCGTCGGGGCCCATCCCATGGCGGGATCTGAGCAAAGCGGCATCCAAGCGGCGCGGGCGGATTTGTTCGACCGCGCGATTTGTGTTTTGACCCCGACCTCCCTGACCGATCCCGTGGCGCTGGAAACGGTGCGGGATTTATGGGCCGCCGCGGGTTGCATCCTCCGCGAATTGGGGCCCGCCGAGCATGATCGCGCCATCGCGCGGATCAGCCATTTGCCCCACGCCACCGCCGCCGCGCTGGTGCATGCCGCCATCGGCGCGAATCCCTCCTTCGCCGAATTCGGCGGGGGCGGCTACCGGGATTCCACCCGGATCGCGGGCGGCCCCGAGTCGATGTGGGCGGAGATTTTTTTGGACAACCGCGCGGAGTTGCTGGCGGGAATCGGTGACTTGCAAACCGCGCTGGGCAGGCTCAAAGTCGCCCTCGAAAGCGGCAATCGAAACGCGCTCGAGGCTTTTCTCTCCGATGCCCGGCGACTCCGCTTGCAAAAGCCGTCCACCGAATAATGGGCTCCAAGGAACAAAACATTCTCAAATCCCGCCGCGCTTCGTGCATCGACACGGAAATCACCGTGCCGCCGGATAAAAGCATCTCCCACCGAGCGGTCCTTCTCGCCTCTCTCTCGAACGGGCGTTGCGAGATCAATAATTTCCTCGAGGGCGAGGATTGCCGCAGCACCGCAGCCGCCATGCGGCAGCTCGGCGTGCTGATCGAATCGCCCGAACCGGGGAAGCTGATCGTGGAGGGCATTTCCGGAAGATTCACCAAGCCGTTCGGCGACCTCGATTGCGGGAACTCCGGCACGACGATGCGCCTGATGGCCGGCATCCTCGCCGCGCAGCCGTTCCAGTCCCGCCTGATCGGCGACGCCTCGCTCTCCAAGCGTCCGATGCAGCGTGTGATCGACCCGCTCCGGCTCATGGGCGCGAGCCTCCACGCCGAGGGGGAAAAATCCTGTCCGCCGCTGGTGGTGGAGGGTGGGGCGGATTTGCAGGGGATCACCTACCGGTTGCCGGTGGCCAGCGCGCAGGTGAAGAGTGCCGTTCTTCTGGCCGGGCTTTTCGCCAAGGGCGGCACGACGGTGATCGAGAATGTCTGCTCGCGGGATCACACCGAGCGGATGCTCCAGTATTTTCTTGTGAAAGCAAAACGCGAGGAGGTGTGGGAAAACGAAAACTCCCCGAAAAACCGCCGCCTTGTGGAAATCCGAACCACACTCGAGGGAGGGCAGGTGCCGGAGTCGATGGATTTCACCGTGCCGGGGGATGTTTCCAGCGCCGCCTTCTGGATGGTCGCCGCCGCCGTGCAGCCCGGCTCGCGGCTTTTGATCAAGGATGTCGGCCTGAATCCCACCCGCACCGGGATCGTCAATGTTCTCGTTCGCATGGGCGCGCGAATCCGCGAGGTGATCGAGAGTTCCCTCCATGGCGAACCTGTCGGCAACCTCGACATCAAGGGAAGCAAACTTCGCGCCACGCAGATCCAAGGGGCGGAGATTCCCAATGTCATCGATGAAATTCCCATCCTCGCCGTGGCGGCTGCGATGGCGGAGGGAACGACTGTGATTCGCGACGCCGCCGAGTTGCGCGTGAAGGAGACCGACCGCATCGCGGTGGTTGCCTCGCACCTCCGGGCGATGGGCGTCCAGGTCGAGGAATTTCCCGATGGCATGGCGATCACCGGCGGCGCGCCGCTCAAGGGTGCCACCCTCCAAAGCCACCACGACCACCGCATCGCGATGGCATTTTCCGTCGCCGGCCTCTTTGCCAGCGGGGAAACGGTGATCCAGGACACCGCGTGTGTGAACACCTCGTATCCCGGTTTCGAGGAGACGCTGCGCTTCATCCAGAAGGGCGGAAAAATCAAACGCAAAACCCGTGAACTCACCGGCCTCAAGGGGACCGGCAAACCCGCTGTGCGGCGCGCCGCCTCCGTCTGATGGTCATCGCGATCGACGGCCCCGCCGCCTCGGGCAAAAGCAGCGTGGCCCGGAAACTCGCCCGCCGGATCGGTTTTTCCTATGTGAACTCCGGCGCGATGTATCGTGCGGTGACTTGGGAATTGCTCCGCGAGCAGGTCGATCCCGCCAATCCCGCCCGCGTGGAGGCAGCCTTGGCCAGGATGTCGTTCCACAGCGGTTTCACGGAAAACGGCGATTCCTACATCCGCATCAACGCCGAGATCCCCGATCTCGAACTCCGCCAGATCGAGGTCAACCAGGCGGTGTCCTCCTTCTCCGCGATCCCGGCGGTGCGCCAATTGATTGGCCAGTGTCTCCGCTCGATGTGCGAGGGGATTGATGTGGTGATGGAGGGGCGGGACATCGGCACGGCGGTTTTTCCCGATTCTCCACACAAGTTCTATCTCGACGCCTCCCCCGAGATCCGCCGCCGACGCCGCGCCGCGCAGGGACAGGACGATAGCATCGAGCAGCGCGACAAGATCGACTCCACCCGTCGCATCGCCCCGCTCGCGGTCGCTTCCGACGCCCATGTCATCGATACCTCGCACCTCGACATCGAAGGTGTCGTGGAGCGGATCGCCGCCATCCTCAAAAAATCCGGCATCCCCGCGGAATGACGATTGTTTACAACATTTTTTACAACCTCTCGAAACTCCTCGCGCGGGTGTTTTTTTCCATGCGGGTCGTTCATCCCGGGCGAATGGTCGAGTCCGGCCCGTTGATCATCGCGGTGAACCACTCGAGTTTTTTCGACCCGCCGCTCGCCGGTATCTGCAGCCGCCGGGGCGTTTATTATCTCGCCCGGAAGACGCTTTTGAAATGGCCGTTCTTCGGGCCGCTTTTCCCGGCGATGAATGTGATCCCGGTGGAGCGCGACGGAAATGACATGTCCGCCCTGCGCGAGGTCATCAAAAAAATCAAGGAGGGCAATGCGGTGGTGCTTTTTCCGGAGGGGACTCGTTCCCTCGACGGCCGTCTGCAAGCCGCGAGAGCGGGCATCGGATTGGTCATCGCCAAAACCGGGGCGCCCGTCCTTCCGTTGCGGATTTTCGGGGCCTATGAGGCATTTCCCAAAAAAGCGAGGGGCTTTCGCTCCACTCAGATCACCGTGGTGGTCGGAGAGCCGATCCATTTCACCCGCGCGGAGGTTGAAAATCCCTCGCGCGAGAACTACCAAATCCTCAGCAACCGGGTGATGGAAGCCATCGCCGCCTTGAAAATCGAATGATCTCCGAGCAAAAAAACAACGCGCCGCTTCCCTGGCTCGCCGGCCTGACGGCTTTTGTCTGGCTCGTGCTGGTCGGGATGCAGATTTTCCTCCCCGCCAAACCCCTCGCGGTCGAAGCCCTCCCGCCACCGGCTCCCGCCGTTTCCAATTGATCCCCATGTTCAAGCCCCACGATTTTCATTATGCGATGGAGAACACCCGGGTGGTGGCGGCTCCGCACAGTGCGATCGAGACTTTTGGCACGACGCGGTTCCATTTCCACCTCGTGACCGAGTTGCTCGACGAGGTGGACACCGTGCGGATCCGCACCGGAACGATCGAGGCCGAGCGGCCGCGCATCCTCACCGCCCAGCATTTCAGCAAGGTTCTTCTCGAGGGCTTTGGCGAGGAGGCGCGCGAATTTGCCGAGTGGATGGAGTCGAACGCCGCGATGGCCAAAATCCTCCGCTATGGATTCCAGTTCCGGAAAACCAATTTCGCCGAGCAGGTCGTCAGGGAGCCGATGGAGGCCGCGCTCGGGCGGTTGGAAGAGCAAATCCAGCGGGGCGACGACCCCTTCGCCGCGCTCATCGCCGGGGTGGACGATGCCTGGGAGGTATGCCTGCTGAAGTTCACCATGGAGATGATCCAGCGATCCGCAGGCGAGAACATGGCCGAGTGGAAACGCCGGGGCCTCGTCTGATTTCGGGGTTTCCATTTTCGGAAACCAGCGGGTAGCCTCGGGGTTCGCCTATGTTTTGGAAATCACTCACGATTTTGTTGCTTGTCGGGGGCATTCTCGGAGGCAGCGCCTATTTTCTCCACGAGCTTTACTACAAGGACAAGAAGCTCGATGTGATCGAGCAAACGGCGACACCGACGCCCACGCCCGAGCCGACGCCAGACCCCTCCCTCGCGATCTTCGAGGCGCTCAAGCCGACCATTGCCCAAAACACGATCCAGGCGCGGGACGCGATCCTGCAATTCCTCGCCGCCCATCCCGAATCCCCAAAATCCGCCGAGGCCCGCTCGGCGCTCGGCCGGATCAACCTCGCCCTCTTCCGCGACCCCGTGGCGACACCATCCAATATGGTTTACACGGTCAAAAAAGGCGATTCGCTGGCGCGCATCGCCGCGCAAAACAAAAGCAACGCGGAGTTGATTTATTGGGCCAATGAACTCGACTCGATCAATCTCCAGATCGGCCAGCAATTGCTCGTGCCGGTATTCGAAGCCGCCCTGGTCGTGAACCAGGCGAACTCGACGGTCACGCTTTTCAACAACGGCGAATTCTTCAAGGAGTATCCCGCCGTTTCCGTGAAGCTCGCCGGAGGGGCGGCCGCGGGGCCTGTGGAAACCAAGGTCGTGGACCGGATGGCCCGCAAGGGCGAGATGCGCGTTGCCTTCGGCCACAAGGACTATCCCGAGACCGAGCGTTTTGTTCTTCTCGGCGCGGGCGGTGCCACGATCCGGCCGGTTCCTGCTCCCCCGGCGGATGGAACCGAAGCGGTCATGCCGTCCGGAGTCGTGCTCAATCCCGGGGACTTCGCCGAGATTTATGTTCTCGTGAAAACCGGAACCCCCGTAACCATCCAATGAGTGCCATGAACAAGCAGATTCTGGATTTTGAAAAACCCATCGTCGAACTCGAACAGAAGCTCGGGGAATTGCGCCGCCAGTCCGAGGACCGGAAGATCGACCTCCGCAGCGAGATCGAAAGCATGCAGGAGAAAATCGAGGCCATGCGCGAGAGAGTCTACGGGAACCTGACCGCCTGGCAGCGCGTGCAAATATCGCGCCACATCGCGAGGCCTTTCTTCCTCGACTATGTCCGGATGGCCTGCACCGATTTCGTGGAACTCAAGGGCGACCGCCTCTTCGGCGACGACGCCTCGATGCCCGGCGGTCTCGCCACGATCGGGGGTGTGCGTTGCGTGGTGGTCGGTCAGCAAAAGGGGCGCGACATGAAGGAAAACCTTCTTCGCAATTTCGGCAGCCCGCATCCCGAAGGCTACCGGAAGGCGCTTCGCCTGATGCGCCTGGCCGAGAAGTTTGGATTTCCCTTTGTGGCCTTCATCGACACCCCCGGCGCGTATCCCGGCATCGGTGCCGAGGAGCGCCACATCGCCGAAGCGATCGCCGTGAACATTCGCGACATGATGGCGCTGCGCACGCCGATCATTTCCCTGGTGATCGGCGAAGGCGGCTCTGGCGGCGCGCTCGGAATCGGCGTGGCCGACCGCGTGTTGATGCTCGAAAATGCCTACTACTCGGTCATCAGCCCCGAGGGGTGTGCGGCGATTCTTTGGAAACACCGCAAACATGCCCCCGAGGCGGCCGAGGCTCTAAAACTTTGCGCACCCGATCTCGTGAAAATGGGCCTCGTGGACGGCGTGATTCCCGAGCCGGCGGGCGGCGCACATTGCGATCCGCAGAAAGCGGCCGATAACATTCGCACCACCCTGGAGAAGGAACTCCAGGCGTTGGCCAAGAGCCCAATCGAAAAACTCCTGAAAGAGCGCTACGAGAAATTCCGGCGAATGGGAGTTTTCGAGGAGTAAGCCGCTTTCCGCTCCGGATGAGGATCTTCGACCGCTATGTGGCTTCCAGCGTGCTGGTCACGGCGCTCATGGGCGTTCTCATACTCAGCCTGGTTCTGGTTCTGGGAAATATTTTCAAGGAGCTGCTGAATGTCCTGGTGAACAATCCGGATGTTCCGATTTTGACCGTTCTGTCCTTCATGGCGCTGGTGTTGCCGTTTTCGCTGACCTTCACGATTCCCTGGGGTTTCCTCACCGCGATTCTTCTCGTCTTCGGTCGGATGTCGGCGGACAGCGAACTGATTGCGATGAAATCGAACGGCATCAGCGTGCCCCGGGTTTGCGTTCCTGTTTTCGTCCTTGCCGTCCTCCTCGCGGGAATCTGCTTCTGGATCAACATCGAGGTCGCGCCGCGCGCCGAGCAGGCGATGACGAGGGCGATTGTGGACATCGCCACGAGCAATCCCGCGGCCCTCTTCCGCGCCGACGAGGTGGTGGAGGATTTTCCCGACCGCCGCGTCTATGTCGGAGGCAAGGAGGGCGACCGGCTTCAAAACATCATCGTCTTCGAAATGAACGACGATTATCGCCCGACCAAAATGATCCACGCGATGCAGGGCGAGTTGAAGCCGGATATCGAAAACTCCCGTCTCCTCCTGCGATTGTTCGATGCGCGGTTCGAACAGCGCGACAGCAAAAATCCCGGCGACATTTCGAAAATCCAACAGGGCATTGTCATGCAAGAGGGGGTGTTCCCGCTGGCCCTCGACCAGTTTTTCAAGGAATTCCAAACCAACCGCCGTCTCAGTTCCTACACGCTTCCGGAACTGCTCGATCTGCTCAAGAAAGTGGAGGGCAAAAAGCATCTTGAGGCTCTCGTGGAGCTGAACAAGCGCTTCTCGACCTCGCTGTCCTGCATCGCGTTCGCGCTGATCGCGATTCCTCTCGGCATCACCACGCACCGGAAGGAAACCTCGGTGGGCTTCGCGATCAGCCTCGTCGTGGCGTTCAGCTATTTCTTTTTCATTCTCATGGCCGACACCTTCCGCGGAAAAGCCGAGGCGTTTCCGCAGTTTCTGATCTGGATACCGAATATCGTCTTCATCGGGCTCGGCGCCGTGCTGTTCCACCGGTTGTCGAAGCGTTGATCCCATGACAACGCGCCGTCTTCTGCCCAGGGTTTTGTTTTTGGTTGTGGTGCTGGGGTTGTTCGGCACCGGCGGTTTTTTGGCGTGGTTCCAATCCTGGCGTGCCGGTCAAATGCTCGATCTGGCGGCCCGCTCGGAGGTGGCGCAACTCCCCGCCGGAGAAATGGAATTCGCACTGCGGGGAAGCGGGAAGCCGGTGCTGGTCTTCCACTCCGCCCCCGGCGGCTACGATCAAGCGTTGGCCCTCGCCGGTTTTTTGGAGGAGGGGGGATTCCAGATCCTCGCCCCGTCGCGTCCCGGCTACCTTCGGACTCCGCTTTCCACCGGGCCAACGCCGGAAAAACAAGCCGAGGCCTCGGCGGAACTCCTCGACCATCTGGAAATTCCCAAGGTGGCCGTGGTTGGCTTTGGTTGGGGCGGTTCGACAGCAGTCGAATTCGCCAGGCGGTTTCCAGACCGCACCTCCGCGCTGGTTCTTGTGTCGGCCGCCACTTCCGAGACCCCTCCCGGGCCGGGGACTCCCCTCCCGGAGAGTATCGCTGAAAGGATCGGAGGGGATGTCGGGGCATGGAAGTTTGTCAAAAATGCGGAGCGGAAGCCCGCCCGGATGCTGGAAGAAGCCTTCGACCTCACCACCACCGGCGACTCGGAGGCCCGTTCGGCATGGAGGAATTTCGTTCTTCAGGATCCCGCCGGACTCGAGCGCTTCCACGAAGTCGTTCTCTCCCTCGCTCCCATGGCCCCGCGCGAGGCCGGATTGGAAAACGACCTCCGGCAGCCGCTCGCCTCGTTTCGCGGCTTGATCCCGCCGGTGCTTCTTGTGCAGGGAGCGATGGACAAGGCCGTGCCGCCCTCAGCCGGAGAGCCCGAGCGGTTTTCCCCGGTGGAACATTTTCGCCTGCCCGGGGAAGGCCATCTGGTCCTGATTGGGCCGGGCTTTCCCGCCGCCGCCCAGCGGGTGATGGACTTTCTGAATCTCCACCACGCCGTGGAAAATCCGGAGGACACCGCCGATGGCGAATAAAACACGACTTACCAAGCTCCCGGGCGGCCTGCGCGTCGCGACCTGCGAAATGCCCCACGCCGAAACCGCCTCGATGGGCATTTGGGCTTCGGTGGGCGGACGCCATGAACCCGCGAAGCTCAATGGAATCTCGCATTTCATTGAGCACATGCTTTTCAAGGGCACCGCTCGCCGTTCGGCCCGGCGGATCATGGAGGAAATCGAAGGGGTGGGGGGCGACATGAACGCCTTCACCGCCGAGGAGCGGACTTGTTACTACGCCACGGCCGCTGCCGAGCACTTTCCGCGCGTGTGCGATGTGCTTTGCGACCTCTATAGAAATCCTCGATTCGCGCCGCGCGATATCGAACGCGAGCGTGGCGTGATCGCCGAGGAGATCTTGATGTATCAAGACGAACCGTCCTCGCTGGTGGAGGAAATGCTCGAGGGGAAATTCTGGGAGGGCCATCCGCTCGGAAGGCCGATCACCGGCACGCTGCAAACCATCGAGGCGATGGACGCCGAGTCGTTCCGCGCCTACCGCTCCTCGCACTACAATGCCGCCAGCACGGTGGTGACCGCCGCCGGCCGGATCGATCACGACCGGGTGGTGGATTCCGTGGCCCGCCTTCTCGAGGGACTTCCCCGCCGCAAGCCTCCCGCCGCCGAGCCCTGCCCCCCGCCCGCCCGATCCCCTCGAATCGTCACTGTCGCGCGGGACATCCAGCAGACACAGCTCGCGCTGGCTTTCCCTGGATTCAGCCATTGTGACGAACGCCGATTCGCCGCGCATTTGCTCCATGTCGTCCTGGGTGCGAATGCCACTTCCCGTCTTTTCCAGGAGCTCCGGGAGAAACGCGGGCTCTGCTACTCGGTGAGCTCGCACATTCTCACCTTGAACGATGGTGGCTACCTCGGAGTCTCCGCCGGCCTCGACCGCCGGAATTTGGAGAAATCCCTCTCCCTCGTGCTCTCCCAATGTGAATCGCTGGCCGGGAAAAACATCCCGGCTTCGGAATTGCGCCGGGCGAAGGAATTCGCCATCGGCTCCGCGCGCATGTCGCTCGAGCGGGCCTCCAGCCAGAACATGCGTCTCGGCGGCTCGATCCTCGCCCACGATGAAATCGTCGATCCCGAAGTGGTGAACGAAAAAATCCGCCGGGTGACACCCGAGGAAATCCGGGAGGCCGCCGCCCAGATCCTCGATCCCTCACGGATCACTGTCTCCGTAGTCGGTCCGGATCCGGATGTGAAAATGCTTCGCAGTCTTCTCGCGGCATGAAGGGCGTGATTTTTGATTGGGATGGTGTGGTGATCGACTCCTCTGCCCAGCACGAGCGGTCCTGGGAAATTCTCTCGGAGGAAATTT
Organism: uncultured Chthoniobacter sp.; assembly: GCA_964403605.1. Classification (GTDB taxonomy): domain Bacteria; phylum Verrucomicrobiota; class Verrucomicrobiia; order Chthoniobacterales; family Terrimicrobiaceae; genus UBA967. The sequence goes on from CAYOGR010000002.1 coordinate 34,486, forward strand.
CAAAGCCTCTTCCCGGGGGGCACTTCAAAAAAGGCTTCGGAAAAAAGAACGAAGTCATCATTCCTGGAATCCTCGGATGGGCGAACGATCCCGCCGAGATTCAACGACTCGCCGATCGCAAGGAAGAGATCTACCGCGAGCTCGTCCGGCAAAGCGGCGTCCAAATCCTCCCCGGCGCACGCGAATTGCTCGACGCCCTGAGCCGCGAGGAGATTCCCCGCGCCATTGGATCCTCCACTCCCCGCAAAAATCTGGAGGCGATTTTTTCCGCCACGGCACTCGGGAAGTTTTTCGACGCCGTGGTCTGTGGCGATGATGTCGTGAACGGCAAACCAGCCCCCGATGTTTTCCTGCTCGCCGCCAAGAAACTCTCGCTGGCTCCCGCCGACTGCCTTGTGATCGAGGATGCCCATGCCGGCATCGAAGCCGCCCACCGCGCGGGAATCCCGGTCCTCGCCGTGGCCACCACAAATCCCATTGGGGATCTGGGTGCGGCCGACGGGGCGGTCGAATCCCTCGCTGCGGCCACGCCATCTCTTCTCCGCGAAATCCACTCGCGGGTTTTGCTTCGATAGGCCGGAATTTTCCTCTTCCGCCGCCATCAATTTTTGATCCGCAGGAAGCGCCAATTTGTTTTTGACACAATTCATCGAGCCGCTAGCTTCTGCGTTCCCATTGGATGTGGGAGATGACGCATACCGCCCGTGAATCGCGCGGGCGGTCGCGTCCTCGCCTCCATCCACCGGGGACATAAATAACGCGGATCGACGCGCGAACGATGCGGCTACGGCCGCCAGATGCCCATGTAGCTCAGTCGGTAGAGCACGTCCTTGGTAAGGACGAGGTCACCGGTTCAATCCCGGTCATGGGCTCCACCTTCCCTTCGATCCCAATAACCAAAAACAAAAACCCAAGATGGCTAAAGAACAGTTCCAGCGCACGAAACCGCACGTCAACATCGGCACAATCGGCCATGTCGACCACGGCAAAACCACACTCACCGCCGCGATCACCACCGTTTTGTCCAAAAGCGGCGGCGCCACGGCCAAGAAATATGACGAGATCGACGCCGCTCCCGAAGAAAAAGAGCGCGGCATCACGATCAACACCGCCCATGTCGAATACGAGACCGCCAATCGCCATTACGCCCATGTTGATTGCCCCGGCCACGCCGACTATGTCAAAAACATGATCACCGGCGCGGCCCAGATGGACGGTGCCATTCTCGTCTGCAGCGCGGCCGACGGTCCGATGCCCCAGACCCGCGAGCACATTCTCCTCGCCCGCCAGGTCGGCGTGCCCTCGATCGTTGTCTTCATGAACAAGGTGGACATGGTCGACGACAAAGACCTCCTCGAACTCGTCGAGATGGAAATCCGCGAGCTTCTGAGCAAATACGAATTCCCCGGCGACACCATTCCGATCGTCAAGGGATCCGCTCTCAAGGCCCTCGAAGGCGACGCCACCTACGAGAAGGAAATCATCAACCTCATGGCCGCTGTGGATGAATACATCCCCACGCCCGAGCGTCCGAAGGATCAGCCCTTCCTCATGCCTGTCGAAGATGTGTTCAACATCGAAGGTCGCGGCACCGTCGCCACCGGTCGTGTCGAGCGCGGCATCCTCAAGAAAATGGAGGAAGTCGAAATCGTTGGTCTCAAGCCCACCGCCAAGACCACCGTCACCGACATCGAAATGTTCCGCAAGCTCCTCGACAGCGCCGAAGCCGGTGACAATGTCGGCGTGCTTCTCCGCGGCACCAAGAAGGAAGACATCGAGCGCGGCCAGGTTATCGCCAAGCCCGGCTCGATCAAACCCCACACCAAGTTCAAGGCCGAGGTCTATGTCCTCTCGAAAGACGAGGGCGGCCGCCACACTCCGTTCTTCTCGAACTACCGCCCGCAATTCTACTTCCGCACCACCGATGTGACCGGAACCGTGAAATTGCCGGAAGGCGTCGAGATGGTCATGCCTGGGGACAATGTCTCCGTGGAGGTCGAGCTCATCACTCCGATCGCCATGGAAAAGACGATCCGCTTCGCGATCCGCGAAGGTGGCCGCACCGTGGGTGCGGGCCGCGTCTCCGACATCATCGCCTAAGCGTCCCAAGCCACAGGCAGGATTTTCCAATCCGAAGGTCAGTAGCTCAATTGGTAGAGCAGCGGTCTCCAAAACCGCTTGTTGGGGGTTCGAGTCCCTCCTGACCTGTGGCGCCTTCCCTTTAAAAAACCACGATGTTTTCCAAAGTCCGCAAATTCACCTCCGAGGTTCGTGTGGAACTCGGCAAGGCCACATGGCCTTGGGATCTGAATGAAAAAGGCTTCAAGCGCTTCAAGGAACTCACCGATTCGACCGTCGTGGTTCTCGTCGCGATGCTGATCCTTGGCGGCTACATCGCTTTTTTCGATTTCATACTTATCAATGTCGTCGGTTTTCTGACGAAGCCCTGAATCTCCCCCCGGATTACTTTTTTCCAATGCCCATCGCCCCGAAAGACCAGTGGTATGTTGTTCATGTGCTCTCCGGACAGGAAGCCAAGGTTAAGGAAAACATCGACCGCCGCATCGCAACCGAGGAAATGGGCGACCATGTCTTTGAAGTCCTCATCCCCACCGAGCGCGTTCAGGAAATCAAGCGCGGTAAAAAAACCGAGACGACCCGCAAGTTTTTCCCCGGTTATATCATCGTTAACATGCACCTCCTCGATGAGAACAACCAACTCATGGACAAGACTTGGTATTTCATCAAAGAGACCAACGGAGTCCTAGGCTTCGCGGGCACCAAGGATCGCCCGATTCCGATGCGTCCGAAAGAGGTCGAAGGCCTCCTCGCCCAAATCCGCGACCGTGAGGATTCGGTGAAACCCAAAATCCAGTTCGAAGTGGGAGACAAGGTCAAAGTGGCCGACGGCCCGTTCCAAAACCAGAATGGTCTTGTTGAGGAAATCGACCCCGAGCGCGGCAAACTCCGCGTCTCCGTCAGCATTTTCGGCCGGGACACCCTCGTGGACCTCGAATACTGGCAGGTCGAAAAAGCCTGACTCTAAAATGGAGGGACGACCTCCGTGTCGTCCCAAATTTCAGGCGCTCCAGCGCCGTCCATGTAGTTCAGGGGTCCCGCCTGAAATCGATCGATCCTGCTTTCGTAGGCGAGACACTTGCCCTCAGGCTTTGAGAATTCCATCCGCCAACTCCATGAGCAGGGAGACTCCCTGTGCGGCATAGCGGCGCTTCTCCCCGACTACGAACAACTCGTCCTCGATCTCCGAATTCAACGGCAGGGCCACAAGTTCGTAGCGTTTACAAACATCCTTGAGCACCGGCTCATGGATGGGAGCGGCACCGAGCCCGCGGGCCGCCAATTCAAACATTGCGGCGGCGTCGTCGAACTCCGCGCGGATCAGCGGAGTAATTTCCCGGGCCGCCCACCATTGCTCCAGCTCCCGCCTCAACACGGATTCCCGGGCGGGAGCGAGAACCGGCAGCGAGGCCGGGTCGGGATTTTTTTGGAACTCCTTCGCCAAAGCCCGTGAGGCGGCGAAGACCACGCGCATCCGACCGATGCGCCGCCCGGGCGGTAGGTTTCCGAGATTCGGTGGGGGCGCCTCATTCGCGATGACGAGATCGACTTGGTGCGAACCCAAGGCTCCCCAAAGCTCTTGGGGCAATCCTTCGCGAACCACGCATCGTAGCCCCGGTGCCTTTTGGCAGGCGCGGTCGAGAAGACGCGCCACAAGGAGTTTCGGCACGCCGTCCGAAACGCCGAGGAAAACGCAACCCGGGCCGGCCGACTTTCCTCGCTGGAGCACCTCCACCATCTCGTCGCCTGTCGCGAAGATTCTCTCGGCGTAGCGGAGAAGCAATCGCCCGTCCTCGGTCAGGCGCATTCGCCGCCCCTCGCGTCGGAACAGGGGCTTGCCCACGAAGCCCTCCAGTTCCTTGATCTGTGCACTCAAGGTCGGGGCGGACACATGGATCGCAGCGGCGGCGGGGGTGATTCCCCCGTTGGTCGCCACCGCCAGAAAGTAGCGGAGATGGTGGTAGTTCAACTGGGTGTTCATTGTTCCTTAAAAACGAATAGATCATTTTGTTTTTCGTAATTTTCAAAATCAAGACCGGTTGTTAGTTTCCTTCCTATGTTACTTCCAATTCTTCTCTTCGTCGGCACCCTTGGATTATCCCTTTGGGCTTCCATGCGGGTGAAAAGTGTTTACCGCAAATACAACGCCGAACCGTCGCTCACCGGAATGACCGGGGCGCAAGCCGCGGCCCGTGTCCTTCAGGATGCGGGTGTGGACGGCGTGGCCATCGAGTCCTGCCCTGGCGAACTCACCGACCACTACGATCCGTCCCACAGACGCTTGGTCCTGAGCGAGGGCAACTACCACGGCACCTCGGTCGCCGCGCTGGCTGTGGCGGCCCACGAGGCCGGGCATGCCATCCAGCACGCACGGGCCTATGCGCCTCTTCACCTCCGCATGGCAGCGGTCGGGGCCACCCAGATTGCCAGCCAAATCGTCATGTGGCTGCCGTTGATTGGTATGTTCACCGGTTTTGTGAACACCCACACCGGCATCATTCTCATGGCCGCGGGTTGGGGGGTGATCATGGTTTTCAATCTTGTGACCCTGCCTGTGGAGTTCGACGCCTCCGCCCGCGCGAAGGCCGCCCTCCGCCATTCCGGAATCCTCTCCCACATGCATGAGGAGGCCGGGGTCAACCGGGTGCTCAACGCCGCCGCGTGGACTTATGTCGCCGCCTTCATCACCTCGCTTGCCTACTTCCTGTGGCACTTGCTGCCCTTGATCATGGGCCGCCGGGAGGAATGAAACCTCGCATTCACAGGACACAGATCATCATGTCCCCGTTGAATCCGGGAAAAGCGGTTTCCATCGATGAGTTCATCGAGTCGGAAAAGGAGAATTTCAGGGCTTCGGATTTCGAGTCCCTCCGCAGTCATGTGGGTGCCCTGCGTGCCAAAATGGAAACCGATCAGGCCCGGATCCACTATGACCTTCAGAAGGGTGTCGAACTGCTGATCCACTGGATCGAGTGTGATGAGACCGGCAAGCTTCAAGACCCCCTCCCGCCCCATCTGGCGGAGGCCGGGGTGGCCGCCTCATATATTTTGAAGGGTGTGGATTTGATTCCCGACACGATTCCGGAAATCGGCCTGACAGATGACGCCCGGATCCTTGCCCGGGTGCTGGAGAGGAATCCCGTCCTGCGCCGCCATGAGTGAAAACCCAGGCCCCATTTCCGGTTTCGATGATGCCTTGACGCATTGCGCCGACCACGCGGCGGGCGAGGGGATTTTGCTCTCTGACGCCTTGGAGAAGATCGGACCGAATGCCTTTTGCTTCGCGTCGATTCTTCTCGCGGTTCCGTTTATCCAGCCGGTTCCGCTCGGGCCGCTGACAATGATTTGCGGGGCGACTTTTATTGCGCTCGGTTGGCAAATGGCGCGCGGCCACCACAAACCGGTCCTGCCGAAATCCGCCGGGGGCCTCCGCATTCATGGAAAATTCTGGCTCGGGGTGATCGCTTTCACCCGCCGGCTCCTCTCCTTCACCCGCAAGTTCTCCCGCGAGCGGAGCGGGCACTGGGTGGAGGGCGAGCGTGGCCGCCGAACGGTGGGATGGCTGATTTTTACTGGCGGAGCCTTGTTGGCGATGCCGATGGCCAATCTTCCGCTCAACAATTTTTTTCCCGCGCTGATGATTTTTTCCGCCGCTCTGGCCTGGCTCGAACGCGACGGGCTGATGGTGATCCTTTCCGTGGCCTGGGGAGGGGTGACGATTCTGTATTTTGCCGCCGTGGCCGCCGTTCTATGGTTTTTCGGAGCCAAGGCCTTTGATTGGCTGATCCCATCCGCGGTCGCCGCCGCCTCCACTCCATGAAAATAGACCAGTCTCCCAGCCCTGAAACCAGTGACGCCCTTTTGGCCGTGTGTCTGCTCGCTGCGATGTGCGACGGTGAAAAGTCCGACACCGAGCGAGCGGAAATCCGCCGTATCTCGGAGGAGTTGGGTTCCGGCGATCCCGCCGCCCTCTCCCGCCAGATCCTGATGGGGCGCCTGACGCTTACCGACTTGGCTCCTCGCATTGCGGAGGAGGCGCACCGGTTGCTGGCGTATGAGATGGCCTTGGGGGTTTGCGAATCCGACGGCCCGCTTTCGGATCGCGAACGAACATTTCTCGATGGGCTGCGCGCCGTGATGAACCTCTCCGCATCCACTTCCAGTGCGGCGGCCGAGGAGGTGGAGTCCGTGATGCTTGCGCCCGCGCTGCTGCAAGACCAGGCGCCTCCAGCGCCCTCTGCTCCCGACAACAGCAAGATGATTTTGAATTACGCGATCCTCAACGGCGCGCTCGAGTTGCTTCCTGAAACGATGGCCACCATGGCAATCCTGCCGATGCAGATGAAAATGGTTTACCGGATCGGAAAGTCGCATGGTGTCGAGCTGGATCGCTCGCGCATCACGGAATTCCTCGCCGTGGCAGGTGTGGGCCTCGGCTCGCAGATGGTCGAGGGATTCGCCCGGAAGTTTTTGGGAGGTCTCGGCAAAAAACTCGGCGGAAAACTCGTGGGCAAGGCCGCCAACCAGATCACAGGTTCCGCGATTTCCTTCGCCACGACCTACGCGCTCGGCCATCTCGCTCAAAAATACCACAGTGGCGGCCGTCGCCTCGACACCAACTCCGCCCGCGCCCTTTTTGAATCGCTGAAATCCCAAGCCACGGAATTGCACGCCCGCCACCTGCCCGACATACAGGCGAAGGCGAGCACCATCACGCCCTCGTCCATCCTTCAAATGGTCACGGGTTCCGGGCCGGCTTGAGCCTCCCCCAAGCCGAGGTCTGTTTTCGTTGAAAAATCGGGACAAGCCGTCGGCTCCCGTTTATCACAACACGGAAACGATTGGGTTTCGCACGACATGGATAAAATTTTGGTTCACGGCGGACGCCGCCTCCGGGGAAGCGTCAAGATCAGCGGTTCAAAAAACTCAGCCCTCCCCATCCTCGCGGCGACGCTTCTCACCAAGGAGCCGTGCACCATTTCTCGCGTTCCCGACCTGAGCGACATCCACTACATGCTCACCATCCTGAGCGAATTGGGTTGCGAGGTGGAGCGCGCCAGCGGGACAGTGCAAATCCGGGCCGAAAAAATTTTGACGCACGCCCCCTACGACATTGTCCGGAAAATGCGGGCGTCGGTTTGCATTCTCGGGCCGCTTCTCGGTCGCAAGCACGAGGCCACGGTGTCGCTGCCCGGCGGGTGCGTGATCGGCGATCGGCCGATCGATCTTCATCTGCGCGGCTTCGAGGCCCTCGGCGCGGCGGTGAAGGTCACCGGCGGCAATGTGAAGGTTTTGGCTCCCCATTTGAAGGGAGACCGGATTTCCCTCCGCAGCAAATTCGGCTCCACGGTTCTCGGCACAGGAAATGTGATGATGGCCGCCGTTTTGGCGGAGGGGGTCACCGTGATCGACGGGGCCGCCGAGGAACCCGAGGTGGTGGATTTGGCGAATTTTCTCATCGCGATGGGTGCGAAAATCGAGGGGGCCGGCACGCGCAGCATCACCATCGAAGGTGTGAAGGAACTCCATGGCGCGGAGCATGAGGTCATTCCCGACCGCATCGAGGCGGGAACCTTTCTCGTTGCGGGTGCGATTTCCGGCGACGAGGTCACGGTCTCCCGCGTGAATCCCTCGCATCTGCTCTCAATCACCGGTCTTTTGGCCGAGGCGGGGTTCGAAATTTTCTCCAATGGCAGCCAGGTGGGCATTCGGCCCGGATCCTCCCGCAAGGCCCTGAAAGTGGATGCCGTGCCGTTCCCTGGTTTTCCGACCGACATGCAGGCGCAGATGTGCGCGCTGCTGGCGACGACCGAGGGAATCAGCGTGGTGAGCGACCATGTGTTTCCCCACCGTTTCATGCATGCCGCCGAGATGAAGCGCATGGGCGCGGATATTGAACTCCAGGGCCCCACGGCCGTTATCAAGGGAGTCCCGCTGCTCAGCGGCGCGCCGGTGATGGCGAGCGACCTCCGGGCCTCTGCGGCGCTGGTTCTCGCCGGGTTGCAAGCCGACGGCATCACCGAGGTGAACCGCGTGTATCACATCGACCGGGGCTACGAATCGATCGATGAAAAGTTGAACGAACTCGGTGCCGAGATCGAACGGGTGAAAGCCTAGGCGGATTTCAAAAAACCATCACGCCCCATTCGGAGGGACGATGGAAAGCCGGAACCGGGTGCGGTGATGTGGAGGAAATCACCGGTTCCCTGCCGTCACGGAAAGCATCGTAGCGACAAAAGGAAAACCGCCAGCGTTCTCCGGGGGCGATGACGGAGTGGCCGGTGATCCATGCGCCGGGGATCGTTGCGAGGACATGCCATCGGCCGGATTCAATCCAAACCCGGCTCTCGAATGAGCCATCGGGGAGAAATTCCAGGCCGGATTCCCCGGGCGGGAAGCGGAGCTGGGTGCGCAGGTTCGCGGGGGTGACATGCAGCTCGTGGTATTGCGGGCAATCCTCGGATTTCAGAAAAATCTCGAACACATCGCCGAGTTCCCAGGTTTTCTGATTGGGGGCGGTGGCGAGCGTGAAAATATCCAAATCCGGGAGGGTTCCTAAGACGACAAGATGGTTGCCTGAGCGTCCGGCGCGCACCTCGGCGGGCAAAAAACCGGGCTCGGGTTGAGGTCGCCAGGCCTGGCCCAATTGGATCGCGGGAATCGCGGCGAACGCCCCGTAAATGGATTCCAAGTCGGCGGGATCGTAGTCGGGGATGGGAAAGCAGACGAGCGAAGGGGGAGTCATTCCGGCTTGCTTTGAAGAACAATCGTCCCGTCCCGATACAAGTCCCGGTTGGAGGCCTGAAACTCCGCCTTCAGTCGGACTTTGATTCTCGAGATAT
>CAYOGR010000002.1:43506-45654 GCA_964403605.1 uncultured Chthoniobacter sp.
TCCCGGTTGGAGGCCTGAAACTCCGCCTTCAGTCGGACTTTGATTCTCGAGATATCCACCAAGTCCCAGCCCTCGAAGCGGAGTTGACCACCGCGACCCTCGTTGTGGTGCACGCCAACGAGCAAGTGCCGGGCGTCGTCGAGCACCTTGCCCGTTGTGGTTTTTGGTTCGTAGTAGAAAGTGCGGAGGCTGCTTTCCCGCGAACCGTCGGCGTAGAGCTTCGGATCCAGGTAAACCACCGAGCCATCCCCAAGGACGAGCCGGAGGTCGGGATAGCCGCTCCGCTGTTCCTCCCCGGCGGCGGTTTTCGGAATTCCACAGGACCACCCTTCGATTGCTGCGCATTCCCTCAAAAGCTCATCCTCAATGAAGCGGCTCGCCTCGTTGATGCGGCCTGCGGAATGGATCGGGTGGGTTGGTTCGTTGAGTTTGGCGAGCGTCCGGTCGAGGATGGCAGCGAGTTTATCGAGCCAGGCTTTATCGGCGGATGGATCGACCGGGATGATTTTTTTTCCGGAAGTGGCGGCGAGGACTTCGCTGAAATCAATGCCTTGGAGATCGCGATCCTCCTGCAGAAGCCAGCCGATGAACTCGGCAGCGTCCGATTTTTTCTCCTCCGCGTGGAGCGGGCCAATAGCAAGCAGAGCAAGCGCGATCGCCGCCCGGAGCATCAGAAGCTCACGCTCATCTGTGCGCCGAGCACGAGGGCGTTCGGGATGTTTCCCGTGCCGCCGGGATTGATGATCCATTGGAGGTTCGGCTGCACATACGCGAATTTCGTGATTTGGACGCGGTAGCCGGCTTCGAGCGCGAGTTCGTAGCTCGGCGATCCAGCGCCTGTCTCCGCCACCGTGTCGGCGTAGTCGTCGCTGAAGTTTCCATACGCCATGCCGAGCATGGTGATGTCGCTGTTCCGGCTTGGAACGAGACCGCGATAGACGATGCCGGCGTTCGCTTGGAAGGGGAGCTTCGAAATATTTTGCTGTGGCGAGAGAACGAAGGCGCTCCACAAGGTGAGGCCCTGATCGCTGCCGGGGGATTCCTGCCAGATCATTTGGTCGGCGTGCCAGTAGAAGCCGTAGGAATTATTCGCGGTCTCGGCGGAGCCGAATTGCGCGTAGTCCCATGGCGAGAAATACATGCCGAACCAGTAGTGGCCGGGGAGGCCGCGAAGCTCCGCATCGACAGGTTCCTTGAAGGTTTTCCCCTCGGAACGCGCCTTGCCGGCGACAGCCGACTTGCCATCGGATTTCGACTCGCTGGCGGCGACCGGTTTTTTGAAAAACTCGGGAGTCCATCCGACCTGGCCGACCATGGTGACGCCGTCGGAGTTATTCATGCTCCAATTCAAGCCATGGCCTTCATAGAGGTCGATCTGGGTGGCTTGGTAGATGCCCGCCATGGCGAACCATTCGGGGGTGGGATCGACCCGGAGGCGCGCGCCCCACACGGCATTGGGATAAGTGGAGAAGGCGGTGTTGACGGGGAGAGACTGCGGGTTTCCGTCGATGCCGTTGTTCATGTAGAGCCAGTAGAGAGGCGAGGAGGCAAAGTCGTCACCTGCCGAGAAACGGCCGATTTTGATGCCGAGCCTGTCCTCCAGGAGTTTTTGCTCCAGAACGAGAGCGTAGAACGAAACGGTCTGGCCGCCATACACCTGTTGGACGGTGAATTGGTTGCCGATGTTTTGGGCGGAGAGGTTGGAACCGTTGCGGTCGAGGGCACTGATCGTGAGGGTGGCTCCGTGCCAGCCGAGGAGTTTTTCGAAATCCAGCTGCACGCCGAAGCTGGTGTTGTCCGTGTAGGTGAACCCCTGGCTCATGCCTCCCACGGGATTTCCAGCGATGTTGTTCGTGTAGGTCGCGGAGATTTCGATGCCGGAATCGTCGAGCCAGTTGCGGACGCCCCACCAATCACCGCTCAGCGAATTGCCATCCCACCAAGCGCGTGAACCCATATAGTTCGAGGGATAGGGATCGTAGTAGGACCAAAAGCGTGAGTAACCGAACATTTCATCCTGATCGGCGTCATAGCCGAGAGGGGTTCCAGGAATGTCGCCCGAGTCTTGGGCGGCTGCAAAGCCGGTCGTAAGAACCAATGCGGTCAGTGACAGGAGGTGTTTTTTCATGGGGTGGGAGAGGATTGAAG
>CAYOGR010000003.1:0-15790 GCA_964403605.1 uncultured Chthoniobacter sp.
CCATAAGGCGGCGGGCGGCATCCGGATTTTCGAAGGGGGTCTGGAAGTGAATTTCTGGAGCGAGTTGCAATGGCCGACCGGCGATGGAGGCCTGGATATCCCGGAGACTGGCGAGGGTGTCGGACCAGACTCCTTCCGGGTTGTTTTTCCAATCGGCAATGTGCCCGGGGTAATGGGCCCCGATTCGGATGCCGAGGCGCTCCATCAGGCGCGCGACCCCGATGACCTGGGCGATGCGCCGCGCATTGCCTGCGGGGTCGGAGCGGTCGTTCAGGTCCGGAGAAAATGCGCTGTTGAGCGAGACGGCGCGGAGTCCGTGTTTGGCAAGAAGTCTCTCGATGCGTGCAGCCTCGCTCTCAAAGTCGGAGGCCAGGGCCTCGACGTCAATGAGGCCCCAGCTCTGAATGGCCAAGAGGTCAACTTCGCCGAAGCCAAGAGCCTTGAGGCGGGTGAGGGCCAGGTCGAGGTCGTCGTTCCATGCGCCGGTGGAGGCGATAATTTTCATTGGGGTAAAGTGAGGGGGAATTTTTCCAGTGCGTTGACCGCTTCGACAGCAACCGGCGCACGCGTGATGCCCGACTGGTAACCTGCGGTGATGACATTTTGCACCGTGAGTGTGCGCCGTCCGTCCAGCGGGTGAGGTGTGCCTGTGGCCAGGGAGGCTACGATTTGTTCGTAAGCGGCGGTAGCGCCGTTGATGGAATTCAGTCCGCCGCAGTCGAATTCCCGCCAGAGCCCGCCGGTCTCGACCGGCTGCGGGTGGGTGAACCACAGCTTCGGATCAAACGCAGCCGCGTGGGTTCCCGGCTGACCATCGGAGATGAACCAGTTGGGAGCAAGAATGTCTCCGGCCCGCCAGAGGCTGCCTCTGGAGCCGATCACATGGTATTCCTGATAGGCCCGCCGGGCGGCGAAGGAACCCGTTGCGACGCTCATTTGCACCGCAGGACCCGCCTGAATCTCCAGATGCGAACCGGTCTCCACCGGGTGTCCGTGGCGGAGCCCGACGTGACTCAGATCGATCCCCCCAAGCACCTCCGTGACTTCCGGATCGCCCGCGACTGCGAGCAGGGAGTCGATCACATGCGTGCCGTCGCCAAGCAAATCGCCCGCACAATAGCCGCGCAGTTCCACGAGATCGCCCAGACCGCCATTTTTAATAAATGTGCGGACCGCCGTCACGTCGGCCATGCGCCGCTGGTGGTTGATCGTGAGCAGGACGCCCGCATCTTCGCAGACCGACACCATCTCACGCGCATCCGCAGGATGCACCGCCATGGGCTTTTCGCAATGCACCGCCCGGGCCCCGCCACGCGTTGCCATCAAGGTGAGCCGGGCGTGAGAGTTTGTATCCGTTCCGACCGTCACAACATCGGGACGGATGTCTGCAAGCAGAGTTGTCAGATCGGTGAAGCCAGGCACCCCGAGTTCTTTCGAGCATTTGGCGACGAGGTCGGGATTCAAGTCGCACACGGCCGCCAATTCGACGCCACGGGCTTCGGCGATGGCAAGGAAGTGGAGTTTGCAGATGCGGCCCAGGCCGACAACGGCGACGCGCAGGTTGGGATCAGATAGGGTCATTGTCAGAATTTCTTTTGCTTCACGGGAAAGAGGCCGCCCGAGATTTTCTCCAGGTGCCGCTTCGAGTCCGCCAGGCACTCGCGCGGGTCGCGATCCGGGTCGGGCACCCACTCGATCATCATGCGGATTCCGGCGGGGTCCGGGTGGAGCGCACACATCCGCTGAAAAATCCGCTCCAAGCCGACATGCCCCGCACCGAGGGTGGCACCGGTGAGTTCTAAGTGCAGGGTCCCCGGATTCGGTTTCACGAAATGATCTTTCCAATGTGTGGCGCGGACCAGCGGAAATGCCTCGTCCGGGATGAGGTCGGGCCGTTCGCCGATGAGGAAGCAATTGCCGGTATCGAGCATGATCTCGAGGCCGGGTGTCTGCCGGCACAGCTCCACCAGATCGGAAACATAATAGTCTCCGTGGTTCTCGATGGTCGCCGGAAGTCCCGCCTCGCGGCAGCCCCCCACCAGCGGAGTCAAGCCCGCGCTGAGGGTTTCCAACTGACGTTCCAAGGGGGCCACGCGATCAAACCGATGGCCAACACCCGTCACCACGATCGCAACGAATGTCAACGGCACCTCGTCCCGGAATCGAAGCAACGTCGCAAGCCCGGCAGCAAGCCGCTCGTGAGTGACCTTGACCGGATCGCAAAAATCCAAGCCCATGTGCACGCAATAGCTCTGGCCATGGGACTCTGCCAAGCCCCGCAGAATCGTCCGGTGCGCGGGGTCGGTGAGATCGCCCACGCCAATACCGCCGCCCGAAAATCCCTGCTCTGCCACGAAGCGGTGCTGGTTCGCCCACTGGTCGCCCTTCCAGAGGTTCAGTTCGCCGGGAAACACTCCGGCCATGCCCCAGTGCCGGGGAACGCGATTCGCGGGGGTTGGATTCATGATTATTGGTTGTTGTATCCCCTTGGCGGCGGGTGAGGAATGGGTAGAGTGATAAAAAACATGTCAAAATTGATCAGCAAAGCGAAAGCGGCTTCGCCGGATATGCCCGAGCCGGTGAAGGCGATCCTCGGGATCGATGAGCGGTGGGGAATGGTCTCAGTCGCGAGGGTTGCGTCCGAGCCCCGGAGGGCCGAGCGGGCATGGGCAAGGCAGGCCCAGTATGCATGGAACTTGATCATGGAAGGCCGGGGGACTTTGACCGGGCCAAACGGGTCGTCGTGGGACTTGGAACCAGGCATCGCCTATTGTCATCTGCTCGATAGCGAGGGGTGGAGTGTGGCCTTCAACGGAACCGACATCGTGATTGAGTGGTATGTCATTCTTGACCGTGGAACCCATAACCGCCTTGCCTGCCTGGGACTCTTCGATGGGCCGCCCGTTCTGGTGTTCCGACAGCGCTCGCAGGCCGAGGAAATGATGCGGGATTTCCAAACGGCGCTGAGAGATCTGGCCGATCAACCGCAGCGACTGGTGTTCCGGCGCACGCTGGCGGTGACCGTGCGGTTTTTTCAGAGGTGGTATGAGGCAGCGCTTGCACCGGATGAAACCGATCCGATGGACGCGCTCGTGCTTCGCGCCCGGGACTGGCTCGACGCGCACCCGCTGTCGCGCGAGCCATTGCCGCTTCTGGCAAAGCGGCTCGGGGTTTCGTATCCGCATCTGCGTCGCGGATTTCTCGCTCATTCCGGAACCACGCTGAATCAATACCGGATCGCACGCCGCATCGACGAGGCCCGCGCCTTGCTACCCCTGCGCGGGATCGCCTTCACGGCGGAACGGCTCGGCTACCCGGATACATTCTCATTCTCGCGTCAGTTCAAGGCGGTGACAGGAATGACCCCGTCGGAATTCCGGCGGCGGGGGTAAATGGCATCCCAAGCCAAATCGGTCAAAGGCTTAACGTTTTCGCTTCTGGCGGGACGCGCTTTTCGGCAAGTAAGGATGTGTTTTCCTTCGGTGCCAATGGCATCCGATGTTTTGATTTGCCCGAGGAGATAAAATGAAACAACTGCCCAAGGGTTTCCTTCACGGAGCCGACTACAATCCCGATCAATGGCTGGCGTATCCGGAAATACTCGCCGACGACTATCGGATGATGCCGCTGGCGCGAACGAATGTAATGTCTGTCGGGATTTTTGCTTGGAGTGCGCTGGAGCCGGAGGAGGGGCGATTCGAGTTTGGCTGGCTGGATGAGGTTTTTGACCGCCTGCATGCCGCCGGACAAAAGGTCATTCTGTCCACGCCCGGTGGGGCGCGTCCGCCATGGATGGCGAAAAAGTATTCAGAGGTGCTACGAATGGGAAAAAACCGTGTGCGGAATCTGTTCGGCTACCGTCACAACCACTGCCCGACTTCGCCGGTTTTTCGCGAGAAGTGCGAAGCCATCAACACCAGGCTCGCCGAGCGCTATGGAAAACATCCGGCGCTCGTTCTGTGGCATGTAAACAATGAATACGGCGGCGAGTGCTACTGTCCGCTTTGCGCGGAGGCTTTCCGCAGATGGCTGATGGCGCGCTACGAAACCCTCGACGCGCTCAACGCCGCATGGTGGTCCGATTTTTGGAGTTCGCGCTTCAGCGAGTGGTCGCAGATCGAGCCTCCTTGCGACCATGGACTATCGACCTTGGGCGCACTGGCACTGGACTGGCGGCTCTTTGTGGATCATCAGACCATCGACTGCTACCTGGCCGAGGCGGAACCACTGCGTCGGATCGCACCTGAGATTCCGGTCACGACGAACTACCACCGCGAGCTTTACGACCTCTGGAAATTCTCACGCCACCTCGATGTGGTGGCTTTCGACAACTATCCCTTCTGGCACCATGATCCGCAGAGGGGCTTCTCCACGCTGATCGCACCGAATCCTCCGGAGGACGATGGGCTCGGGCTCCCGCCGACGAGCGATTACTTCGTGGCGATGGATGCAGCGTATGATTTTGACATGATGCGCTCGCTGAAGGGTGGCGAGCCATTTCTGATGATGGAGAGCACGCCGGGTGCCGCCAATTGGCACATGGCTTCTCCGCAAAAGGAAAAGGGTCTGGCGATACTCTCGGCCCTGCAATCCGTCGCGCATGGTTCCCGCTCGGTGCAGTATTTCCAGTGGAGGAAAAGTCGTGGCAACTTCGAGAAATACCATGGTGCCGTGGTGGACCATGCCGGCCACGAAAACACGCGCATCTTCCGCGAGGTGGCGGAGATCGGCACCCTGCTGGAATCGCTCGAGGATCTCGCCGTGTCGCGGGTCGATGCCCAGGTGGCCCTCCTGCACGACTGGGAGTCGATGATTGCGGTTGCCGAGGATAACGGAATCCTGAACGAGGTTTTCCGCAACAACCCCGCCGCCTACAAACGCGCCGTCATGCCCTACTACCGCGCGCTGGTGGAAAATCGCGTGATGGTTGATTTCGTGCCTCCGGATGGCACCTGGTGGGGCGGAAAAAAAGTGATCGTGGCGCCCCTGTGGTATCTCCTGCGTGACGAAAACGCACGCCGCATGGAGGCCTTTGTCGAGGAGGGTGGCACCTTCGTCACGACCTACTGGAGCGGTGTCGTGGGGTCGAATGGTCTCTGCCATCTCGGCGGACTGCCTGGCCCGCTCAAACGCCTCATGGGAATCTGGGTGGAAGAAACCAACTCGTTTCAAGCCCATCGGAGTGTGCGTGTCCGGTTCCAGGACGGCATGGTTCCCGATCCTGAAACCGAGGTGCGACAATTCGCCGAGTTGATCCACCTGGAGGGCGCCACCTCACTGGCAAACTTCACCAGCGGTCTTTACGATGGTCAACCCGCTGTAACCTCTCATTGTTTTGGCAAGGGCCGCGCGATTTACCTTGGCGCCCGGCTCCCGTTGCGCCAATTGCGCCCGCTCTTTTCAAGCCTGCTTGATGATCAGAACATCCCTCGCATTTTGCCTAACGACCTTCCTCCCGGAGTTTATGCAACACAGCGCAGGACGCCGGTTGGTGATGCCACCTTTCTTATGAATTTTGGAGAAGAACCCGCCTGCGTAAGTCCGGGTCCTGGCAGCTTCGGGCTTCCGGATGGAAATCTCCTGCCAGACAAGTTCACCCTGCCTCCTTTTGGCCTCAGGATTTTTCATGCGACGAAGGCATAGTTGACCCGGTTTAAAAAAAATCACCTGTCGCACTCCAAAAGTTCAAACGCTTCACACTCTCGTTCCTAGAGAGTTTCCATCCCGCTAGTTAACTCATCGTCATGATCACTTCCAACCTTACCCGACGCTTCGTCGTTTCGACTTTGGCATGCACCGTGATGGGGGTGGCGCGGATGGATGCGACGGAGTTTGCCTGGCAGGCTGACTACGCGAAAGTCGTTCCAACCGGCGAATTGGTTTATTCCCCGCAGCCTTTTCGATATGAGGCGGGCGACTCGCAACGGTTCATCGACTTTGAGGGTGGAAATGACGACGCCGATGGAAGCCGTGAGGCCCCATGGAAGCACCACCCCTGGGATCCCAAAGCCACGGGCAAATCCCGTGCGGCCGCTGACGAAGTTCACACCTTTGTTTTCAAGGGTGGCGTCCAGTATCGCGGGCGTTTCATCATTCCGGAGTCGGCTGGCGGCACGGCAGCGAATCCGATTCGTTTGACGCGGGACCCGTCCTGGGGAGAGGGGCTGGCGGTCATCAACGGCGCGGAACTAGTTGGCGATTGGACGCATCAGGCTCACCCGAAAATGCCCGATGCCGGCAAGGTTTGGATGGCGGAGGTGGATTTCCTGCCGCGCAATCTCTGGATGGTTGAAGGAACCAAGGCCCCGGTGCGTCTGCAACTTGCGCGCTGGCCGAATTGGAAGGAATCGGATCCGAATGATCTCATGTCCGAGTGGCCGACCTGGGATCAGCCCGAGTGGTGGAAGGACAAAAATGTGACCAAGGTCGATAACCAAACGGGCGAAGGCATTAAAAAAGTGTCCAAGCATGTCGGCATTGCCAAGTCTCTGCCGCGCCCGCTGGAGGATTTGGTCGGCGGCACGGTCTGGAGCGAATGGGGGATCGTGATGGGCAGCCCGTATCCGGCGCAAATCGAAGCCGTTGACAAGGAGAAGGACGGCATCGCGTTTCGCGGTCCGTGGACCTACGAGGCGTTGGAGAAGATCATCACCGGGAACCGCTATTATCTGGAAAATCTCCCGCAGTTTCTCGACGAGGCGGGGGAATTCTGGGTGGAGCGGACGGGCAAGTCGTCGGCCCGGATTTTTCTCCGTTTGCCCGGCGATCGGGATCCGAACACCGTCACCATCGAAGCGGCCAGGCACACGAACTTTTTCGAGGGCAAACGGGTGGGTCACATTCATTGGTCCGGCCTGACCTTCCGCTTTGGCAATGTGGGCTGGGACTACAACCACCCGCGCTGGGCGCGTCCGGACCTCCAGGTTGGCGCGATCAACCTGGAAGGATCGGCGGAGGAAATTGTGATTGAGAACAACACCTTTGAGCATTTGCCCATGCCGGTCCGCGTCCGTGTGGGGGATGCCAAAAGCCGGATCGATGCCGTGCGGGTGCGAGACAATGTCATGACCGATACCGATCAGGGCGCGGTTTTTATAAGCAACTTCAACGCCCACGACGGGCCGCTCATGGGGCATCTGGGCCATGTGGACTTTTTGCGAAACCGGCTCGAGCGGATCGGCATGAGAATCCTCAGCGGGGAACACGGGCATGCGGTGGATTTCCAATTTCCGGAGACTTCCCACCTGGCCGGGAACTTTCTCCACCGGATCGCCGGGTGGGGGTTGTCGGTCTTTGGAGGCAAGCCCAGTGGCGAAGCTCAGATCGGCCTGGAAGCGCCCCTAAGCCGTCATCTGATCCATCACAACCGCGTCGAGGATGTGCTGTTGAAATCCAACGATTGGGGCGGCATTGAGACCTGGCAGGGCGGGAGTTTTTATGTTTTCAACAACATCGTCATCAACGCGATCGGCTACAAAAATTGGCTCTATTCCAATGATGGCAACCCGAAAGCCAGCAGCTTCGGGCATGCCTACTACCTGGACGGCAGTTTCAAAAATTACCTCTTCAACAATATCGGACTCGGTCGGAACAATGATGTGAAGACCAAGAGTGTGAACCTCACCGCCATCCAGAACATCTTCAGCTTTGAAAATTGGTTTTTTCAAAACAGCTTCCACCGCTTTGTTGTGGCAACCCGGCAGCAGGCGCCCGATGCCGGAAGATTTCGCTACCTCGGCAATGCCTTCAGCGATGTCACTGAGATGCTTTACCGGCATGCCGAACCCTTGGATGGCGAACCCGACCCGAACGCTTCGCATTACACGCAGGGAGGGGTCTTTGATTACAAAACATTGGCCTATGACAAGAATGTGATCCATGGATTGACTGGCAGCGTGGGCGTGTTTGAAGAGACCGGGGTGGTTTACAAAACTCCCGCGCAGTTTTCCGAAGCGCTCGAGCGGGTGCGCGCCCAAGCCGACCAATCCGTGAAACCCATCGCCGGTTCCCCTTTTCAGAATCCGGATGCGATGGATTGGCGTCCCGCAAAATCCGTCGCCAGCGAGACAGGGGCGCGTGTGTTTGTTCCCTGGGGATTGGCGCGCACGGTGGGCGAATGGCAGTTCACCCGCAACAATGCGAACCCGAATGAAATCATCGATGAGCATTGGTTCATGGGGGCGGGCTATGGAGATCGCAGCAAATACAAAGACACGCCGCGCTACCCTTTGATCGGCGTCGGACTCGCCAACGAGAGCTATCGCCACGGAGGAATGGAGGACTGGACCGAAGGGGTGCTGCGCCTGGATGGGAAAACCCAATGGCTGCGGGTGCCCAACGACACGCTCCCGCCGGAGGCCCGCACCGTGAATGTCGAGAAAACCAGCTTCATGGTGGAGGCAAGGTTCCGCACCGGGGATGCGAACGGCGTCCTTGTGCAAAAATTGGCCGATGGGGTCGGCTACAGCCTCCGACTGCGCGATGGCATCGTTTCCTTCTCGGTCGGCGATGGGGACGGAGGGCTGGAAGTCGCTTCAGAGCAAAAAGTCGCCGATGGCCAGTGGCAGCATCTGGTTGCCGAATACGACCGGCCTGCCAAATCCGTGCGGATCTATCTCAACGGAAAGCTGGTTGCCTCTCAGGCCGGGCCGGAGCTGGAGGGCTCGCTCGGCAACACTTCCGACTTTGTGGTGGGAGGCTTGGAGAATGGCGGAGCGGATGATCAACTGGCTGTCGATCTTGATTTCCTGCGGATCTCGCTCAGCTCCTTCGCCGAATCCAAGACCTCCATCGAAGAACTGCACGCGTGGCAATTCCACGGGCCGCAGCTACGCGACTTCGCAGGGCAGACGCGGGGTGGTAAAAACCTCCCCGGTGCTCTCACAACTCCCGATAGCAAGTAACACAAACAACCAGTATTGATCATATGGCAAACCCTGAATCCATTGTTAGCGTCCGCAACTTCATCCGCGAATCCTGGCCAAAGTCCTTTTGTCAACCTCCACCAGCAGAGCCTGGAAAGCGGAATCTCACGCCTGTGGCTTATGTCGTTCCCTGTGGAGAAAGCGGTTTTTTCCGGGAGATGTATTACTGGGACATTTGGTTCACGGCATTGGGATTGATCCCGGATGGCCACCTCAAGATGGCGCGCTCCAGCGCCGAGTGTTTCATGCACACGGTCGAAACGATCGGGTTCATTCCGAATATCCTCCAGGATGGCATTGACCGCACCCAGTTGCCGACCGCCGCGCGGCTCTACCGTCTGGTCTACCAGCACACCGGTGACAAAATCTGGCTGCGCCGGGCCGCAAACGCCGTCGAGAAAGAGCTGGGTTTCTGGCAGGCCTTTCGCGGCGCTCCCGAGGGACTCAACCGCGCCGGACATCACAGCGATCCGCTGGGTGTGGAGACCTTTTATTGGGGCCAGCGGGACCGGATCAAAAACCTTCCGCACGAACATGGTGAACGCCAGATCGCCCTGGCCCACCTCATGGCCGAGTGCGAGATCTGGGATTACACCCCGCGCTTCGAAGGCCGCTGCATGGATTTTTCGCCGATTGATCTCAACAGCGAACTCGTCGAGGTGGAGGCTATTCTCGCATGGATGCTGGAAGAACTCGGCGATGCCAATGCGGATCGCTGGCACAAGCGCAGCAAATCCCGCATCGCCACGATCGAGCGCCTGATGTGGGATGAAGCAACCGGTTGGTATATGGACTGGGACCATGTGCATCACACCCTGGGCACCGTTCCGAGCGCGGCCGGTTTGTGGGCGCTGGCCTCTGGTGTGGCCTCGCCCGAACGCGCCGCCCGTGTGCGGGAAAACCTCGGCCTTGTCGAGCGGGATTTCGGGATTACGACCTGCGCCCCCGGCCCCCGTCCGCCGGGACAGGTTTACCAGTGGGACGACCCGAATTCCTGGCCGCCGCTCGTCTGGATCGCCGTCCTTGGTCTCGACCGCTACGGGTTCGGCGAGGATGCCGAACGCATCGCTCGCAAGTATGTGGAGTCGGTGACGCTGACCTTCGCAAAAACCCACAACCTCTGGGAAAAATACAACGCCTACACCGGCGGACTGGAAGTCGCCGACGAATACCCCATGCCTCCCATGCTCGACTGGACCGCTGGAGTTTATATTGCCTGCTGCGAGAGAATCGGAGCATGACCCCGGAGGGGGGGCTGACTGTTGTTGATGCACTTCGCCGACTGGCAGTTCGGACACCGCCCGCTTTTTCATCCTTATGACAAAGCCTCAATCAAACCCTCCCCAATCGGCTTCAGGCAGCGCCCGTTGGATCGGGTGGATGGCTGATGGAAAACCCGAGGGCCGCCCGAACCGGTTCGCATGGTTTCGCCGGGCGGTCGATCTGCCATCGGTGCCCGCGAACGGTGAACTGCGGTTTGCAGCCGACAGCACGGCGCAGCTTTGGGTGAATGGCATCTGCCTGCGTCGCAATGTCTCGCGTTATGACCGGGCCCATGCGACCTGCGAGGTGGTGGACTGCCGCTCCGCCCTTCACCCCGGCCGCAACATTGTGGCCCTGCTCGTGCATCATTGGGGCGACATCGTCACCTTCCAGCGCACGGCCGGCGGCCTGGCGGGTCTTTGGGTGAAATCGGACTGGCTGGTCAGTGATGCGAGTTGGAAGGTGAAAGAAGCCTCCGAGTATGTGCCGCATACGATCCAGGTGCTGGGACGCAACGATCTCTCCGAGCGCGTGCGGTTCCCGCAGATTGTTCACGCCGACCGATTGAGCCCGCAGATTCATCTTTCCGAGTGCGATGAACGCGCGTGGCAGGCGGCGCATGTATTGGATGATGTGTCCTGGCCGCTCGATCCCTGTGCCGTGGAGACGAACGGGCAAACCCAGGACCTGATCCGGCCGGGGGAAATCCTGGCTGCCGGTGAGGCGCTGCGGTCGATGTTCATCGAAAACGATCCCGCCCACATCGGCCCGGGGATCACCACGAGCACCTGCCGGAAAGACGATTCGGCGACGCTGGCAGCCGGGGCGCTCACGCGTGGCGAAAGTTTCACCCTCGGCGGGCAGGCCGGCGAAACGCGTTATGTGACGATGGATTTTCAGCGCCCGCTTCACGGGTATCCCGTGGTCGACATCGCGTCCAGTGTCGCCGGGGTGCGGATGGATTTCGGCTACGGGGAGCTGTGGCGATCGCAATATGACGGACGCCTTTTGCTCAACGACCAAGGCTGGCTGGACACCGGTGGCGTGGTCGGTGCACGCTATGCCGACCGCGTGCTGGTCAATGGCCCGGCGCGGGTGGAATTGCCCGACGAACGAACCTGCCGCTGGCTCACGCTCCATTTCCACTTCTCTGGGGCGGGCACGGTGGTCATTCGCGAGGTGGCGATGCTTTCCTGCCAGCATCCCTTTGAGATTGCGGGCAGTTGCCATGTTGCCTCGGCCAGCGGTGACGAGGACCAGCGCCTCGCCTCCACGATCCGTCTCTGCCTCGACCATGCGGCGGTCACGATGACTGATGCGTTTGTGGATACGCCCGGACGCGAGGATGGGCAATGGCTGGAGGATGCCCCGGCCCGCGCCGAGTTGGCCGCACGCTGGAGCGGAGACACTGCGCTGCGCCGCTTTTATTTGCGGACCGTCAGCGAAAGCCAAAATGACGAGGGCTATTTTCACCTTTTCCCACCATCGAATTATCCGGCGCAATGGAACTTGGCGGACTGGCAAATCCAGTGGGGGCAGATGCTTTGGGAGGAATGGCGCTGGAGTGGGGACCGGGAGATGGTGCGACGGTTTTTTCCGGCTCTGGAGCGCTATGTCGCGCAGCTCCTCCAGCACTTGGGTTCCGACGGAATCTGGCGTTACGGGAGCCTTTTTTCGGATATCCGAACCACGGCGGCAACGCCTGAAGGCGGGGCCAGCGGGCTTATCGCGCCGTGGCTCATTTCGCGGCTGCGCCGCTTTGCCGCACTGGCGGAGATCGCCGGTCAGAGCGCCTGTGCGACGCGATGGAGGAGGGCGGCGGAAGTGATGCACGCGTCGTTTTTGCGGCATTTTCTTGTGCCGGCCAAGGGGGCGCGGCCGGCGCTCCTGACAGACACTCTGGATGTTTCTCTGCGCGCACTGATGGCGTTCAGCCAGGCTGGACATTCGGAAGCTTTGGCGGATGGGCTCGTTGATGGCCCTGTCGCGCGGGCCATGCTTGACTATGTGTTTCCAGATCCCGATGGCGACCCTCCACCGGATGTGCTGCGTTGGAATAATCCGACTTACTGCGAACGCGCGTTGCGAGCTTTATCACGACATGGCCTTGGCGCGAGGGCTCTGCGTCATCTGCTATCCCGGTTTTCCCAATATCTGCCGGGCGACCCACGGAATCCCACGCCCGCCCTTTTCCAAGGCCCGTTCGGCGGACCTCTGCCGGAATACTGGATCTCGCGCGAAGACCTCGGGCTGGCTCCCGGCGAAATAAATACGCACCAACCCGCCGACGACACCGGCAGCCACGGCTGGGGCGCGGTGCCTCTGCTCTGGCTTCACGAACTGGTCCTGGGCGTGACGATCCAAAGCCCCGGTGGCGCGGAACTCCGCATTGCCCCCGACCTTTGCGGACGCCCCTGGATCCGCGGCAAGACCTGCACGCCGCGCGGCATCGTGACGGTTGAAGCCAGTTCCGATGGGCGTTTGAATGTTACCTTGCCCGCCGATACCACTGCTCATGTCATCCGCCCGATCCCTGGACTTTCTCATGAAACGGTTCGCCTCACCGGTCCGGGAACATGGGACTGTCAGTCAGCATCTCCTTTTTCAAATGAATAAGAAACTCGTCCATGTCATTGCCCACACCCACTGGGACCGCTCCTGGTATTGGCCCTTTGAACGCTTCCGCCTGAAGCTGGTGGAATGCGTCAAGGCGGTTGTTCGCGAGCTCAAGGCCCATCCCGATTACCGGTTCAACTTCGATGGACAGGTGCTCATGCTTGAGGATTACCTTCAGGTTTGCCCGGAGGATCGCGCGTATCTCCAGGAGTGTGCCCGCAGCGGGCGGATCAAAATCGGCCCGATGTATTGCCTCTCCGATGTCTATTGCACAGGGGGCGAGGCGCTCATCCGGAACATCCTCATCGGCAAGCAGTGGTGCGAGGCATTTGGTGGTGGATACTCCCGAGTGCTGCATATGCCGGACACCTTTGGCATCACGCCGTGCATGCCGATGATTGCGGCGGGATTCCGCATGCAGGCGTTTGTTTTCATGCGCGGATCGGCCGGTCAGGTTCCCGGGCTGGTGGACATGCAGAATATCCAGGGCATCGCGCCCCAGATCCCCGAGGACACCCGCTTCTTTCTGTGGCGCTCGCCGGATGGTAGCGGGATCGCCACCATCCGCCTCCGCGAAGGCTACGCCAGCGCGGCGGCCCACATGGGATTTGATCCCGAAAAGGGAGAGATCGTGCCGGAACTCTACAGCAAACGCCTCATCGAAGCCGCGCGGAAATGGGATATCCCACCGCACGAGGTGGTCCTCCTCATGGCCGGCGTGGATCATCAGATTCCTTGGGACGGGCAGGCTGAAGCCCAGGTCGCCGCGACGCTCGCCTCGGAGTATGATTTCCGCTTCTCGACACTGGATGCCTGCGCGGCGCATCTCCACGCAACGGATCGAAGCGAATGGCCGGTCTGTGAAAACGAGTTTCACGGCTCCGGGGCCGCCAGCGTGCTGGGCGGAACCGTCTCCACCCGCATCTACCTGAAGCAAACGAATGCGGCCATTGAGCAACTTCTGGTCGATCAAGTCGAACCCGGCGCGGCCCTCGCGCTCGCCCTCGGCGAGACCGATCCCGGGTTTTCGCTCATCCCTCACGCTTGGAAAACGCTCCTCAAGACCCACCCTCACGATGACATCTGCGGCTGCTCGGTGGACGCCGTTCACCGTAAAAACGAGAGCGATATGGCCCAGGCCTGGGAGTGCGCGGACGCGATCCGCCGCCGCACCTTTTACGCTCTCATGCGCCACTTTGGCGGGAACCAACGCGGCGACCTGCGCCCGGCCTTCTCCCTCTTCAACTTTCAAGCCGCCCCGCGCACGGGCCCGTCCTGCGTGCGGTTCGATTTTGAAGGCCAGGTCGAGTGGGGCGACATCCGGCTTCCAGATCGTTTTCGCGTGGTCAACGAGGCGGGCGAGAGCGTGCCCTTCCGCGAGGTCCGGCGCGGCCAGAGCGTCGAACACCCGCGCACCTTTCTCGATCTGGAAATTTTCGCCACCCTGCGGCCGTTCGCTCCGGAGCGGTTTTACATCGAAGAAATTTCCGGCGCGGAAATTCCGGAGGAATCAGCGCCCGCCTTCGATGCGGAAAATGAATACTTGGCCGTGAGCCTCCATCCGAACGGCTCGTTTGATTTGACAGACAAGGCCAGCGGGATCACCCACACACACTTGGGTCTGCTCTCCAGCCAGGGGGATATTGGCGACTCCTATGACTTTTCCGATATCCCCACCGAGACCGAGCAAATTTTCGACCAAGTCCCTTGCCGCCTCAGCCGTCATGCCTATCCCGGCGGCGTGGTGGAATTGCGTGCGGTCGGCGAGCTGGTTCTGCCTGCCTCCACCGATTCAATCAGCCGCACACGATCCGCCGAGCGGGTCCGCCTGCCTTACTCTGTCATTCTTGTGGTGGCACCTCGTGCGCGTGCGCTCGAAGTGCGCATCGAGTTCACCAACACCGCCGCCGATCACCGCTTGCGCTGGAATCTTCCGCTCGCCAGAGCAACAACATCGAGCCTCGCCGGCCTGAAATTCACCGCGATCGAGCGACCGGTCGGCTTCCGCCCCGGGGGAGATGCCGCGCCGAGGATTTTCCCGGAGCATCCGGCTGATGCATTTGTTGCCGCCGCAGGTCTTGCCTGTTTCAGCCGGTTCCCGATGAATTACGAGGTCGTGAGCGGGGACGGGGATGCGCAGCGACTCGCCATCACGATCTGCCGGAGCGTGAGCCACCTGACGAATCCAACCCAGGGTGCAACCCGGCCGGGCACCCACGCGGGCCCGCACACATTCACGCCCGAGGCCCGTTGCCTTGGGCGCACCTCGCAGCTTTCCTTTGCCCTGCGAGCCTATGATCCAGAGGAAAGCGGTCACCTTCTCCACCACGCCGCCCTCTGGCGCGCCCAGCCGCTCTTTGGTCAACTGGACGCGACCATGCCCCACCCGTGGCGCGAGGACAAATCTGAAGACGCTCCGTTGATTTCGGTGGAGGGGGATGTGATCGTGAGCGCCTGCAAACCCGCAGCCGATGGGAAGGGGTTGATCCTCCGCCTGCACAACGCCACCGCGAGCGAGCAACCCATCACCCTCCATCAATCCCTCTCCGAGTCTTTGGAGGTGGTGGGATTGGACGAAACCCAGGAAGAACACGTCCGGCCCCCTAACGCCCGCGAAGGCCTCACCCTCCCGCCCTACAGCCTGCAAACATTTCGAATCCGATAAAAAGTCTGTTTGGGGCCATCCTCAACCGATGGTTTGCCGATCCTTCATTACGATGCGATCGCGTTTTTTTTGAACACGCATAAAGTCACAAAATACAACACCTGCACCGCCGGCGTGGTTATTGTTGACGAATACCCCATACCGCCGCTGCTTAACAGGGCTGACGGAGTTTCCATCGCCTGCTGCGAGTGAAACGGTTCAGTCTCTCTTCAGGACAAATGACCCCGAATTTTTTATGAGTCCCTTCGACAAGCGTTTGGGGCGAATTTTTTTTGCAGAACCCTGCGCGGTTGCATGTTCGTGAACCTCTTGAAGGCTGAGG
>CAYOGR010000003.1:15890-40064 GCA_964403605.1 uncultured Chthoniobacter sp.
TTTTTTTGCAGAACCCTGCGCGGTTGCATGTTCGTGAACCTCTTGAAGGCTGAGGCAAAGTATTGCGAGGAGGAAAAGCCGAGCGCCAGCGCGACAGTGGTCACATCCGCGCCGGGACGGGAAAGCCGGCGCTGAGCCTCCGCGATCCTTGCCCGGAGGGCGAATTCCGCCGGAGGAATGCCCGTTTGCTGTTTGAAGACAGTTTGGAAACGGGAAGGTGAAAGCCCTGCAACCTCTGCGAGCCGTTCAATGGTGAGATCATCCGGCGAATCGATGTGTGAGTCGATCCAGGCCAAACTGCAAGCAATGCGCTGTTCCTTTTCAGGGGTGCTGGCGATCTGGTGCGCGGCAAGGATGTCCAACAACAGGGCAACAAGGCGGTTCCTGGCGGCAATCCGTCGCAGCACGGTCACACGCTTGTGGGCGAGTTGGGTGATTTCATCCAGATGGCTTTTTATCTCTGGCTTCCCAGGAAAATGGCGGCACTTCAGATGACACAGCGCTGACCAAAGAGCATGGGACTCCGCTGGCGACTGACCGAGGAGTTCGCCTCCCGTCTGGGCGGGATCGAGTAGCGTCACCCAGTAAAGCAAGCCCTTCTCCTCCGGTTCTCCGCCGGTGCCGTGCGCCTCGCCGGGGAAAGTCAGGAAAACATCGCCGCCCCGCAAGCTGAACCGCCGCCCTGCGACCTCGTAGGTTTGGCGGCCGCGGACGAGATAGCAGATCTCAATCGCGCCCGCATGCCGATGGGTTTCAAGCCCGGGCATGGCCCGCGTGTAGTTGTATCGGCCGAGAACCGGAATGGAAGGAATGCCGAGCCGGCGCAAATCCATTTCGATCCGCGTGCGGGCTTTCAGGGTGCGATCCATGTTTGAAAAAATACTGCGGTTCAAAGTCGAAAGCAAAAACATCCGCTTTGTGATTTCTAGAACCATGCCCAAACCGAATCCAATCCTTCAGCAGGAGCCCCCACTCAAGGAGTTCACCGAACAGGTGCGCAAAAATGTGGCCATTACTTGGTATCGCACCAAGTTGCCGACGGAGGCGGTGAAGGCGTTGCATGCCAAGAGCGACCTGCGGGGAGGGGCCCAGACATTGGGCTATCTTGCGGTGCTTATGGGCGCGGCGGGAATGGCGATCTACTCCTTCCACCACTGGGCATGGTGGGCGACGGTCGGGTGCGTCTTTCTATACGGAATGGTCGCCGCATTTCTGATCAACGCGGTGCACGAACTCGGGCATGGCACGGTTTTCAAGACTCGATGGATCAACACACTCTTCTGCCATGTTTTTGCTTTTCTGGGGTGGATCAATCACGAGAAATTCCAAGCGAGCCACATCCGCCATCATCGCTACACGCTGCACCCGCCTGATGATTTGGAGGTGGTCCTGCCGGTCAAACTCATGCTCTGGCATGTGCTCAAGGTGGGAATCCTCAACCCGGCCTATTTCTTTCAAGTCTCGCTCCGGGAAACGGTGCGGACGGCCTTTGGCAGGTTTCAAGGTGAGTGGGAGTTGACCCTTTATCCGCCTTCCGATCCCGAGAACCGAAGGACGCCGGTGCGCTGGGCTCGGATGATGCTGGCCGGACATGCCGCGATCATCGTTGTTTCGCTTGCGACGGGTTGGTGGATTGTCCCGGTTCTGAGCTGCGGGTATCAGGTTTACGGGGCTTGGCTATTTTTTCTATGCAACAACACCCAGCATGTGGGTCTTCAGGATAATGTGAACGATTTTCGCCTTTGCTGCCGCACCTTTACACTCAATCCGGTGTTAAGATTTCTCTACTGGCAGATGAACTACCATATCGAGCACCACATGTTCGCGGCGGTCCCGTGCTATCACTTGGACAAACTTCACCGCCTCATCCAACATGACCTTCCGCCAACGCCAAAAGGGCTTGTCGGTGTGTGGAAAGAAATTGATTCCATTCTCCGACGACAATTGGAGGATCCCACCTATCAATACGCAGCCCAACTCCCCAAAACGCAAAACGCCTAAAATCATGACACTCGAAACATCTATCGGAACTTATCAATGGATTGAAAACTGGATTACAATCCCGGACTCACCGATCGGCCGGACCAATGGCCGGACGCATGGCATCGCGGTTCTTAAGAACGGGGAGGTCGTGGTGTTTCACCAAGCGGATCCCGCTGTGCTCTTCTACTCGCCGGAGGGGAAATTTTTGCGCGCATGGGGATGTTTCCCCGGAGCCCATGGCCTGACGCTGGTCGAGGAAAATGGTGTGGAGTTTTTGTGGCTGACCGATCAAGCGACCAAGGATGTCGTCAAGATGTCACTGGAAGGAACCGTTGTTTCCCGCCTGGCGCAGCCTGAACATTCTGCCTACGCAGAAGGCTCTTACACTCCAACATGGGTGGCTGTGGCGGAGGAGCGCTTCGGGGGCAACGGCGACATCTGGGTCGCGGATGGTTACGGATGCTCCCTCGTTCACCGTTTCGACCGCGAGGGGAATCAACTCGGCACGCTGGATGGAACCGAAGGCGGCGGTCGCTTTCGTTGCCCGCACGGACTGGCGCTGGATACCCGTCGCGCGGGGCCGGAGTTTTACATCGCCGACCGGGGCAACCGGCGGTTCCAGGTTTATGGCATGGACGGCATCCACCGCCGCACCTTCGGAGCCGATTTTCTCAACAGCCCGGATGTCAGCGCCCGAATGGGACAACATCTCATCGTGCCGGAACTCGTCGCCGGCCTCACCATCCTCGATGCCGCAGACCAACCCGTTGCCTCGCTGGGCTTCCAATCCGGTGCAGACCAATTACCGGGTTGGCCTAATGAACGACAAATGGTCCGGGAGGGTGTCTTCAACAGCCCGCATTCCGCGACCGCCGATGCCTTCGGCAATATCTTCGTGGTCGAATGGATCACCGGCGGCCGCGTCACGAAACTCGAGCGGATCTGAATTCTTGGGGATTCCAATGGGTCAACCGGGGCGCGATGGCAAAATCATGGGCTGGTCACCATCAGGCGGAGGAAACGGCGCGGATTGTCCCCCTTGAGGTCCATTTGAACTCCTAACCGTCATGAAACCTGTCACCGCACATATTGAAAAACTCTCCATCCCCACCTACGGCCTCGCCAAACCGGAAAAGAACCCGCTCTTTTTCGAGAAGCGCGTTTATCAAGGCTCCTGCGGCAAGGTTTATCCGGTTCCCTTCATCGACAAGGTGTATCAAGACGAGCCCCCGAAACCGGTGGATTATGCCGCGGTGCGTTTGGAAAACGAATTTGTGCGGCTCGTGATGTTGCCGGAAATCGGCGGCCGGATTTTTCTCGGGCAGGACAAGGCGAATCGAGACTACGATTTTTTCTACAGGCAGGATGTGATCAAACCCGCGCTGGTGGGGCTTGCCGGGCCCTGGATCTCGGGTGGCGTGGAGTTCAACTGGCCGCAACACCACCGGCCCGGCACCTACATGCCCGCCGATGTGGACATCGAGGACGAAGGCGGGGGCGTCTTCACTGTATGGCAATCGGAGCATGATCCGCTCAACCGCTTGAAGGGCATGCATGGAATCCGTCTTCGGCCCGGCAGTTCGCTGATCGAGTTGCGCGCTCGTCTCTACAACCGCACCCCTTTCACGCAGACCTTCCTTTGGTGGGCGAATGTGGCGGCGAGGGTGCATGACAACTATCAGAGTTTCTTCCCGCCCGATGTCCACTATGTTGCCGACCATGCGTTGCGGGCGATGTCATCGTTTCCCCTCGCTCAGAATTTCTATTACGGAGTGGACTACGCGGCACGCGAGGGACGGAACGACCTGGCTTGGTATGGAAACATTCCGGTGCCGACGAGCTACATGGTTTGCCAGACGCAGGAGGATTTCTTCGGTGGCTACGACCACGAGGCGCAGGGCGGTTTTGTCCATGTCGCCAACAAACATATCAGCCCCGGAAAGAAGCAATGGACCTGGGGCAACCATGAGTTTGGCTGGGCTTGGGACAGGGAACTGACAGACACCGGAGGCCCGTATGTCGAGTTGATGGCCGGTGTTTATACCGACAACCAGCCCGACTTCACCTACCTCGCCCCCTTGGAGACCAAAACCTTTTCGCAGTTCTGGTGGCCGTATCAAAAGCTCGGCCCGGTTCAGCAGGCGAACACGCTCGCGGCAGTGCGGTTGGTGGTGCGCGACGATCGCTCGATCGACTTGGGGCTCGCCGTCTCGCGGCCGATGGAGGGCTTGCGTGCGGTTTTGAAGGATGGCGACCGCGTGGTCTTGGACACGCCCGTGAATGTCGCACCGGATGCTCCCTGGCAACATGGTGGACTTCACTTCTCAGGCACTGCCGAGACCTCACTTTGCCTGTGGATTTTCAACTCCAAGGGAGAGGCGCTCATAGGATATCGTCCACCGGTTTCCGGAAATGGGATCCGCGAGCGCCAGTTGGCCACCGAGCCTCCCATGCCGGAGGAGATCGCTTCGGCGGATGAGGTGTATCTCACGGGCGAACATTTGGAGCTCTACCGC
Organism: uncultured Chthoniobacter sp.; assembly: GCA_964403605.1. Taxonomy (GTDB): domain Bacteria; phylum Verrucomicrobiota; class Verrucomicrobiia; order Chthoniobacterales; family Terrimicrobiaceae; genus UBA967. The sequence goes on from CAYOGR010000003.1 coordinate 20,390, forward strand.
CATCCGACGCGTTACCCCGAGATTTACTGGGAGGAGGGATTGCGGAGAGATCCCGGCGATGCGCGCTGCAACATCGCCCTCGGCCGACTTAAACTCGGTCGCGGACTGTTCGAGGCGTCTGCGGAGCATTTCACCACGGCGATTTCGCGTCTTACCTTCCGCCATCCGAATCCCGAAACCGGCGAGGCGCATTATTTTCTTGGCCTGGTGCGCCGCTTCCAAGGCCTGGAAGCCGATGCCTACCCGTTGTTCGCCAAAGCCGCATGGAATTACGCCTGGAGAGCTGCGGCCCTCTTCGAACTCGCTTGTTTGGAGTTGAAAAAAGGCGACTCCGCGACGGCGCTGAGCATGCTCGCCGAATCCCTCGAAACGAACGCCACGAACAACAAGGCGCAAATCCTCCGGGCGATCTGCCTGCGTCGGCTGGGGCGAGGCGTGGAAGCGGGGAAAACCCTTGCGGCCCTGCTCGCCATCGACCGTCTCGACCATTGGGCGCTTGCCGAGATGGCGCTTCAGGAAAATGGCGAGGCCCGCCTCTCGCCCCTCAGCCGCAATGATGCCCAGACCGCGCTCGATGTCGCCTTTGATTACGCGGATTGCGGATGTCTCGCCGAGGCCGCCTCGATTCTCGAGGCCCACCACGCGGAGGAGGTCCACCCCGTCGCCGTTCCCAATCCACTCGAGCGAACCGCCTCGACCCATTACACGCTGGGTTGGCTTTATGCCCGGCTTCGCGAGGAGGCGAAATCCGCCGGGGCCCTCGCCCGCGCGCGTGCGATGAACGCCGGGTATTTTTTCCCCTCGCGCCTGCAGGAATCGATCGTTCTCCAATGGGCTCTCGAGCAGCCCGGGCTGGATCGCAATGCCGCCTACGGGCTCGGGAATCTCCTCTACGACAGGAAGCGCCACCGCGAGGCCATCTCCGCATGGGAAAACGCCCGGGCGGCGGATACTTCATTCGCCACCGCCCACCGCAATCTCGGCATCGCCTATTGGAACATCCGCCGCGACGGCGAGGCCGCCCGCGCCAGCTATGAAAAGGCCCTTGCCTGCGATCCCGCCGATTCCCGGCTTGTTTCCGAATTCTCCCAACTCCGCGCCAAGCTCGGCGATAGGTCCGCCGAGCGCCTCGCATTTTTGGAGGCCCACCGGGCCTTGGCGCTGGATCGCGACGACGCCGCCGTCGAACTCGCCACGCTCTACAATCAAACCGGCCAACCGCAAAAAGCCCTCGATCTTCTAGCCTCGCGCAGCTTCCACCCCTGGGAAGGCGGGGAGGGGAAAGTGCTCCGCCAATACACCACGGCGCGACTTCTTCTCGGCCAAGCGGCCTTGTCCGCCGGTGAGGCGGAAACGGCCCTCGGGCATTTCAACCTCGCCATGGAGACCCCCGATCGCCTCGGCGAGAAATACCATCTCCTCCAAGCCAAGGCCGATGTGACCTATTGGCAAGGGAAAGCCCTCCGCGCCCTCGGACGGGAGCCGGAGGCGATCGCGAAGTTCCAGGAAGCCGCCGCCGAATCCGGAGACTTCCAAAGCATGGCCGTGACGGCGTTTTCCGAACGGACTGTTTTCAAAGCCCTCGCCCTGCGGGAACTCGGTCGCGAAGCCGAGGCGCTCTCGGTGCTCGCTGCCATGGAAAACTTCTCCAAGGCCTCGGCCGAACTCCCGGCCAAGATCGACTATTTCGCTACTTCGCTTCCGAATTTGCTGGTTTTCGAGGAAGCGCCGGTTTGATAGCGGGACTGCTCAAGCGGGTGGAGGCCTAGAGCCTGTCCAAGAGTTTCTGGTGGATTCCATCGAAGCCGCCGTTGCTGAAGACCACGACGACATCGCCGGGTTTGGCCAGCGGCTTGAGGCGTTCGATGATCGAGTCGGCGGTGGGTTCGTAGAAGGCCGGTTTGCCGGTGGCCGCGATGTCGGCGACGACCTGTTCGGGCTTGAGGCGTTCGTTTTCGGGCAATTGATCGAGGCGCGCGACCTGCGAGATGAAGACGCCATCGGCTCCCGCGAAGGCTTTCGGCAGGTCGTCCTGGAAGACGGCGCGGCGCGTGGTATTGGACCTCGGCTCGAAAAGCGCCCACAGGCGCGAAGATTCGAATTTTTTGCGGAGACCGGCGAGGGTTTCGCGAATGGCGGTGGGGTGGTGGCCGAAGTCATCGATGATCGTGATGCCGTTTGCCGTTCCACGCACCTCCTGGCGGCGGCGGATGCCTTGGAAGGACGCCAGTGCGGCGCGGATTTTTTCCACTGGGATGCCGTAATAATGCGCGGCGGAGGCGGCCATGGCGGCGTTGCGGATGTTGAAATCGCCGGAGAGGGGAATCGAGAAGGTCTCGTTGAACAATTCGAAGCTGGATCCCGTGGGGGTGTGCGTGGCGTTACGAATCTGGTTCGCGCAGTTCGCGGAAAAGCCCACCTCGACGATCGGCGCGGGGCAGTTTTTTGCCACATCGAGGCAGTTGGGATCGTCCCCGTTGAGGAGCACCATCCCCTCGGAGGGGACGATGTTGAGCAGGCGGCGGAAGCTCGTCTTGATTTCGTCGAGGTCCCGGTAGATGTCGGCGTGGTCGAACTCGATGTTGTTCACGATCACGAGCTCGGGGAGGTAGTGGACGAATTTCGAGCGCTTGTCGAAGAACGCGGTGTCGTATTCGTCGCCTTCGATGATGAAATACTTCGAGTCGCGGATATTCGAGCCCTGGCCGAGGTTCGAGGGGATTCCCCCGATCAAATAGCCGGGCTCGAGACCTGCGGATTCAAAAATCCAGGCGAGGATCGAGGTGGTGGTGGTTTTTCCGTGGGTTCCGGTGACGACGAGATTGTGGCGGCCGCGCAGCACGAAATGCTTCAGCGTTTCCGGCAGGGAGAGGTAGAGGAGCTTGCGGTTGAGAACGGCCTCCACGGCGGGATTGCCGCGCGACATGGCATTGCCGATCACGATCAAGTCGGCGGCGGGAATATCGGCGGGGTGGAAGCCCGGCGTGATTTTGACCCCCTTGGACTCGAGGAAGGTGGACATCGGCGGATAGACATTCTCGTCCTGGCCGGTGACCTGGAATCCCTTGTCTTGCATGGCGGCGGCGACGGAGCCCATGGCGGTGCCGCAAATGCCGAGGAAGTGGATGTGGCGAGGGGTGGTGTTCAAGCGAAGGTCAGGGTTTGGAATCACGGGGCGGGTCGTTTTTCCGGAAGAGGAAAACGATTTTGAGCGTCATGACGAGGACGCCCAGCAGAAGGGCGCCGAGGAAGGCGGGTTTGTTCATTAATAAACATCTTTCCGGTAGCGTTTGTCCTTTTTCAAGGCCTCCACATATTCCTTGGCTTGCTCCGGGCTCTTGCCTCCGTGTTTTTCGACGATCGAGTGGAGGGCGGCATCGACATCCTTTGCCATCCGCTTCGCGTCGCCACAGACATAAAAATATGCACCGCTCTCGAGCCAATCGAAGAGTTCGGCACCGCTCTCGTGCATGCGGTGTTGGACATAGATTTTGTGGGCTTGGTCGCGGGAGAACGCGGTGTCGAGCTTGTGAAGCGAACCCTCCGCAAGCGCGGCCTCCAATTCCTCACGGTAAAGAAAATCGGTCGCTGCGTGCTGGTCACCGAAGAAAAGCCAGTTTTTCCCCTTGGCTCCCGTGGCCCGGCGCTCCTGCAGGAAGGCCCGGAACGGCGCGATGCCGGTTCCCGGCCCGACCATGATGATGGGCGTGTCTGGATTTTCGGGCATCCGGAAATGCTTCGCTGTGTGGACAAACACCGGCGCCGATCCGTCCGCGCGGTCGGTCAGGAAGGTCGAGCAAACGCCCTCCCTGGCACGGGGGCTGTGATCGACCCCGTAGCGCACGACAGCGATCGTGAGGTGCACCGAATCGCCGACCGCTTTATGCGAAGAGGCGATCGAATAAAGGCGCGGCTGGAGCTTGCGGAGGACTTTGGCGAATTCCTCGGGCGAGAATTTCGCGGCCGGAAATTGCTGAAGCACATCCAGCACATCACGACCCCACAGGAAATTCTCGAGGGCGGTTTTTTCCTCGGGGAGCAGAAGTTTTTCCAAAAACGCCGCCGCTGCATCCTTTGCGGCCACCGCTTGGAGGAGTTGCTTCGAGGGCTCGGTGAGGATGTAGCTTTTGAGAAGCGCCTCGCGGATTGGCATATCCTTGGCATCCGCGTTCGGCACGATCTCTTCGCCCGTAAAGCCCAACTCCCGAAGAACGAGATCGACCAGTGCCGGATTATTCGCCGGAAACACGCCCAGCGAATCTCCAACCTCGTAGTGAAGCCCCGAACCGGCGAGCGAGAGTTCGAAGTGGCGTGTCTCTTTTTGCGAGGCTTCGCCGGTGAGTTTGCGGTTCACACTCAGCGCGGCCCGAAAGGGGTTTTTGCGCGAGTGAACGGATTCCGTCGATGACATAGGGCGGCAAGTAAAGAAAGGAACATCGCGCCGCGCAAGCGCCATCACGACGGTATTTCGCCCCGCCTCCCGGCGGAGGAGGATCAGACCGCCGGCATTGTCCGGTTCCGCAAGGGAGGGTGGGTATCGCCGGTGTCCGGAATTTCGATGGCTTCGCAGACTTCGCGCCAGCCGGGGAAGTTCCAGACATTGGGAAATCCACGGCATTGGACGGGCTTCACGGGTTGGACGCGGCAGTCGCGGCCTTCGAGGAAAATGCAGGCGCCATCGGGTTGGTCGGTGAGGGCGAGGCCGTCGCGGCGGGGTCGCAGGCGGGTGAATTTCTGGATGAAGGCGTGCTCGGACAAACCAAGAAACCCCGAGATCGCGGCGATGTCGGAGTCGGTGAGTTTCACGAACCCCGGCCAGCGGCAGCAGTTCGTGCAGCGCTGGCAGGCGTAGCGGGGAGTATTTGGCGCGGGGCTACTCTCCGAGGCGTTTTCCGGGCAGGAGGTAGTTGACGGCATAATCGGCCACGGAGTCCTCAAGCGTGGTGACGGGTTTTTCGTAACCGGTCCCGCGGAGCTTCGAGATGTCGGCGCAGGTGTAATACTGGTATTGGTGCCGGATGGTTTCGGGCATGTCGAAAAACTCGATCTCGGGCTTTTTGCCGAGCGCGGCGAAGAGCGCGTTCGCGAGGTCGATCCAGGTGCGGGCGGTGCCGGAGCCGATGTTGTAGAGGCCTCCGGCGTTTTCGCACTCGGCGAGATGGAGGGTCATTTCGACGGCGTCCTTCACATACACGAAGTCACGCATCTGACCGCCATCCGGGTATTCGGGTTTGTAGCTCTTGAAAAGCCGGATGCGCCCGGTTTTTTGGATCTCCTCGAAGGCTTTGCAAACGAGGCTCCGCATGTCGCCCTTGTGATATTCATTCGGGCCGAAAACATTGAAGTATTTGATGCCAACGATGTCGTCGAGAATGCCCTCGCGCATGGCGTAGAGGTCGAAGAGGTGTTTCGAATAACCGTAGAGATTCAACGGGCGGAACTTTGCGAGGTCGGGAGATTTGTCATCCATCCCGGCGGAGCCGTCTCCGTAGGTGGCGGCGGACGAGGCGTAGACGAATCGGGCTCCGGAGAAGAGCGCCCAGCGGCAGAGCGATTTGGTGTAGGCGAAATTATTGCGCAGCACGAAGTCGGCGTCCGTGACCGTGGTCGAGGAGCAGGCACCGAGATGGAACACGGCGGCGAAGCGCCCGAAGGTGTCGGGATCCTCCTCGATGCCGTCGAGGAATTCCTGGGCGGGCACATAGTCCTCGAAGGCGAGGGGGAGGAGGTTGCGCCATTTTTCATCCTCGCCGAGGCAATCGGTGACGATGATCTGGTCGATACCGCGCTGGTTGAGGGCGTGGACGAGGGCGCTGCCGATGAAGCCACCGGCACCGGTGACGAGGATCCGGGACTTCGAGTGCAGAAGCGAGTCGGTGGGATTGAGTTTCGTTTCTCCGTGGTTGCGAGGACGGTTGGGGCCAGCACCGCGCGCGGCGATTTTGAAGGGAGGGTTGTGTTCGGTCATAAAAAGTGGAGCGGTTTTTAATCGGTGGGGATGCCGATGGTTTCAAAGGTTTCGTCGAAGAGCGCGGTTTTTTCCGGCCCGTAAACAAATTTGGCGCCCCGGATGTATTCGCGGGCCTTGGCGGTGTTGCCCTGTTTGTGCTCGAGGGCGGCGTGGGCGTAATACCAAGCGGGCGAATCGCCGGGATATTTGATGGCGTTCATCACCTTCTTCGCGCGCTCGGTCTCCCCGGCGAGGATGTCGCAGAGGGCGACCTTGAACTGCAGGAGTTCGTGGCGGTGGTCGGTGGCCCGCATCGTTTGGTAATACTCGCGGGCGAGGGCGTATTTTTCCTGGAGAAAGAGAAGTTCGCCGAGATTGTAGGCTGCGGGGAAGAAGCCCGGTTCGAGTTCGAGCGCCTGGCGGAAGGACCTCTCGGCTTTCTGGTAATTCAGCTTCTTGATGTAAACCGATCCCATCAAATTAAGGATCAGAGGGTCGCCCGGATGGCGGTCCTTCAACGCCTCCAACCTCTCCAATGCCTCGTCGTATCGCTCCGCTTCGTAATCAGCGAGAACGCGCTCCACGGCGATGGTTTTGGCCTGCTCGGCATCCGGCGCGGAAAATTGCGCCATGGCGACGGAGGTGAATAACAAAACCGCAGCTGGAAGGAGTCGAAGCATGGATTGCGATCTTTTGGATCTTTTCGGACGCAGGCAATCCAAAACCGGCTCAGGCTTTACCACCCGGGCATTGCTCCAAGACACGAAAGGCCTTCGCCGCCTCGAGAAATTGCGGGGCCGTTTCCTTGCCTAAAAACTCGTCGAGACGGCCGTGCCGGGTGGTTCGCCAACCCAAATCCTCTCCCCATTTTTCAAGGTCGGAAAAATTCACATCGGCCGTGAGATCGATTCGGCCAGGGGCTTGGTAGATTTCCAGGCCGGTGAGGCGTTGGTGGTGCGCGTAGCCGCGAATCGTCCCTGCCGTTCGCCGGTGGTAGAGACCGGGCATCGTGTCGCCGTAGTCGATGGTCATCATCGCGCCGCTGGCCCATAGATCCGCCCAGCCGCGGAGCCATTCGCGGTAGCTTTCATGAACTTCGACCCGCTGGCCCGGTCGAAAACCTCCCGCAAAGGTTGTGGATTCGGGCAAATCGGCTGGCCTCAGAATCTCTTGGATTCCATCGGCGCCGAGTCGCAGATGGAGTTCCATCCAGCCTTCCGCCGTGAATTCAAAAATCCGGCAGGGGAAGGCATCGGGGAGTTCGTTGGAAAAAATGCAGGCGTGTCCATCCGTGGCGCGCAGGGCGGTTTGGAGGTCGGGGTGGCGTTGGAAGCGAAACCCTCGGAGTCGTTCATCCTGGGCTTCGCGGAGCGGGCCATCGACATCGACGAGGTGGTAGCGGATGGAACGCCGGCGCCACCATCCGAGTTGGCCGAGGATTTGGGCGGCGAGTTGGCCGTTGCCGGGGCCGACCTCGATCACATCGCGGGTTTTGTTTTCTAAAATCCAGCGAGCGAGAAATTCGGCGAGGGCGCGGCCCAGCGTGGCAAAGGTGGAGAAATCCCCGCGCGCGCCGACATCGCGGATGCGGGCCGTGTAGTAGCCGAACTCCGGGTGGTAAAGCGCCTCGCGCATGAAGCGCTCAAAGGGCAGGGTGCCGCCGGATTCCTCCTGCAAAGCTAGCAGGTGTGCGGTGGCGCGGCTCAAGGCGTGGCGAGTTTTTCCTCCTCGGCGACGAGGTCCTGCCACTTCGTCTTGAAGTCGGGATCGTAGTGCTGGTCTTGAAAATCCTGCATTGTTTCGCGATGGCGAACGAGGTCGTGGACGCGGGGTTGGATTTCCTGCCAGACCTCGCGGAGGATTCGCAGGGCACCAGGCTCGCGATCCCAAAGGAGGGCGTAGCTCTGGACAAAGTCCGAGGCGTAGTTCGGCTCGGCGCGGTCGGTGGGGAGCCAGATCGAGCGCGGGGGCTCCTCCACCTCGAGGAGCATCGGAGCGATGTAGATGTTTCGCAGGATGCCCTCGATGTATTTGTTGCGGGCCGAGCGCTCGTGGCCGTCGAGAGAACAACTCAGCGCCCAGCCGAAGAGAAACGAGGGTTCCTTGAAGTCATTCGGGTAGGTTTTTTCGTAGCTCTTGAAATACCGCGCGGCTTTCTCCGGCCTCTCGGCGAGCAGGTGGAGCATGGGAACGAGAAAACGCGCGCCTTGGTTGTCGGAGGGGTTGCATTTCAGGAGGCTCTCCAAGTCCGAGGCGGCCTCGCTGAAGCGCGAGAGGTGCCAGGAGGTCATGGCCTTCCCGTAAATCGCCCGGAGGTAGGGGCGGGTCTCGGGGTCTTTCCACCAAAGGGTGGCCGGGTCGTTGCGAAGATACTCTCCGCGCCGGATGAGTTCCTCGTAGGCCTCGCCGCAGGATTTCCAATTGCCCGCGGTGAACTCCGAGTCGGCGAGTTCGATGCGCGCCGGGGCGCAGTCCGGGTCGCGGGCGAGGGCGGCACGGAAAAGCTGCAGGCGTTTGCGCATGGAGCGGAGGCGAAGGCCCGTTCGCACCAAGCCGTGCGCGATCTCGGCGGGGCTGGGGCTGGACTTGTCGGGACGGCCGATGTGCATCACGAAGGCATGCGTCATGGCTTTCAATTCCTCCGGCGCGCTGCGCTCGGCGGGTTGGAAGCGGATTTCGATTTTGCACTCCGAGGAAAAAGATTTCCACGCCTCCTCCTCCCACTCCTCGTCCTCGGGAATGAGCAATTGGTCGGGAGGCGGGGATTTTTCAAAAACCTTGTAGAGCATGCTCTCGACGCGGCCCTGGTCGAGTTCCTCCATGATCTCCGGCGGGGCGACGGGGGTGCCTTTGCGGTCGCACAGCACGACGAGCGTCGGCAAAAACCAGTCCTTCCCCTTCGGCAAGGGCTCTTCGAGGTCGAGCCAGTAGAGGTGCCAGGCGTTTTTGGGAACCTTGAGTGGCTGGATCATGCGCGCCAATCCACGGCGATCCGCTGGGTGCGGCCGACGCGGTCCCGGTAGAGGACCTCCTTGTTTTTCACGCCGTATTCGTGAACAAGGCGAGTGACCTTCACATCGAAGCAGCAGTATTTCGCGATCTCGAGAACCTTGCCTTCGCGCCACCATTTGATGGCGTCGAGACCGTCCGCGATTTTGCCGACACCGAGGGTGGCCTGGGCGACATCCTCGAGTTTCAGGCGATGGCCAACGACTTTTTCGAGTTCGAGCAGGAGGTCGAACGAAACGAGGTTTTCGCGCAGGTCGAGGACGGTGTAGGCCATGAGCACATCGTAGTCGAAGCGGATGTGATTGAAGCCCACAACGAGGTCGGCCCGTTGGAGCCGCCGCACCAAACCCTCGGCCCGGTCCTCTCCGAAAATCTCATAAATCCCGTCGCGCGTGCTGTAGGTCACGCCGAGCGACATTCCCATCTCGTGCTTGCGATCCCAGCCGCCGACATCGTTGGCCGTGCGCTGGGTCTCGAGGTCGAAATAAACAATATCCATCGCCCTGGTTTCCACTAGCAGCGGAGGAAGCCAATTTCGACGAAACTTGTTCCAAGTTCCGCTACGGGGGCGGTGCTCCGCGCCATCAGCGCTGGAGTTGGGTGTCGAGGAGGCTGACGACCTGACGCGTTTTTTCGTCCTCCTCCATGCGTTTTTTGATGAGCTTGCAGGCGTGGATCACGGTGCCGTGGTCCTTGCCGCCAAAGGCATCGCCGATATCCATGAGGGAGGAATTCGTGTGCTGGCGCGAGAGATACATGGCGATCTGGCGCGGGAAGGCAATATTCGCCGGGCGGCGCTTGCTCGTCATGTCGGCGAGGCGGACATCGAAATGCTCGGCGACGCGGCGCTGGATTTGATCGATCGTGACCGCCTTGCGGGCCTGTTCCTGGAAAATGTCGCGCAGGAGGTTTTCGATCACCTCGCGGGTGAGTTCGCGGTCGCTGAGGGATTTATAGGAGGCCACCCGCATGAGCGCGCCTTCGAGGCGGCGGACATTGTTGCGGATCTTGTCGGCGAGGAAATCGATAATCCAGGGCTCGATCTGCAGATTCAACGAAGCCGCCTTGCTGCGAAGGATCGCGATGCGCGTTTCGGTATCCGGTGGCTGAATCTCGGCGGTCATGCCCCACTCGAAGCGGGAGACCAAGCGTTGCTCGAGCTTTTCAATCTCGCTGGCTGGACGGTCGCTCGAGAGGACGATCTGCTTGTGGCCGTCGTGCAGGGCGTTGAAGGTGTGGAAAAATTCCTCCTGCGAGCGTTCCTTGCCCGCGAAAAACTGGATGTCGTCGATGAGCAGCACATCGGCCTGGCGGTATTTTTTGCGGAACTTCACCAGCGTGCCGTGCTGGATGGCGTCGATGAACTCGTTCGTGAATTGCTCACTCGAGAGGTAGACGACCTTGGCCGAGGGGTTGTTCGCGTGAACATGGTGGCCGATGGCTTGGAGAAGGTGGGTTTTTCCAATGCCGCTGACGCCGTAGATAAAGAGCGGATTGTAGGTGACGGCGGGTGAATTTCCCACAGCCAGCGAGGCGGAATGGGCGAACTCGTTGTTCCGGCCCACCACAAAATTCTCAAAGGTATTGCGCGGATTCATGCCCGAGACGGCGATTTTAACGGACTTGTCCTTCGGTTCCTTCGCCATCTTGCGAACGGGCGGAGGGGTGGGCAGGCTCTCGGTCTCGCCGGTTTGGAAATCCACTTTCTCGATGTTCGGCACGACCATCAGGATCGATTCCTTCACGATGGGAAGGTAGTTGCTCTCGATGAAAAACTGGTGGATCGGATTCGGAACGGTCAGGCGCAGGGTCGAATCCTCGACCGAGGCCACGGTGACATTCGAAAACCAGCGCTCGAATCCATCCGAGCTTACGCGCTCACGGATGTGCTTGGAAATCTGAGTCCAAAGTTGGGATGGGGTATTAGACATGACGGAATTATCCACCGCGACCAACCCTGGGGCAGCAGAACGGGTCTAGGATGGAAAGAGGTTGGGGCTGAAACAAGGTTAAAAACGCGGCCGGGATAGCCTTCGTGATGTAATATTTTTTTGCAGAGTTGCTTGCTATTGAAAAAAGTGAAAAGCGACATTTCAGGACAGCCTCGATCGACGAGCGCAGCCGGAATCCAGATGGATGCGGCAAGCTGACGGGCAAACCCATGATTTTCAATTTATTCACAACTTATTCACATGCTGTCGGTTCTTGTTTCCGCCAGCGGCGTCAGACTAGAAACCGGTCTCCGGAGCCACAAGAAAAAAGGTGAAATTTCGGCCCGGAAAATTTTCGGAGGCGGGGGAAAATCTCTTGACCTGTGCGGAGGCTGATGGGGCGCGGGATGACGACGGGTCGAAGCCCGAATGGGGCTTGTTTCTTGGTCGGGGGAATGCTCGGGAGGGGACTCGAACCCCTATGGATTGCTCCACCAGATCCTAAGTCTGGCGCGTCTGCCAATTTCGCCACCCGAGCGGCGCGCGAACCGCGAAAGAGCTTGGGAAGCCGCCTTGCGGAGATTCAAGAATCGTCGCCGGAAGGCCGACGGGCAAGCGGAAAGTCGGCTGTCGCGCGGCGGGGTGGCTTCAGCGCGAGAGGAGGTTTTTCGGGCGTTTCTCGTCCTTGGGGGTGAGATCGGTGTCGGCTCCGGGCAAGGGAACCGGGCGGTCCGAGATCGAGGGCGTGGATTTTTCCCGCTCTGCAACCGCCTCGGGATGGATCTCCCGGGCACCGATCACGCCGATTCGGCCATCGGCGGTCGGCTGGAGGGTGGGGCGCTTGATGTTTTGCTGGTAGGTTTTGCGCTCGAGCACCTCTCCGTTGAGGCCGATGTGGGAGTGGAGAAACGCCTTTGGCGCGACATTTTGGAGGATGTGGATCTGGTTCGCCTTGTCCAAAAGGATCTCGGGCGTTCCGTAGGAGACGATGCGGCCGAGGCGGTGGGTGCAAAGGACGACGCCGCGGTTGGGATCGACGATCCGGAGGTAGAGTTGCGTGCTGTTGGGCATGCGGTGGCTGAGGAGGGTGATCTTGCGGATACCTCCGCCGCCGGGCTGGTCGGCGGGAACACCAACGGTCTTTTCAAACAGGGGGCGCCCCTCGGTGATCTCCACATTCAGGGGTTGCGAGGGGAAGGTTCGCCCGAGCGATTGGGCGTGGATCGCCGCGCGGAGCCGGTAGCCGCCATACTCGCCGATCGGATAAAGTGGAGTGAGGTTGACGGTGCGGGTTAGCTTTTCCCCGGCTTGGAGAAGGAGGGGAGGGTTTGAGTGACGAGAGGCCTTAGGGGGCACGGGGCGGCCGTCGAGCCTTTCAATCTGGAAACCGAACCACGGGATCGAGTCGGAGTCGCGAAGGTTGAGGGAATTGCCGCTGAGATTCGTGATGGTCACATTCACGATGAGCGGCTCGTAGGCGAGATAAAGCGAGCGCTTGAGGCTCATGTCCACCTGCAGCTGGGCCCGGGCGGCGGGAAGGGCGGCGGTGAGCAAAAGAATCAGGGTGGCGGTTTTTTTGAGGATCGGGGGCATGGTTATTCGGGGTTGTCGGAGGCGGTGCGGAAGCCGATCGTCTCGCTGCTCTGGAGTGGATTCCAGTCGATGTCCCGGCGCAGGGCCGTGGCGGTGCTTCCGGAAGTGTCGGCGCCAGTCATCCAGTTGGCTCCGCGAAGAACAGGGTGCTTGGTGCCGTTCTCGCCGGTCACCCGGTTCGCCGTCCATTCCGAAACATTGCCAGCCATTCCATGAACACCGTAGCCGCTCCGGTCGGTCGCTGGCAAATCCACCCGGCTCCATCGCTTGAAGCCGTCCTTGTCACCGCCCGCCTTGGCGTCGGGGCTGGGCGTGAAGTCGAAACCGAGATTGGCGTTTTCGGTGGAATCTTCGTCGCCCCAGGGATGGCGGGAGGAACCGGGGCCGCGTGCGGCTTTTTCCCATTCCCGTTCGGTGGGGAGGCGGCGGCCGGCCCATTTCGCGTAGGCATGGGCGTCGAACCAATCGACCCCGAAAACCGGCGAGTCGGGCGTGAGGGCGGCCCCGAGGTATTGCCCCTCGCTCAACGCGCGCTTGTGGTAGCCGGGCATGGGAGGCTGAATTTCCGTCCGGTCCGCCCAGCCTTTCGGCACATGGGATTTTCCGGGAGGTTGGTCGGGGTGCGCGATGGCAGCGGCTTTTTCGGGGTGCTTCTCGAGATCTTCGAGGAACCTCTGGTATTCCTCGATCGTGACCTCGTATTTCGAAATGTAAAAGGTCGGCAGGTTGGTGGTTTTGCCTTGGAAATCGAAGTCCCCGCCGGGGATTTCCACAAGGGTGCCGAGGTCTTTGACTTCAATTTCCGGACGCGCGGGGAGCAAAAAAACCGTCGCCCCGATTGCGGCGACGATCGCCAGCGAGGCCGCCGCGCCCAGCCAGACACGCTTCCCATTTTTGGGTGCCGACGCCCTGTCCAGAGAGGGGGATGGATCGGAAGCGGCAACCTGAACGGGGGGCGAGTGGGTAATGGCTGTGGTCGCCAAAGTCTCGATCTCCTCCCATGCCACGGGATTTGCGTCGGCTTCGATCAATCGCGCCGCGATCCCGCGCACAGCCTCGGAGTCGGGACTGGCCTCGAGCGCGTCGAGGATCAAGGCGCCCAGAGCCTTCATTTGGGCAGAGGGCGTTTCGCCAGGTCCGGCGGTGGCGAGGTTGGCGAGGCGGGGCAGGGCGTTTTGCGGCAAAAGAACCGCACTGGCGGTGAGCGGCCTCAAGGCGATCCGCCTCTTTTCGCAATAGTCGAAAACATCGGCGGCGAGGCAGAGGATCTCCAGGGCCTTCGAGGGGCTGATTTTTTCGCCCCGGGAAAGAAGTGTTTCCAGAGAGCAATCCCCGAGGAAGTCGCAGGAGTAATACCGGCGGCCCTCCGCCTCGGAGGCTTCGTGGATCGACTGAACCCGGTTGTGTGAGAGGCGGGCCATGGCTTTGGCATCCTCGACAAACACCGCGCTCCGCTCCGGATCGGCCGAATGGGCCGCGCTCAAAACATGAAGCGTTGCCAGCCTCCCGATGTTCGTTTGACGGGCATGGTAGATTTCCACCCCGTCGCGCTCGCCGAGTTTTTCCCGGATGTCGAATTTTCCGAGGGCTCTTCCGGTCAAATCCGGCGCGGGGGATTGAACATCGGTGGCCGCAGGGGTGTTCACGGGGTCTGGCTTGGCAGATAGAGGGGCAGGGGATGCTCGGTGGCGAGGGAGCCGGGGTCGGCCCGCGTATCCTGCAACTCGCCTTTATAATAAACCCCGACCACATACCCGAGATACTCGAAACCGCCGTCAGCTGGGGTGTAGGTGGCGTCGAGGAGTTCGGGTTCGTTTTCGTTCCAATTCACCGGCGGGCTGATCCATTCCGTCACGATCCTCGACTCGGTGGGCGCAATGTTTCCGGCGGAATCCTTGTCGTAGAAGAAAACATGGACGCGCATCTGCGTGGTGTCGATTGTCTCGTCCGGGCGGGATTTGATCGAGATGCGGAGGATCTTCGAGCCGGCCGCCGAGTCGTTCAGCTTCGTGTCGACGATTCCGAGGATCGCGCCGGGCTGGAGCCCGAACTCGTCGCGCATATCCGCGCCCTTCTCCACCGCGACCATGGTCGGTGCTTCGGGTTCGGTTTTCTCCACTTGGAGCATTCCCAACTTGCGGCGGGTCTGGCTGCGCAATTCCCGGCTCAAATCCGGCAAGCCCAGAACCGTGTTGTAAATGGAGGCCGCTTCGACTGTCTCGCCGCGTTTTTCGTGGAGACGCGCTATCCGCAGAAGGATTCCCGCGTCGTTCGGGAGCAAACGATCCGCCTCGCGGATTTTCTCCAGACCGAGGTCGTGATCCCCGATGCGAAACGCCTTGTCCGACTCGCCCACCAGCGCCGTGATTTTCTCATAGGTCGCCTCGTCGGGCTGGGCCAGGGTCGGTGTGGCGGCCGCTTGCGCCGCCGGGGTTGGGGTGGCCGTCGGGGGCTCAACCATCGCCTCGCTCGGCTTTTCCGCCACCGCGCGGTGCACAATCGCCTGTTGGAGGCCAGGCAGGTAATACCACACCACCCCGGCGATTTGCAGAAAGAGAAAGGCCGACAGCAATATGGCTGCCACTTTGAAAGTGGTGCCAACGGGTGGGGTGGGGATCGGAGATTCCGTGGAGGTCTTGCTCATTCAAAAAAAGAAAATGCCACATCCGCCATGGGGTGAAAGAAAAAGTGCGAGGCGAAAATCCCGCCCTCAGCGTCTCCTCAAAACCAAAAAATACTCCCGATCCTCGCGTTCGGGATAGGTCGGCAGCCGGTCGATTTTTTCGAGTAACTCAAAATCCCTCGCGAATTGCATCGAGACCGACTCGAAGGGGCTGGCGAACGGTGGCGAGTGGGGATCGGGGTTGTCGGGATTGCCATAGAAAATTCCCGCCAGCAAACCACCCGCTTTCAGCGCCGCAGCGGCTTCGCGGCCGTAATCGGCGCGCCTCGAGGGAGGGATTGCGCAGAAGCAAGTGTGCTCGAACAGGACATCGAACGGCCCGTGTCGCCGCGCGTCGCCCGCCAAAAAATCCCCCAGCACGAAAGCCTCTCGGCCGACTCTTGGGAATTTCTCCGCCATGTGGATCGCCGAGGGTGCGATGTCGAAGCCGACGACCTCGCTCGCCGGATTCCTGGAAATCTCCCGGACATCGTGCCCCGCCCCGCAGCCTGGCACGAGCACACGGCCGGGCAGGGGATTTCGGCGGAGCCAATCGACCAGCGCCGGATGCGGGGTGCCTTTATCCCACGGGGTGTCGCCGGCGGTGTAGCGCGCCTCCCAGTCAACGCCGACGCCAGCGCGATCCGAGGGAGAGGCCGTATTGGAATTTTCGGGAGTGTTCACGAATCAAAAAGGGAAGGTTCTTGGTGGTTTCGAGTTCGAAGTCGGGTTCGAGAATTTGCCGCAGAACCTCGAAAGAGAAAGGCGAATCCTGTCGCCCGCCGAGCCAATGCTCACGCGGCGTGAATTCCTCGAGCCAGGAAAATGGCGTGGCCAGCAGGAGTTGCCCGCCGGGTTTCACAAGCGAGGGCACGCGCGCCAGAAATTTTTGCGGCTCGGGCAAACGGCAAATCAGGTTCGCCGCCAGCACCACATCGAATGCTCCAAGCGCCGGCAGATCCGTGGCGTCGCCGACGAGAAAGTCCACCCGTCCGCGCTCGAGGCCCTGCGGCACCCTCGCCGTGAACGCCTGCATCCGCTCGCCCTCCGCCAAAACCTCGCCGGACATCTCGCCCTCGGCTTGGAGCGTTTTTGCCGCGTCGATGAAGGCCCGCGAGTAATCTACGGCGACGACACGCTTCGCCTGCCGTGCCAGTTCAAAAGACGACCGCCCGACCGCGCAACCCACATCCAGCGCGGATTCGAGCGTGCCAGAGTCTGCGAGCAATTCCGTCACCACCCGCTCTGCGAATCCCCACGCCTCGCGCGGCACGGGCAAATCCCCCGCCGCCTCCGCGAAGTCCGCGTAGTGAAAAAACAAATACTCTCCGACCAACCGGCGGCTCTCGTAGGGATTCGACATTTGTGTTTCCTATCACATCCCGCCGCCCGCCCGCCAGCACTCGCGGCTTGCAACCACACACCCGGTTTCTGCTAGTCCTTGCGCATGCTCACCCGCGTTTTCTCCGCCGCCGTTCAGGGGGTCGAAGCCATTGAGGTGGAGGTCGAGGTGAACACCGGCGCGGGCAATCCCGTCGTGATCGTCGTCGGCCTCCCCGACGCCGCCGTGCGCGAAAGCAAGGACCGCGTCACCACCGCCATTGCGAACAGCGGCCTGCGCTGGCCCCGCGAGCGCACGACCATCAACCTCGCCCCCGCCGATATTAAAAAAGAGGGCCCGAGTTTCGATCTCCCGATTGCCGTGGGGATGGTGGCCGCTGCCGAGCGCGCGGAACTCCCGCGCCTCGAGCGGTGCTTCGTCGTGGGCGAACTCGCCCTCACCGGCGAAATCCGCCCGATCAAAGGCGCGCTGCCGATCGCCGTCGAGGCCCGTGCCCGCGGCAAGAAGGCCGTCATTCTCCCCGCCGCGAACGCCGCCGAGGCCTCGATCGTCGAGGGAATCGAAATCTACGGAGTCAAAAATCTCCGCGAGGCCTACGAATTCCTCGCCCGCAAAATCGACCTCGCTCCCGCGCGCGCCGACGCCGCCGAACTCCTCGACTCCGCCACCTCGGCCGAGGTCGATTTTTCCGAGGTGAAAGGCCAGCATCAGGTGAAGCGCGCCATCGAGGTCGCCATCGCCGGAGCCCATAATCTTCTGCTCATCGGCCCGCCCGGCTCGGGGAAAAGCATGCTCGCCAAGCGCATTCCCACCATCATGCCGGCCATGACGCTCGACGAGGCGATCGAAACGACAAAGATCCACAGCGTCTGCGGCCTCCTTGATGAAAAAAACGCCTTCGTCTCCCGCCGCCCGTTCCGCGCGCCACACCACACGATCAGCGATATCGGCCTGCTCGGCGGCTCCACGAATCCCACGCCGGGCGAGGTGAGCGTCGCCCACAACGGCGTCCTTTTTCTCGACGAATTGCCCGAGTTCAAACGCTCCACGCTCGAGGTCATGCGCCAACCGCTCGAGGATGGAAAAGTCACAATCAGCCGTGCGGCGGGCACGATGACCTTCCCCGCCGGCTTCGTGCTCATCGCCGCAATGAATCCCTGCCCGTGCGGTTTTTTTGGCGATCCGCAGCGCGAATGCCGATGCTCGCCCGCGCAGATCGAGCGATACCGCAACCGCATCTCCGGCCCGCTCCTCGACCGCATCGACATCCATGTCGAGGCCCCTGCCGTGGCCTTCAAGGAACTTTCCGGCGGCGGTTCGGGCGAAACCTCCGCCGCCATCCGCGAGCGGGTGATGCGTTGCCGCGAGATCCAAAAGCAGCGTTTCGCCGATCAGGGAAAAACTCCCGCAAATGCCCGCATGGGCCACAGCCAGATCAAAAAATTCTGCGCGCTCGACGCCGACTCCACCGAAATGCTCCGCCACGCCATGGAGGATCTCCACCTCAGCGCCCGCGCCTACGACCGCATCCTCAAAGTCGCCCGCACCATTGCCGATCTCGCGGAAAGCGGTTCCATCACCGCCGACCACATCGGCGAGGCGATCCAATACCGCTCGCTCGACCGCAGACTCTGGGTCTGAGGGCGGGCGCGTTTTTCCGTTTCGTCCGCTTGACATGAAGGGCGCGGATCTTATTGTTCGACCCACTCACCCCGACATGAGACCTCTTTCGAACCCTGAACACTTGCCTCGAGTGCACTCGGCGCACCGGCGTGTTTTGGGATTGGAGGCCCGGTCGGTCTCCGCCCAATAAGGTTTTAACCCACCACCCAATCCCATGCTCATCGCCTGCTCCCACTGCCAAGCCAACCTCGACATCTCTCCAGATCTCTACGGCCAAGTCGTGCAATGTCCCGTCTGCAGCGGGAAGCTCAAAATCGACGCGCCCGCCGAGGATCTTCCGACGCTCACTGGCAAGCCGGTTCGGCATGGCTGGAAGGAGTCCGATCACGCGAATGTCAATCCCCTCTACGCCTTCGGCATCGGCCTCGGGGCCTCGGTGATCTGGCTCGCGAGCATGTATATTCCCCCGATCCACTCCTCGATTGGCGCCCTCTTTGTGGATCGTGGTTGGGTGAACTTCGCCGAGACTTGGTTTTTCTTCTGGGGCATGGCGATTCTCGGATTGAAGTTTTCGAAGATCAAACATCAGGAGCGTGCCCTGCTGCTGAATCTTTTTCCCTCGAACATCGCCGAGGTGGTGAATGCCAATACTGTCGGCTCCTTTATCGACAACATCTACGACATGCCCGCCACCATGCGCGACAGCATCATCGTCAATCGCATCCGCAAGGCCTTGGAGCTTTTTGAGGTGCGAAACAGTAAATCCGAGGCCGAGGCCATGCTGAACTCCCTCTCCGCCGTTGACGCCAACCGCGCGACCGGATCCTATTCCTTGGTAAAGGTGTTTCTTTGGGCGATTCCAATTTTGGGCTTCATCGGAACGGTGCAAGGTCTCGCGGCTGCCGTTGGCTCCCTTAACATCGACGCCTCTGATCCCGAGGCTCTCAAAGCCGCCATCGGCAACCTCACCGGCGGTCTCGGTATCGCGTTCGATACCACCTTGCTCGGTTTGATCCTCTCGATGATCATGAGCTTCCCGCTTGCCATGATGCAGAAGCAGGAAGAGGAGGTTCTCACGATGATCGATGTCTTCTGCTCGGAGAAGCTTCTGCCCAAGCTGAGCGAGGAAAGCGACAAGCCCGCCGAGGCCACCGACAACATCCTTGCCCAGGCCGAAAACCTGCCCGAGATGGTGAATTCGCTGGCCCACGCGCATTCCACATTCCTCGAGAATCTGAATCAGGCGACACTGGCGGTTCGACATTTGCTCCACGACAATCAGAAGGCCGCCAATGAAATTCACAGTTCCATGAATCAGGCGTTCAACGCCGCGAATGCCCAGTTGATGGAAACCCAAAAAACCATCACCCGCACCTACACCACGGCCGCCGATCAGCTCACCAAGTCCGCCACCCAGCTCATCACGCAAACCGAGGGAGAACTCAACTCCTCCCTGCGCCGCATCGCCAATGGCATTGATTCCTTCAACGAGGGTCTGAAGCGAACCGGTGTGCCGGTTCAAGGCGGCGGTGGCGGCCTTTTCGGAATGTTCCGGAAAAATTAAC
>CAYOGR010000003.1:40164-42629 GCA_964403605.1 uncultured Chthoniobacter sp.
ACGGCCATGGAGTTGGAAAAACTCAAGCAGATGCAAATGGAGCTTCAGAAAGAAATGGACGAGGTGGACAAAATCAAGCTCCAGCCCGAGGACGAGCTGAAGATCAAAATCCAAATGTATCAAAACGAGAAAGTGGCTTTGGAGAAAGAGCAGCCGACTTTCCAAGCAAAAATCGAGGAACTCAAGGCCAAGGTAGCCCAGCTGAAAGAAATACCGGAGCCGAGGGAGTCCGTAAAAATCAAACCGCCGCGCATCGGGGCTAAACTTCCCAAGAATGTTTTCTTTATCGAATGCAACTCCGCCGGCATCGTTCTGCGCGGTGCCGCCGACAAATCGATGCCAATTTCCTTGGAGTCCATCAAGGCTGGCAGCCCGGATTTTATGGAATTTTGTGTCAACGCCAAAAAATCCTCCGGCGAGGACTATGTCATTCTGTTTTTGATCCGCAAAGGCGGACGCGAGTCCTACGAATACGCCAACGCAGCCGCCGAACTCGACTTCAAGGTCAAGACCAGCAAACTTCCAGTGCCCAATGACGGCCCCATCGACCTTTCTGGATTCCGTTTGAAAAACTTTTAGTTAACCTATGGCAACCAGAAGAAAACGAGTCGATGAAGATGGGTCGAGTTTGGACTCCCTCATGGACGCGCTTACCAATGTGGTCGCGGTTCTGATTTTCGTGCTTCTCTTGGTGAATTGCGATGTATCCCAGAAGGTTGTAAAAATGATGGAAGGCCTTGTTCCGGTTACGGAAGAGGACATGAGCAAGATCAAAGAACTGCTTAAGAATCTAGAACTGGACAAAAAGAAGCTGGAGGATCTGAAAAACCAAAAGCCGCCCACCCAGGACGAGATCGATGCGATGCAAAGAGCCCTGAAGATGATGCAGGAGCAGCTTAAAAATAAGAAATCCGAAATCGATTTGAACAACAAGTCGATTGAGGAGCTTAAAAAATTGCACGACAAAACGCTTGCGGAACGGGATGCCGAGAAAAAAGAGACGGATGAGTTGATGGCTGAGATCGAGCGATTGGAAGCCTTGTTGGATACCACACCGATTCCCAAGGAAATTCCCGCCACGGAAATCACAATCCCAGCCACGCGACCAATCCCTGAGGATGCATATATTTACTATGCCTATGTGGCCGATAATCGCGTGCATTTGCTGGATCCTCTTAATCCCCAGATAATAGCCTCGGAGGAGATCATGAAAAACAAAAAGAATCTTTTGGCTCCGGAAGACGAAAAAGAAGAAGACAAAGACAAAGATAAAGAAAAATCCCGTGACAGGAAATCCAGACGAGAGAAAGACAAAGAGGAGAAACCTGTTCTTTTGGATCAAGCCAAAACCAAGGATTTGTTGGCTAAATTGGACCTCAAGATGCCGGAGGGTCAGAAGTTGGAATTTCACACGGCTCCATGGGCGAGTGATTTTTGGTATACCATCGGGTTTGACTTCAAGACCGGGGGAACGAGTTTGGAGGAATTGAAAAATCCCAACAATTCTTTTGTGCAGGCACTCAGTCGCGTTCGTCCTCCCAAAGGGGTTGTCATCTTCCGGGTTTCGCCGGAGTCCATGATGACTTATGCGTTGGCCAGAGATTTCGTGGAAAATCGAAAAATTCCTTGCGGGTGGGAAGTTGTCGATCGGAATCACACCGATGATTTAAAACGGCTCTTTTATCGGAAGGGATTGGAATTGAGTGGTCTCAAAATAAAACCAACGGCCACGCCGCCACCCCCGGATCCCAACTGGAAACCACCACCAAAGGCTCGCGACACTGGCCCCAAATTGGATTGATCCGATATTTGTGGCTTAGTCGAAACCCTGCGGCGAATCACTTTGCCGCAGGGTTTTTTCTTGGGCCAACAAATCTCCCTCGACACCACGGGCGGTAGGGCTCATTTTTCCTCCCCATGAATGCAAATGCCGAAATCAAACTTCTCCGCGATTGCGATGCGTTGCAGATTCCCAGTGGACATCCCATCGTCCTGCCCGCCGGCATGGAGGTTGTCGTCACCCAGTCCCTCGGTGGCACCTACACGGTAGCCACCCCAGGTGGCTTGGCGCGCATCGATCTCAAGGATGCCGACGCGCTGGGGATCGAGGCAGGCCAGGCCGCCGCGAAAATCAAAGTCGAGGGAACTCTCCAAGATGCGGTATGGGGTCAGTTGAAGACGGTTTTCGATCCTGAGATTCCCGTGAATGTCGTGGATCTCGGTCTGATCTACGACTGCCAGGTCTCTACGAACGAAGGCAAGACCTCCGTGCTCGCTAAAATGACCCTCACCGCTCCCGGTTGCGGCATGGGGCCGACGATCGCCGCCGATGCCAAAAGTAAAATCTTGGCCCTCGAGGGAATCGACGAGGCCGAGGTGGAACTGGTCTGGGATCCGCCATGGAATCAATCCATGATCACGGAGGCCGGCAAAATGAAGCTCGGCATCCTGTAGCTTTCAAAAAA
>CAYOGR010000004.1:0-38087 GCA_964403605.1 uncultured Chthoniobacter sp.
TGGGAATTCACGACCGCAGGCGGGACGCCTGCGCTACATTTGAAGGATTTCTTTGCGCGTCGCTTTGCGTGATCCACTGTAGCGTTTTTACGGGACATTTTTCGATCAAGCCGCGGAGGGGTTTTGCTTGGCGGTGGCGGTGTGGATTTGGCGGGCCATTTTGGCGACGAGGGCGGTCCAGCCGGTTTGGTGGCTGGCTCCGACGCCGGCGCCGTTGTCGCCGTTG
This sequence comes from uncultured Chthoniobacter sp., assembly GCA_964403605.1. Classification (GTDB taxonomy): domain Bacteria; phylum Verrucomicrobiota; class Verrucomicrobiia; order Chthoniobacterales; family Terrimicrobiaceae; genus UBA967. The sequence continues at coordinate 227 of CAYOGR010000004.1, forward strand.
AAGTATTCGTTGAACTGAAGAAGGTCGCGCCAGTGGGGGTCGTTGTGGAAAAGATCGACTCCGCCTTGGAACGGGCGGCGGCCGTTTTTGTCGGGGGTGAAAATGGCGACGAGGCGTTTTTGGAGTTCGATCGAGACTTCCCAGAGGTTCATTTCCACGCCGCTGCCGGTGGGGAATTCGACCTTGAACGAGTCGCCGAAGTAGAAGCCGAATTTTTGGAGCGATTCGATGATGAGGAAGTTCATCGGCATCCAGACGGGGCCGCGCCAGTTGGAGTTTCCGCCGAACATCGCCACCGGGCTGTCGGCGGGGCTGTAGGCGAGGGTCTCGGTTTTTTCCCCCTCGGTGAACGAGTAGGGATGGGCCTCGTAAACTTTCGAGAGGGCGCGGATGCCGTGGGGCGAGAGGAATTCGGATTCGTCGAAGAGGCGCTCGCAAATGCGGCGCAGGCGGTCGGGCGGAACCAGCGAGACGAGGCGCCGGCCGTCAATCACATCCGAGAGGTGATCAAGCTTCTTGAGCAGATGCGGGCGGTTTTTCTGGAACCACTCGTAGCGCTTTTTCAGCAGCGGGAATTTCATCGCCGTGTCGTGATCGAAGCTCTCGACGGCGAATAGTGGCGTGAGTCCTGCGACCGAGCGGGTTTTCAGGTGGGCCGAGGAGCCATCGGGGCGGCGGAGCACATCGTAGTAGAAGCCATCCTCGTCGTCCCAGAGCGAGAAACCACCGGCACCGGGGGCGTTGATGGCTGCGGCGAGGTAAATGAAATCGTTGAGGAACTTGTCGGCTATGTCCTCGTATTCCGGGGAGTCCTTCGCGAGTTCGATCGCGATGTTGAGCATGCTCAGGCAGAACTGAGCCATCCACGCCGTGCCATCGCTTTGCGCGATGCGGGAGCCGTCGGGAAGCGGGTAGCGGCGGTCGAACACGCCGATGTTGTCGAGCCCGAGGAATCCGCCTTCGAACACATTGTCACCGGTCTGGTCCACCCGGTTCGCCCACCAACTGTAGCTGAGCAGGAGCTTGTTGAAGGCCCGCTTGAGATAGGCGGTGTCGCCCTTGCCGGTCATGCCCCGCTCGATCGAATAAATCCGCCACGCCGCCCAGCCGCCGATGGGCGGGTTGGCATCGGAGAGCGCCCATTCGTAGGCGGGCTGCTGGGCACTTGGCGAGGTGTAGCGCTCGCCTTGGAGCAGCATGTTCTGGCGTTTTGCCGTGGCGGGATCGGACACCGCGAAGGCGACGGATTGGAACATGAGATCCCACGCGCAGAAGTAGGGATACTCCCACGAGTCCGGCATCGAAATGACATCGTTCGCAAAAAGCTCGCGCCAGAAAACATTCCGGCCCTTCAATCGCTCGGCGGGCGGCTTGGGCATCGTCGGATCCCCTTCCAGCCAGCGTGTGACCGGATAGCAGTAGAATTTTTTGCACCAATAAAGGCCCGCCAGCGCGCACCGCATCACATGAAGGAGGTCGGGCGAGCTGCCGAGATTGAAATCGGTCAACCGCGACAAATGCTCGTCCTCGCGTTGCTTCAAAAGGGCGTCGAACGACGCGCCGAACGGCTCGGGCTTCGGCGGACGGCACAGGCGCAGGCGGATCGTCCATTCCTCGCCGGGTTGCAGCGTGTGGCGGTAGACGGCGGCGGCCTTGGTGCCGATCTTGGCGGGGTTGACGGCCTCCGCGCGGCCCTCGACGATGTAGTCGTGGAAGGCATCCTTCACATGCGCGGCCTTGTTCGGGACATTGTAGAGGCGGCTCAGGTTGGTTTCGTTCTCGGTGAAGATCCATTCCGCCTGGGCGTCGGCGTAGAGGTGGTATTCCGGCAGGTCGCCGCAATTCGCGACCACCGCCTGGCCGCCCGGCAGCAGGTGCATTTCGGGTTTGTTTTCCACCACCTCGTCCCATGCCCAGGTGTTGCGGAACCACAGGGTGGGTAGCACGGTGAGCGGCGCGGCATCGGGCCCGCGGTTAATGATGCGCAGGCGGATGGCAATGTCTTCGGGCGAGGCCTTGGCGTATTCGACGAAGATGTCGAAGTAGCGGCTGCCATTGAAAACTCCGGTGTCCACCAGCTCGTATTCCGGCTCCAGGCGCGAACGGCGCGCATTTTCCTCGATCAGCCGGCTGTAGGGAAACTCGGCCTGCGGGTATTTGTAGAGGCCACGCATGAAGGAATGCGTGGGGTTGTTGTCGATGTGGAAGAAGTAGTCCTTGATATCCTCGCCGTGGTTGCCTTGGGGATTCGAGAGGCCGAACGCGCGCTCCTTCAAGATGGGATCCTTGCCGTTCCAGAATGCCGGCGCGAAGCACAGCAGACCGAGATTGTCGGAAATGCCAAGCAAGCCATCCTCGCCCCAGCGGTAGGTCCGCGAGCGGGCGTGATCGTGCGGAAACGAGGTCCAGGCATCACCATCGGCCGAGTAATCCTCGCGCACCGTGCCCCACTGGCGGTCGCTGAGATAGGGGCCCCACAAATTCCAATCCTCCTTGCCGGAGTCGCGGGCCTGGATGCGGAGGAATTCGGGGTCGGAGGGTATGGGATGACCAGTGGGCATGAGGCGTGTTGATGCGTGTTTCACTGCGGCAAGTCAATCCCGGCGGCGGGGAAATTTCGCACGGAATTGCGTGCTGCCCGGGACGAGGCTTTTGGCATCCACCAAACGCGGCGCTCTTTTGCGTCTTGCAACCTCCCGCACACGGCTTGAATCCGGATCCGGCGATTGAAGAGTTTTGACGGAATCATCCAAAAATGCCTTGCAAAGCAAACGGGATGCACTTTTCCAAAAAACACTTCCAAGGCTTCAAACCCCGGTCGGGTGTGACGGCGGCGCCGGATTTCTGACGCCGTGTCCCCGGCTTCCAATCCCCGCTCAACGCGCGGGATCCCCGCCCAGACCCGTGACGACCCCTCCAGGCTCTAAATCCAGTTCATCACTATTCGCCCTCCGCAGGCGGCGTCTCCTCATCCACGCCCAACCCGCTCCCGCAATCAACATCGCCGCCGTCGCCCAAGTTTCAGGCTCTGGGACGGCAATGATCTCGTTTTGGAAGCCACCGCTCATGATTTGGAAGCCCGATCCAACAAAGCTGCTGCCAAAATCACTGTAGAAGCTGATGCGCTGCAATTCCCCTGCACCCAATGCACGGTTGAAGTAAACCTGGTCCGGATTGTTTCCCGTTCCACCGTCCCACAGTGTCGTGCCGGTCCAGTTGTGAATCGCCAGGGTGTAATTCCCCATGGTCAGATCCGCGAAGATCGCCACGACACCTCCTGTGCCGAGGTCGATGACCGAGTTGGCGGAGAGGGTCAGCGCGCCAATCGTGTCGGTCACATTGCCACTGAATGCAAGTGTGCCGCCAGCCAGATTGATACCGGTGGAATTCCCGATCGCATTGTCGGCCGAGACAAGAAGCGAACCGCCATGGACCGTGATATTTGCTGTGCTGCCGAGCGCGTTGGAGGCGTTGGCTTGCAAGGTGCCGGCGTTGATGGTTGTCACCCCGGAGTAGGTGTTTGAGGCGTTGAGAAGAACGCTTCCATTGCCTGTTTTCATCAAACCATTGGTGCCGGCGAGGGATGCCGAGAGGGTGCCTTCGGAAACCGCAAAGTTCCCCCCGTTGGCGGTGAGTGTTCCGTTGGACACAAGTCCGCCGGTCAACGAACTGATCGAATTGGCGAGTGATTTCCCGCCCAGATCGAGTTCACCGTTGGAGATTTGGATGCCACCGGATCCGAGAGTCCCATTTCCTGCGAGGCGCAGGGTGCCGGCGGAGACGGTGGTTCCTCCCGAATAGGAGTTGTTTCCCGAAAGCAAAAAAGTCCCTGCCGTGGTTTTAATGATAGCGGCTTGCCCCGTCACGGGAGCAGAGATCGTCCCCGACTGAAGGGTAAGGGTGCCATTGCTGTTGATAGCGCTTGAGGCGTTGCCTCCACTGCGGATGGTTCCCGAGACGAGGGTGAGGTTGGAGAGGGTAGTGATGGCGGACGGTCCCGCGTTGCCGAGAGTGATCGTGCCGGAATTCAGTGTCACACTGCTGGTGCCGAAATGGTCTCTGGCATTGAGGACGGTGACATCCCCGCCATTGAGGATTGTTTGACCAGAGTAGGTGTTGCTTTGGTAAATTCCTAACGATGAGCTCCCGTTTTTGATCAAGCTGCCCCCCGCGCCCGAGATCAAGCCTCCGATCACCGAGGGCGCGGTTCCATCGATTGTGAAGGTATGGCTCGTCAGGTCGAGCGCGTTGAAGTCCCCATTGAACGAGGCGACCGTTTGATTCCCTCCCAGACGGAGCGTTGCATTTGTGACCACAACGGTTGCGTTCGACAGGAAAATTCCATCCCCGCCCGTTGCCAGGACACCGCCCGTGATCCGAATCGTTCCCGGGGTGGTCAGCGAATTGTTGAGAGTGAGCGTGCCCGCTCCGGATTTTGTGAAATTTCCGGCTCCGCCAATTGCGCCGGAGAATGATTGGTTGCCGCTTTCAGCCACGGTGAGAGTGGCATTGGCCGAAATGCTGACATTGCCGCCGGAGAGACCACCGCCGCGCAAGGAACCGATCGTCTCGTTGGTCGATACAGTCAGACTGGCACCCGCCGTGTTGGCGAGGATGATGGTTCCGGTGTCCGGAATGGCGAAACCGCCCTCGATTCGCAACGCTCCTCCGTCGACGGACAGTGGGCCGCTGTAGTTGTTCGAACCGGACAGGACAAGCAGACCGGATCCCGATTTTGCCAGGCTGCCGCCTGAGACAGATCCCGCAACGGTGAGAGTGCCAGTGGAAATGCTGACGCTTCGGTTTCCGGCGAGCGCCACATTTTGAAATGTCAGCGCGTTCGACCCGCCGAAGGTGTAATCACCTTGCCAGGATTGGGAGTTGGCAATGCTGAGCGGGGCTCCGGATGTGTTGTCGATGGATCCTCCCTGGATGGTGAATGTGCCCGAACCGAGCGCGCCATTGGAGTTGATATGGAGGGTTCCACTGGCAAGCGTGGTTCCGCCCGAATGGAGGTTGGTTCCCGAAAGGGCGATGGCGCCCGGGCCTTCAAGGGTGAGCGAGCCCGTGGTGGCTGCCAAATTGCCGCCCCAAGCGAGCATCGTCGAGGCTTGCGCGACCCGAAGAACCGCGTTTGCCGCCTCGCTGATCGTCAAATCGCGGTTGGTCGATGCGTTTCCACCCGTGTAGTCGAGGGTGGCCGATCCAATGACCAGTTGAGTGGCCGCCTGGGACGAGTTGCCAATCGAACTGGCGGATCCTCCATTTGCAAGATGGGCGACTTGCAGGGTGCCGCCGGAAATCGTCGTGACACCGCCGTAGGAATTCAAGCCGTTCAAGACCAAGGTGCCAGCCCCGGATTTGACGAGCCCGGCGGCGGATCCCGCGAGGGTGGCATTGATGGTGGTGGTTCCAGAGGCTGCCGAAATAGAGATGGTGGAAGATCCGGTGCCGGTGAGCGTGAGAGTATGGGCACCAAGAATCGAAACATTGTTGGGATCTTCGATCCGCAGCGTCTGGATGCTTGTATCGGCTCCCAGGGTTGTCGTGCGGTTCCCAGCGGATGCCGCGGAGAAAATTACATCGGACGAACCGGAGGGGGCCGAACCCGAGGGGGTGTTGCCAGCGGAGTCGGTCGACCAATTCGCCGCCGTGCTCCACAGGGTCGATGCGTTGCCCGTCCAGTAAAGTGAACTCACGCTGGGTGCGGCTGTGAGGCGGAGGGTCGTTCCCGAGACGGTGGAGAGGCTCCAAGTAAAATCCCCCGGGGAAAATGAAGAGGAATCGAGCGTCCAGTCCGAACTCAAGCCGCCTGCGGCAGAAATCAGATCCCAATTGTAGGAACTCCCGACCGCCGGGGCAGCGATCAGATTCAGCTGGATTTTCCCGCCACCGGTCAGGGCCGCCGCACCGCCGACGGATAAAAAGTCTGAAGCCGTGTTATTCAGATCAAACCGAAACGCACTGGCATCGAGATTCAACGATCCGGAAATGGTGGAGTTGCGCGTGGTTCCGTCAGCGAGGCTGAGAGTCGCGGCGGTTGTCGTGGCGTTCAACGAGGCAAGGGAGCTGGAAAGGGCATCGGGGCCGTCGAAGACCAGGGTGCCCGCGCTGATGGAGATGGATCCATTGTTGGTGTTCGATCCCGAGAGCGTCAGGGTGCCGGAGCCGGTTGTTTTGGACAAGCCACCCGCGCCCTGAAGCTGGCCGGCAAATGTGGAGGAGGCCGCTCCCGAGAGGGTGAGGGTTTGCCCGCTGGCGAGATGAACCGTGCCGCCAGTGGCTCCGCCTCCATTCAATGTGCCCACGGTTTCACTGGAATTGATCGACAAGGTGGCACCCGCCGTGTTGGCCAGCGTGAGCACGGCCGAGTCGCCCGCCGCCGAGCCTCCGGAAAGGACCAGCGTGCCGCTTTGCACCGACACAGTTCCATTGAAGGCATTGGTGCCTCCCAGGACCGTCGTGCCCGAACCGCTTTGCTGCAGCGTCCCCGAGCCGAGGATGCCAGAGCCGAAGTCGGTGCCTTGGACAAGGGTGTCGGAGCGATCGAAAACAATCGTGCCATTCGCGGTAAGGGTGCTGTTTGTTCCGATCGAACCGGCTGTGCCATTGGCTCCAAGGCGCAGGAAGCCGCCGGAGTTCACCGTGATCGACGACCCGCTTCCGAAGGTCGTGTTGCCATCGACGAGCAGTGTGCCGCCGGAGTTGATCGTCACATTGCCGGCGAGGCTTCCTGTGCGGGTGAGTGCCCCGGTGGCGATGTTCGTGGCACTGCCCGCACCGCTGGTTGCCGTGCTCAAAGCAACTTGGTAGTCGTTCAAGACATCCACGATCTTGGCCCCGGCAGCCAGGTTGGTGCCGGTGATCGACTGCCCGGGAATAAAGCTTCCGGCAATGGGCTCGACGAAAGTGACGAGTTTTGTCGACCCCGACAGCGTCGAGGTGGTGCCGACAAGACCGGATTGGGCACTGCGGGAGATCGAGGAAAGTTGGAGTGTGCCGGCATCGATGACCGTGCCACCGGTGTAGGTCAGGGGTGCCAGGATTTGAAGCGTGCCATCGCCGGTTTTGCGGATAGACCCGGTGGTATTTCCGGAACCACCGTTGGCCACGGGGACCTCGATCCGCATCTCGGCGACACCGGCTGCCAAGGTTGAGGAATCGGCCACTTGAAACACCCGCTCGGCATTGCCTTGATTGCTGCCAGTGTTGAGGTTGATGGTCAGAACGCCCGTGCCGGCGCTGATGTTCGAAAAAACAGCGGACGCGGTGGAGGAGGCATCGTAGCTTGTATTCGTCGCCAGGGTGAATGTTTTGCTGGTGTTGTTGTTGTTGAATATCCAAGAGCCGCCATTGAGACGGAGCCCGAATCCGTTGTTGTTAAGCGTCGGGTCTGAATTTCCTTGGAAGATTTGCCCCCCGTAGATTGTGATAACGCCCCCAAGGGTGGCTGTTGAACCCAAGTTCAAAACGCCCTCCGCATCCACTGTGACATTGGAAGTCGCCGCGAGAGCGGAGGCGTGGCTGATGGTGAGCATGGCCCCGTCGCGCACGAAGGCGGCACCAGTAACGGCTCCGGATTTGGAAGCCACAAGCTCACCGGAATTAACAATCAGATTGCCAGTGTAGGTATTGGCGGTTGTCCCACCCAGTGTCACGGCAACAACGCCGGTTTTAATGATGTCCAGGGTTCCCGAAATGGTGGAGTTCACAGTGAGGGAACTGGAGGTGACGACACCGGTGTGGAGATACAGTTGATTGGTGCCGGAGGTGAGAGTGCCATTGGAAAACCCATACTGTCGGTTCGGGTTGCTGCCGGCCATGGTGATGCCCCCTGAATTGATGGTCAGGGTGTTCCCGGCACCGATTTCGAGCAAAGAAGGCGTGCCATGCCCGAGAATGCCGTAGCTGTTGACCGTGAGGTTGCCGCCGAGGGAACCGGTCAGCGTGCCATTGACACGCAGGTTGGTGGCTGAGTTGTAGGCCCCTGTCCAGGTTGAAACGGTGTTTGAGGCGGTGGTCGAGGCGATGCGTGTGAGAGTGTTGTTCGTGGAGGCCAGTTGCACGAATTCCGCACGACTGGTGGACAACCATGGCAGCAGGACATCGGTGGCAACCGGGCCGGGGGTGGAGACCACCACATTGACTGGAAGAACATCACTGGAGTTGATTCCTATCACCATGGTGCCAAGTCCGGTTGATCCGCGGTCGATGCCGGCGGTGGCATTGCCCAGTGTGAGCGTGGTGCCAGCGGTGGCACCGGAAGTATTCAGGTAGCCGTAGGGTGCGAGTTGAATTTGACCGATCGTTTCCGTCGAACTTGCTCCACCCCCCGTGACTCCGAATTCGCCCCGTCGCAGGGTGACTGCAAGGTCATTGCTGAGTCTGTTGGAGGCCGCGTTGGAGAGCGCAATCGAGAAGATCGGTGTCGTGAAGTCGCCGTTTGCAGCCGTAGCGGCTGAGGGGTCTGAACGGAAGGTGGCAAGCGTGAGCGAGGGAACCCCCGACAGATTGGCAGAGGGGTTTAAATTAAAAACTCCGCTCTTGACGACCAGATTTCCTGTGAACGCACTGGAATTCGATGTGTTACTGAATTCACCCATCTCGAAACGACCACCGCCATCCTTCACGAGGGTGGTGGAACTGGCACCGAAGGTGACATTGTTTTTCAGGTCGAGTCCGTTGTTAGTATTGCTGGAAGTTACGAGAAATAGGGCCTCCGCTCCGGTGAGGGTAATCGTTCGGGTGGTGGTCGCGTTGAGGCTCAGGCGTCGTGTGGTTGTGGTCGCGGGACTGTTGCTGAAAACCAGCCCGCCGATGGTCATATTATCTCCGAGCGTGATCAGCTCGTTGGCGGCATCGGTGTAGTAACCGAAATTGGCGACATTTCCATTACTCCAAACACCGTAAGTGGCTCCGCTCTGGGAAGTGGCCCAGTTTTGCAGGGTGGCATTCCAAGTGCCATTGCCGGCTGCCGTGGTGGTGGGAAGGGCAGTGCCATTGGCAATATTCGAGGATCCCCCGCCCCAATAAAGATCGGCCCGAAGCGAGGTCAAGGCGACCAAGCTGATGCCCAGAACGCAGGCTGGCAGTGACAATCTGTGGGAGGATGTGATCACAGGGAGATGGAGGGTTTGTTGCAACCCAAACAAACACCGGGTTTCCTGGGCCACAACGGAAAGGGTTTTAAATCCGTTGAGACAACGCGCGTTTACTTCGTGCGCGGCGTTCCAGAGCGGGCACGCGCGGGGGACGGCGGACGGGTCATAAAGACGGCAGGCGCGGGTTCCGAAGTTCCACGCCGGCGATGTCGTGGATTGTCACCCCGACCGGGTGCTCGAGACGCTGCAGGTGAATCGTTCCGGCGGAATCCTTTTCCCACTCGATATCAATCCAACCCTTGCGGTGGGCCAAGCGAGCGCGGGCCTTGGCAATTCCGGAAACCATCGGGTGGAACAAAAGCCGGTCGGGATTTTCCGGACCGCTCAAACGAATCCCGGCGACATAGCGGCCCGCGTAGGTCGCGGCACCGCCCGACCATGAGTGGCAGCGGCTGCCCACGCCGCGCTCGACGCGGCAGAAGCATTCGGGAAGCGTGTCGTCGCCCAGATCCTTGAGGAATCCGTAGTGCGAGGACACCAGTTCCTCCGCCAGATCGGGACGCCCGTGCTCGGCAAGGGCGGGGAGGAGAAAATGGAAAAAATACAACTCCAGGTGTCCACTCCATTGGCCGGCCTGGATTCCACGGCGGAAGTTGTCCCGCAGGTGGGGGATCAGATAATCGAGGATGCGGGAGCGTTGCAGCGGGCTGCCCAATTGAAAATGGAGAGCCAGGACATTCGCGTGGAGCGCGGGGGCGTGGGAATCCAAGTGCGGCCGCAACCGGCCCTCGGCGTCGCTCCAAAGATGCCCGAAAATGGCGGACTCGAGCCGGGCCTTTTCCGCCGAAGCCTTCTCCGCCTCGCCGGAGAGCCCCAGGCCGAGGGCGATTTCCGAAATGGCTTGGGCGGCCGCGACGCGAAGGAGATTCAGAATGGCATTCCCGCGGCCGGTCCGGTCCCCCTTCTGCACCCCCCAATCCACAAAGAGGCGGTGGTTTTGCTCATCCAGAAGCCCGTGGGCCCCGGGAGCCCATGTCTGGCTGTGCCACAGCTTCCTCAATCCCGGCCAGAGTTCGGCCAGGAACGCCTTGTCCCCGCTGTGGGCCCAGAAATCCCGAACCGCCAGAATCCAGAGCATCGAGTAGTCCCCATGGGGAAAGCGCAGCCAGGAGGGCGCGCAGGCGGTCGGTTGGCCGTCCGGCAGGGCGGTGCGCCCGAACAATCCCAGCAATCGGCGGGCGACCCTCCAGTCGGGGTGCATGAGAAAGTGCTGGTGCATGGCGACCAGGGCATCCCCCACATAAGTCGCCCGCTCGCGCCATGGGCTGTCGGAATAGCTGTCATCGGTGGAGTCGAACAGCGTGCGCTCGGCCACAGGCCAAACCCAGTCCAGCACTGGATGTCCCGACTCGAAAAACGCCCCCGCCGGGTGGAGCGCGCGCCGGGACACGACTTCCAATCCATGAAGGACAAACGGCCCGTCGCTTTCCCCGGCGCGCAGGGTGATCTGGACATACTTTCCACCGCGCGGATGAAAAAGGAAAACCCTCTGCCGCCCGCCGCGAAGGATCAAGCGATCGGCCGCGTCCGTGAAGGGGTTCGAGCGGTAGATCGCCAGCATCCCCGAAGGCAGCTGCCAATCATCCGTGGCCACATCCATAATCGTTCCCGGAGGCGCCTCCACATCGATTTCCAAGTGACCCAGGATTTCTCCGTCGAACGAAAAAACCCAAGTGGCCGCCGGGCCGAAACGCGGCGACAGCTCGCTCAGGCGGGCCATGGGCTGGTTCCGCAGCGCATCCCCGGAGAGGCGGTCCCAAGCCATCACGCGGGCAGGAGTCAAATTCGGCGGCATCCCGTCTTCATAACGCCAACCGGGCGGTGGCCACGGGGCGCCGGGATCGGGAAAAACCGCGGCGGCGGGCTTCAAAAGCGGCGAAATCCACAGACCCGCCGCGGCCTCCTCACGCGGTTCGGAACGGATCAGCACCTCCTGAGAACGAGGAAAACCCAGGCAATAAGCCCACTGCTCGGACAAAACCTCGAACCGCCCGCACAGAAAATTCCACCCCGGTTGCAATGGCACATCGGCGCGGGAATGGTTTCCCTGCGGAGTGTCGTTGGCAATCGGAACCCTTCGACCATTGCACTCCAGATCCCCCCAAAAACAACTCACCGGGACAACGGCCGCGGCACGCGCGAAAAGCCACAATCCGAAGACACGGCGTTTCCGCTCGACGGCTTCCGAACGCGCCGGGAATTCCGGATCATGGGACATGGTGCAAACAAGCTGCTCGGAGGCCTCCAAAATCGCGGCCAAATCGATTTGGCGGGGGGTGACACGCTCCGATGTCCATGGCGTTCCCGAGAAGGGAGCCAAGCTCTCCCAAGGCGGTTTGGAGAGCGCCTCCACCGGCTGCCAATGCCCCGCCCCGAGCAGCCTGGTGTCACATATTTCCACCGGCCCCTGGGCGAAGCTGAACACCGGGGAGTCGCCCCGCCAGGCCGATTCCTCCAGGCACTCCCAACCTCCCGGTGTTTCCAGGGACTGCCCTCCGGCATGGCCCCAGGCGATGAACGCAGGCCTCCCTCCCGGCTCGGTTTGAAACGAACTGGCCCCAAAAAAATTCACCAGGACCTCGATGTGGTTTTCCCCGTCGATCAATAGGGCATCGAGGCTCCAGGAATCGAATTCCGGCCCCGAGCGGGCAAAACGGGCCGGCCCGGAGGCCAGGAAACAGCCATTCACCCGCACCACATACCTCGTATCGGCGAACAGGCACAACACCCCTCCCGGGGCACCCGCTTCCCGGCGAAACGATCTCCGGAATGTGGCGAACAGGTTGCGGCGGGGGGCGCTGCCGGGAACCCAAACAGGAAGAGCCTTCACCGACGAAAAGTCTGCAGCAGGGGGGGGATTGGATTCCGGAGAGCCTCGCACGGAAACAACCTCCCCTCCCCTTTTTCCAAATTCCAGCATCCCTCCTTTAAAAGCGTTGAACACCCCGAACGGTATCGCGCAGGGAGGGTGCGAGAAAGCATCAACGGTTTGAAAAAATCCCTGCAAGACCCGAATCAAGGAACTGGAATAGGCTTTTTGAATGAAACACCACCTTGCGTTTCTCCTCTGCCTGGCTGCCATTCCCCTCGCTGGTCGCGGCCAAGGACCGGCAAACTATCAACCATCCCCGGCGGTCTTCCGGGTGCTGGACCGAGTTGTGAACCCCTCGGTCGAGCCCTTCACAGTCACGGTGCCGGCCTTTGGAAATTCCCTCAAACGCAACGGAAGCGGGGGATTCGAACCGGTTCAATTCCGCACCCTTTTGATGGCGGGGGCCGACTCGCCGGATCGGATCATTCCCGCGGACAGCAACCAACTGAGCGACTACAACACATGGGCCGACGGTTATCTGGACGGCGCGGGGGTGCGTGTCTACCGCGTGGTGGACGGGAAACTGAAGCTCATCCGAACCGACAAGGTCGCAGAGGGCGGGTCGAAAGTCTCTGGCTGGAATATGAACACCTCCAAGCCGATTGCACCCACAGCGCGCGAAGGGTGGTGGGCCTGGCCGACCTGGAGCCGGGAGGGAACCACCGATTACTTCACGGTTTTTTCCATCGACAAAGCCGGTCGCACCACTGCGGGCGATGTGATCGCGCTGCGGCGACCCGACAAGGTTCCCGACAAAAAGCAACCTCCGAAGGCGGAAACCATCTCGCTCAAGGCCGATCCCCGGCGTGCGACCGAAAACCCGCCCTCGAAGCCGCTCAATGTCAAGGCCGAGGTGGACGCCGACGGGTTTGTCCACATCACTTGGGAGGCTGATCCCGACCCCAATGTGGCGGGATATTGCATCGCCCAATCCGACATCGACCCCGCCACCCACCAGGAGCGCCACCTGCGCTTGGAAAACGCGTCCGGCGAGGCCATTCTCAACGGCGACATGGTCATCGTGGAAAAGGAATTCCTCTCCTTCAACCCCGCATGGATATCCAACCGGCTTGCCAACCTTCAGCGAATTATCATGGGGTTCCTGCCCACCCAGATTCCCAATGGATTTCTTCCGGGGTCGACTGACGGAAAATCCTGGTCCCTCCGCGGGCATTCCACTGACACTCCCGTCACCGAACCCGGCCGCACCTACCTTGAAGTGACCCTCCGGGAGGGCGACACGGAAAAAATCGGCAAAAGCGGCATTCCGGATATTTCCTCAAAAGCCCAGGAATTCTACCAAGTGCCCAAACCGACCACCTACCGCATGGAAGTCTGGGCCAAGGCCGACAAGGCCGGCGCCCCGCCTGTGGTCTTCGAAACCGATGGCGACGAGCGGATCGGCGGGTTTTTGCAGCCCTTCTCTTTCCAACCCGGCACGGAATGGAAAAAATTCGAGCACACTTTTGAAGCCCAACCGGCGGATGCCGGCAACCACGCTTACTTCGTTCTTACTTGCAAGGGACCGGCAACCTATTCCTTCGACAACTTCCGCGTTTACCGGGCCGACACGCCGTTCCTGGGCTACGAGCCCGAGCAGGTCGAGCAGTTTCGGGCCTCCGGCATGAGTGCGGTTCGCACCCACGGGCCCATCAAAACCGGCCAAACCACCTACTCGATGGATGAATTCACCAATCCGGGAGGGCTTTCCAACGGCTCTCTGCGCGGGAACACGCTTCCCCAGCAGCTTTCCGGAATCCAGCAACTCGGAGCCCATCCATGGTTGCAAGTGGAGTTTCACATGAGCCCCGAGGAATGGCTCGGATTCATCGAGTATCTGGCGGCCCCCTACGACCCGGGTGTTGACTCCCCGGCCACCAAGCCGTGGGCTGCCAAGCGCCATGCCCAAGGACGCACCCAGCCATGGACCGATGCCTTTGAGCGCATTTATTTCGAGCTTGGAAATGAAACATGGAACGGGCTCTTCAAGCCTTGGGTTTTCCCGGTCATGACGGATGCGTCCACCGGCAAGCCGGTTCCCAGCGGGGCGGTGTATGCGAAAATGCAGGACCATGTGGCTGAAATTTTCCGCTCCAGCCCCTACTGGTCGCCCGCGCTGGAGGAGAAATTCATCCATGTCCTCGGCGGATGGGCCAATCCGAATTCGTCCTATTCCAAAGATTCCGTCAACGGCGGGGAGGCCGGCGAGTTCATCACCATCGCGGCCTACAATGGAGGCTGGGATGAGGGAGAGGGCACCCCGAAACCCGACGCCCCCAGTTTTTTCAATGTGCTCAATCATGTGAACTCGGTGGCGTTGCCGCGCTCGTCGACCTATCGGGAGATGAAGGAGTCCATGGAAAAATCGGGACGCAAAATCTCCTTGGGCACTTATGAAGCCGGTCCCGGGTATGCCTTGGATGGGCTGAACAACGACAAGGTGACCAGGGAGCAGGCCCGCGATCAGGAACTCGTGATGAAAAGCAAAGCCGCCGGGATCGCGACGATGGACTCGTTTCTCGCGCATGCGTCGAACGGATTTTCGCTGCAAAACTTCTTCACCTTTGAAGAAGGCGATCTCTGGAAATCGCATTCCAAGTGGTGGCGTGGCGGAAATCCCTATCCTTCGTTCCTCTCCCTCTCCCTCTTCAACAACCTGATGAGCGGAGACATGCTCGCGGTGGAAACCATCTCGTGCCCGACAGCCGATTTGCCGGAATTCAAACGACGGCCCAAAATTGTGGCCGCGCCGATGGCTGCCGCCTATGCCTTCCGCAAGGACAACCGACTGGCGGTGGCCTGTATCAACAGGACGGTGCCCGGCTATCCCGACGGTGCCGCCACCTTGCCATTCCAGTTGGAACTGCCCGTCTCGAAGGCCACCTCCATCACCCTGCACCGATTGAGCGGCGAGCACCACGAGAACAATATCGACGGGAATCGTGTCTCGGTCACCACAACGCCCGTCGACCCCTCCGCGCTGAGCGGCGGGCGCTTCTCGATCGGCACCGCCACGGGATCGCCGGTGGAGGGCCTGCCCCCGGCGGAGATGTATGTTTACATTTTTGAGGTGCCCGACTCCGGTTGGAACCCCGCCCCGGCAACACCTTGAAACCCTCGCCCCCCAAAGAGACCCCGCCGGGCGACGCCTCCCGCAAGGAAGTCGTCCTCTACGCCGTGGGGAACATCGAAAGCGGCATCGCCAACCAGTTCTATGGCATCCTGAATACAGTCACCGTGGTGGTGCTGGCGATGAATCCCCTGGTGATCGGTCTCATTTTGAGTTTGAAGACCATCTGGGACGCCATCACGGATCCCATCATGGCGCAGATCACAGACCACGCCCGCACGCGCTGGGGCCGGCGAATTCCATTCATTCTCGCCGGGGGCGTCGCCCGATTGTTGTTTTTGCTCGCGGTCTTTGTGTTTTTTCCACGCGATCCCTCGATCAAATCGAATGCGGATTTCCAAGCGGAGAAGGCCGCCCGGGAAGCCAAGGCCGCGGAAGTGGCGGAATCCCCGGATTCCGGCAAAGAGCCAGCCCCGGCGAAAAAAAAGCCCGGATTTTCGGAACAACTCTCCGGTGGGATCCAGGCGTTTTTGCAAAGCGACAGTTCCTATCATCGGGAGGTCGCGATCTATCTTCTGGTGGCGTGTTTTATTTTCGCCCTCCTGAGCACGATTCAATCCGTTCCGTATTACGCACTGGGCATTGAATTGTGCCCCTCCTACGACGGGCGAACGCGCGTCGTCGTCGCCCGGGCGTATGTGGACAAGATCATGGCGTTTGTCGCTCCCTGGGTGTTGCCGTTCGTTTTCCTGCCGTTTTTTGACAATGCAATCGAGGGTCTCATTTGGTATGCGGTCTTCACCTGTTTGATCGGAATTCCCACCACCGTGGCCATGTGCCTCGGGATTAAAGAACGGGGCTACGATCCGGAGTCCAAGCGGGCGCCCGCACCCCACCTGTTGAGATCGATTTGGCTGACGGCGAAGAACCCCCACTTCCTGAAAATTTTGTTCCTTTATGTTTTTATCGGCTTCACCAACGGGGTGTTTGCCCAGGTGCTGAATTTTCTCGTGATTTTCTGGGTGTTCCAAGGCGATGTGCTGAGTGGCGCGATGATGAGCGGCTACGCCTCCACGATCGCCGCCGTGCTGACATTTGCGACGCTTCCGACCATCAAGTGGGCCTGCGAGCGGTTCGGCAAACACCGGGCGCTGCGCTGGGCGCTTGTCTGGTTTGCCGCGGGCACGGCTCTGAAGTGGTTTTTGCTCGATCCGAACCACCCGTGGCTTTTTCTTATCACGCCGTTGTTTTTTTCCGTGGGGGTGGCTGCGGTTTACACGATTCTGCCGAGCCTCATGGCCGATGTCACCGATATCGATGAACTCCACACCGGGGTGCGCCGGGAAGGAATGTTCGGGGCCGTGATGGCGTTTTTAACCAAGGCGCTGGGCGCGATGCAACCAGCCCTGGCGGCGGTGATACTTTTGGCCTCCGGCTTCAACGCGACTCTCGGAGCCAACCAACCGCCGGAGGTCTTTTTTCAAATGCGGGTCCTCGCCTCCGTGGTTCCGGGATGTCTCTTGCTTCTCGCGCTCGTCGTCTTGATCCGCTACCCGCTCACCCGCGAGCGCATGGCTGAAATCAAAGAAATCCTCGCCGCCCGCGCGACGGCACAGGCATGAAAAACATCCTCCTCATCACTGTGGATGAACTTCGGGCCGACTGCACCGGATTTTCTGGAAATCCGGACGCCCGAACTCCCCATCTGGATGCCTTGGCGGCGCGGGGAGTTGTTTTGAACAATCACTTCGCCCCGTTCCCCAAGTGTGTGCCATCGCGCTGCGCCATGCTGACCGGGCGCTACTGCCACACCGACGGGCTTCGTTCGGTGAGACCGGAGAACCACCTGCCGCCCACGGCTCCGACCGTGCCCGCCGTGCTGCGCTCCGCCGGATGGGAAACAGCCTATCTCGGACTCAACCATGTGTGGACCGACGACGGACTTTACGGCCCCGGCGAACTCCGCAACCGGCATGGAGCGGGAGTCACCGATTACACCTCCTTCACGGAGGGAACGCTCGGCGATTTGGCGTTGCGCGAGATCATTCATCCCCCGGGACAGGTGCGCGGCGGACCGGGCATGGAGGCGCTGCGCCTGGCAGGGTTGGATTTTCCGGGATTGCGCGCCGGAAGTCTCCGCGATTTTTATGATGCCAATCGCGCCAACCAAGCCGTGGCCTACCTGCGGGAGGTTCGGGACCGCTCCCGTCCGTTTTTCCTCCAACTCAACCTCAGCAACCCCCACCCGCCCTATGCCGCGCCGGAGCCGTGGTATTCGATGTTCCAGCCGGAGAGGTTGCTCCGTCCATTCGACTCCCGGATGCCCGCCGGCGCCCCGTTGCCGTTGACCGCGCAAAGACGCTGGCGGACCGGCGATCATTTTCCAGCCGAGGGGGCTTTGGAAATCCAAGCCGTTTATTTGGCGATGACAGCCTATGTGGACAGCCTGATCGGGCAGGTCTTGGACGCCCTCCGCGCGGAGGACCTCGAGCGCGACACCCTGGTCGTCTTCACCTCGGATCACGGGGATTATGCCGGGGAATTCGGGTTGCTCGAAAAGTGGGACAGCGACCTGCGCGACGCCTTGCTGCGCGTGCCCTTCATTGTCGCCCACCCCGACCTGCCCAGGGGCGCCGTGCGGGAGGGCTTGAGCGAGCATGTGGACCTGCCCTCCACCCTTCTCGAGTGGGCCGGTCTCGATTTTCCGGAGCGCTGGAATGTGCATGGCCGTTCGCTGTGGCCGCTGATGCACGGCGGCGCGGGAAAGAAAGCCGTCTTTGCGGATGGCGGTCACGAGGAACCCCTGCGCCGCCGTTTTCAGGCCGAGGTGTATGGGAGGAACGGCATGAAATCAACCGATGGAAAGCAACTGGTCTACCGGGAGTGCCCCGACGCCATGGCCAAATCGAAAATGGTCCGGACCAACGAGTGGAAACTGGTGGTGAGGGAAACCGGTGGAAACGAGCTTTACCATTTGCCCACCGATCCATCCGAGCGGCTGAACCTTTGGAACTCGCCGGATCACAGGGAGGTCCTGATTGCACTTCAATCCGCGCTTTTGGATTGGACCTTGCGCACAGACCCCGATCAACCTTATCTAAACGCCGCATCGGCTTGATTTTTCTTTTTCCCCTATGAAAAAAACGCTCGTCGCCCTCGCCCTTCAGATCGTCCTTGCCACCGTCCATGCCTCACCGCCGACCTCGCTGGAGATATTGCCCGGCGGGGTGGTGCAAATCCACGGCGGATCCGCGAATGGATGCCAAATCAAACCCGTTCTTGTGGATCTCTCCTCGGGCAGGTGGAGAGCGTTCGATGTTCTCTCGAAGATCTCTCCGAGCTCCGCAATGGAGTTCTCGCAGGTGTTGTCGATGCAGAACGCCAACAAGGTCGCTTATGACTACACGCTCGCCACGGCGATCAACGGCGGCACTCTCACCGCCAAGGGCGCATGGAGCGGCGAAACACCGGTCCAGGGCTTCGGGCGTCTCGACTTTCGGGTGCCCGGGGCGCTGACTTCCGATCTCTTGATCGAGTGCAACGGTCAGCCGGTGTTTTCCAGCCCCGACAAGGTCTCGAAAGCGCCTCCGAATGTGCCGCTCGTGTTCCGTCAAGCCAGCACCGGGAAGTTTCTCTTCCGCTTGAAAGGATCGTTTTTCGTCGGCCTGGAGTTTCTCGCCGATCGCCCAACCGACGGTCTGACTGTTCGCCTGACCCCGTTTCCGAAAACCTCCGATTGCCAACTCGGAGACTACCGCGAGATCGCGTGGGAGATTGATTTTCAGGAATAGCCAATCCTGTTGAGGCTGCGCGGGATTGCGCCCGGAATCGACGGTGGTTCCGGAGTTCAACGGATTAGATCAGGAGTCTCTTCGCAAGGGCAGCTTCCGTGCGTAGTTGATCGTGCATGGCAGTAAAAACCGCAGGGACAATCCACTTTCCCGCTTTGCTGAAAGTCATCGTTGTTTGTCTGATCGCATCCAGTTTTTCCGCAACCGCCCAAGGCGCGGCACCCGATCAGCCTTTAAGGGTCGGGATGGGACTCGGTGGAATCTCATATTTTTCCACCAGTCCCTTTGCAGACACGATGCGCTCCGCCGGGGATTGGATGGAATTCGACACCGACTTCGGCAAGCGCGTGTCCTATCGCAACTCCGATGGAAGCCGCAATCCTCAGTTCAACGAAAACGGGTTCCCCAATTATCTACACCCCGGCAAGCGTCTTCGCACTTTGTGCTGGCCCTATGGATTGAATGGAAACGGAAGCCGCCCCTCCGGTTGGCCCCTGCGAAACAAACAAGGCGTGGGCAAATGGGTGCTCACTTGGAAAGGAAACGCCGATATCCGTCTGGGCTCCGGAACCTTTGTCGCCGCCGAGTCCACCGCCCCGGCGGCCGGAAATGCCGTCGACGGCCGCCGCGTTTATCTTCTCACGGCCTCCGATCGGGGGGGCGATCTCACCGTTGAATCCATCGTCACGCCGGTGACCGATATCAAACTCTGGCTCCCGGACCCCGCAGCGCCCCTCGATCGCTCACTGGAAAACGCGCCTTCGACCTGGCATCCCGAATTTTTGGCCTCCCTTGGCGGCATGAACCACCTGCGCATGATGGATTGGGGGGAAACCAATGCGAGCCCCCAACGGGATTGGTCCGACCGGCGTTTGCCTTCGTTCCGGAACCAGCATGGCATCCTGCACCCGCGCAGTCCGGCCGAGGGAGTCGTGAACTTCACCAACTCCGAGGGCCAACCGGTTTACTTCTCCGGCAACCGCGGGACGGGAATGGCCTTCGAGCACATGGTGCGTCTCTGCAACGACAGCAACACGGATCTCTGGATCAATGTGCCGCATCTGGCCACCGACGACTTCATCACCAAAATGGCCCAGCTCGTCCGGTATGGGTCGGATGGTGAAATGCCCTACACCTCTCCGCAAGCCAACCCCGTGCACCCGCCCCTCAAGGAGTCCCTGCGCGTGTATGTGGAGTTTTCGAATGAAATCTGGTCGAACGGGGACTCCTTTCCCCAAGGCAACTGGGCCGAGGCGCAAGCCTCCGCGGGCGGGATGACGCGCCCGGTGTTTGTGGCCCGTCGAATCGCTCATATCTGGAGCGAGTTTCAACGCGTCTTCGGCAGTTCCCATCGCTTGGTGAATGTCGCGGGTCTCTACACGGCCAACAACAACTATGGCCGCCCCCTGCTGCAAGAACTCCGGAATTTCGGCCCCACGCTGCAGCCCCCGGTGTCCGTCGATGTCATCTCGCCAACCACCTACTTCGGCAATGGCATTCAAGACTGGGTCTACGAGCAGGCCCTTGCGTCCCGCGGGACTTCAAAAAGCTGGTTTCTGACGACCGGCAACTTCGTGGTGAACGAAAAAACGGGAGAACAACGGCCCGTCTCGCTCAACGCAACGGATTCCTACTGGGGCAGCACCAAGTTCCAGCAACAAATCGACTCGGCTTTTGCGGAATGGAAAAAACGGATGTTGTCGGGATCGACCGCGTCGGGCGGGGGATTCGATTCCACCGGGGCCCTGGGTGGATTTGGGGGAAGTTTGATCACCGAATCGATATCCGCCCTGGGATTTGCTCCGAAGGTGATTTCCTATGAGGGCGGGCCGTCGCTCTACACCGACTACCTCGATGCCGGAGACAAGCGCGACGACGGCATCACCACATTCGTCGAGGCGATGAACCGGCGTTCCGATTTCCTCGAAATCTACCGGATGCAGCTCAACGCCGCGGTATGGAAGGGCCTTGATACCCACACCATGTTTGTGGATGTCAGCTTATGGGGAAAATTCGGCCAATGGGGGCACTCGGAATACCCCGGCCAACCCCTTCAAGACGCCGTCAAGCGTCGCGCGGTTAACGACTCCGTGACCGATCTTGCAGGCATTCGCAAGGGCACAGAGACACCAATTGGACCCGGGGGACGCCCGGTTTTTTCAAGTCCCGCCTCGGATGTCCTTCCCCTCGGCTTGGCCAATTCCTCCTACGCGCAAGAAATCACAGTCACGGGTGGCGATCCCGATCCGTCCTCGGGGCTCCGCGTGGCTGTTGTGGGCAGTGCCCTTTCCAAGGGGATTTCCATCGAGGTCATTCCCGGCAGCACGGCCAAGGTTCGAGTGGCGGGAACCCCCGCCGAGGGCGGTTGGAACTATCTTTTCCTCCGTGCCTCCGACAAGGACGGCGATGCCGCATGGCGGATTTTCTCATTCTATGTGGCCGGAGGCCCGGGAACGCTGGTGGAAACGGATCTCCGCGGCGCCTTCAATGGATCAGCCAGCCTACCGTGGACAAAAACCCATGCCACCGACTCGCGCATCACCTACTCGGGGCTGCAAGTCGGGCGGGAATTCCAAACTGGCAATGGGTCGGCCACCAAAGCACCGGAAAAACGGGACGGTGTCGGTGTGCGCCCATTGTCTTCGAGCGACGGCATCCTCTTCCAAGTGGATCAAGGCGGATTCTCCGAGGCGGACGCCACTCTCGCGTCCGCGATCACCGATGGCGAATATTTCAAGTTCACAATCACTCCCAAAGCGGGTCAATCGCTGGATTTGCGACTCGCCGAAATGAGCATTCGCTGGCTGAGAAACGAGTATCATGCGCCGCGCCGATTGGCGGTGCTGACATCCATCGGTGGCTTTGCCCCCGGGCGGGAGATTTTTTCGTCCACCGCTGTCCCGAAAGTGGGAGAGCCGGTGGAATCAACCTTCCGTTTTCCGGAAACGGCCGCTTATCAAGCGGTCACTTCGCCAGTGGAAGTGCGTGTTTACTTTTTTGGCTGCCAATACGCCCACAAGGCCACGCTGCTGGGGGTCAAACTGACCCGGGATGTCACAGCACCCTATTTCCATCAGAACCCCGTTGTTAAGCCCTCGGTGCGCTTGGGAAACACCTACCGCTCCACCCTGGCAGGAAGTGCGGCCTCGACACTGAATGGCACATTGTCGTTTTCAAAGGTCTCCGGACCCGCATGGTTGTCGGTTTCCTCCAACGGCTCGCTTGCCGGCACTCCGCAATCCACCAACGCCGGCCTGAACCGCTTCACGGTTGTTGTCACCCATCCCAACGGTGCCAGCGCCACGGCCACTCTGGAAATCGATGTTCAAAAAAATCCGCAATCCATCGGGCCGTTCACCCCTCTTTCAAACCGCCCTTTTTCCAGCAAGCCGATTGCAGTCGTCATCCCAACCTCTTCCTCAAGACTCCCGGTTTTTTTGAGCGTGAAATCGGGGCCTGCCACGATCAAGGGCAACCTCGTGAGGCCAACCGCCGCCGGAACGATCGTGCTCGCCGCCAACCAACCCGGCAACGCCTCCTACGCCGCCGCTCCGGAAAAAACCATATCGTTCATTATCCAAAAAATTCCGCAGTCCATATCCTCGATTCCTCCAATTCCCGATCTTCCCGTGGGTGCCACCCCGCATCCATTGAGCATCCCGAAATCAAATTCGGGGCTTCCAGTAACCCTCCGCGTGAAATCGGGCCCGGCGACCATAAACGGCAACCGGCTATCCGTAACAGGCCCCGGCACGGTCGTTGTTGCCGCCAGCCAATCCGGGAACGCGATTTTTCACCCCGCAAATGAGGTGACGACCTCTTTCACGGTGTTCAAGAGGAGCCAGCAGATCCGGCCGTTTCCCCCGTTTGCCACCCAGAACGCGGGCACCCCCCTGACAATAACCCCTCCCACAGCCAGTTCAGGACTCCCTGTCGGCATTCGAGTGAAATCAGGAAATGCCACACTCCAAGGAAATGTGTTGAACTTTGCCTCGCCCGGCACGGTTGTCCTCTCCGCCCAGCAGCCCGGCAATGCATCCTTCTCTGCCGCCCCCGAGGTTCTGGGCACAATTACCGTGGGCAAGCCGTTGGCCGCATTGCAAGTCACCACTCCCGATCCGCGGCACGGAACCATTACACAGGGATTCGCGGGCACCACTATGCGTGAATTGGACCGGACATATACCATGTCAGCCACGCCGGCCAGCGGCATGAGGTTTGTCGAGTGGAGACGCAACGGGGTGAAGTTTGCCACGACGCCGGCGTTGACCTTTGCCATGAGCGCCAACTTGCAATGGACAGCGGTATTCGCGCCGAACTTCACGGCCTTGGCGGGCACATACGCCGGGTTGATTGGTGATGGCGATGTGGGCACGGGGGGAGCCTCCGAACAAGCGGTCTTCGCCTCCCGAAATGGTTTTGTGGATCTCACGCTCTCGACCACCGGGGCATTCACCGGGCGTGTGTTTTTGGATGGCGCGCCAGCCACCTTCACGGGGAACTTCACCGGCGGCAGTCCGGTGTCACTCCAAGTCCCGCGCTCCGGCAAACCCTCTCTGGCATTGACTCTCAGCCTGACGCCCGCCTTGCCCGGCGAGGTCACGGGATCGGCGGTCAACGGACTGGAAACCCTGCCCGTGCGCCTGCTTCGCACGGCCTATCGTGGCCAGCTTGCCAGCCATCCGCTGTCCGGACAAATCCACAATCTTGTCTTCACGGGGGCTCCGGCGGAGGGATATCGATTCGCCCGGTTGGCCACAAGCGCCTCGGGCACGGCGAAGTTGGAACTCTTCCTCGAAACCGGAGAATCTCTTGTTTTCAAGGGTGGGTTCTCCGATGACGGTGCGGGCCGTTGGATTTTCCCGTTTCACATCCCGACACCTAATGGATTGTTTCAGGGTGAGTGCGTGCTTTTGAAAAGCGCGCCGCAAACAGTGGGCGGAAGCGCGGAATGGCTCCGGACCGGGACCGGCAGCCACCTTTGGGCGATGAATTTGGACGGCACTCGGGTATCAGCGTCTGCCGGCAAATCGCTCCTGACGGGCGATGGAAAGTCAACAGACTTCCGGGTTCTTTTGCCCGACGGGAACGGGACGGCAACGGTGCAAGGCCAGTGGCCGGCGACCAATAGCCCCACATTCACAGCACCGGGAGTGCCCTCGTTCCGCTTTTTGGTTGATGGCCATGGCCGAATCAGCGGCAGCTACAACAAGCTGGAGGGCGACTCGAGGGTGGGAGCCACATTCCAAGGGCAGGTTTTTACCCGTCCATTTACCGTGCCTGGTGCCACAGCGAAGACCATCGGAGTCGGTCATGTGACTACCCCGCAAGGCAGCGTCCCGTTTACCATCACCCTGCCATAAGGAAACTCCGGCGAATGCAGGGAAAACCAACCCGGAGCATCGTCCGGCTCAGCGGGACTCGAGAAATTCCAGCGCGGAGAGGTAGACGCCCGCAGTCCACCCGATAAAGGGAGGCATGGGATATTCGTCGGAGACATCCAGATGGCCGGTGACCGCGTTGAATTTTTCCCAGAGCTGTCCGGTGGATTCGAAGATGGATTCGATGGAATCCACATATTTGCGGGCGATGCGGCATGCATCGTCTTTGAACCCGTAGTTGGACAAGCCCCTGAAGGCAAACTCGTGGAGAGGCGGCCAGGCATTCGGAAAATCCCACTGGCAGACGCGGGTTGGCGGCAGGGCCGTTTCGGCGCCGCAGGCGATGCCATGGGTTTTTTCAAACAATGGGAGGTTGGCCCGGACTCGCGCGGCTTGTTCGCCGTCAGCCATGTTGGCCCACAACGGGACGAATGTCTCCGCCGGCGCGGCGGGGTTGTGGGTGCGGTTGACAAAGTCGAAGTCGAGAAAAAGACCCCGCTCCGGACTCCAAAGAACGCGCCGGCAGCGCTCGCGGTGTTCCTCCGCGCGCTTCTGCCATTTGGCGGAGGAAACCTGATCGCCCAATTCGGAACAGAACCAAGCCGCGTCGCATTGCATCGCATACACCAAGGAATTGATCAAAACCGGGTAAAAATTTGCCGCCTTGGCACCAAAGCGTTCGGTGAAGTCACACCCGATCGCCGCCTCGGCCATTTGGTGGCGCAGAAACTCCAACTGCTCGACCGGATCGGACGGCATCCCGGGCACGCGGTCCCTCACCTGCCAATAAAAATTCCAAAGCTCCGCCGGCGGGCACTGCGGGCGCGTGTGAAACAAGCCATCAGGACCGCGCTGGCAGGTGTGCCAGAACGCATATTCCCGCTCGGTGGCCGCCAATGCGCGCCGCAACCACATCTTGTCGCCGGTCCGCTCGTGGATTTCGCGGTAGGTTCGTGAGGCCACGGGAGGCTGGGTGCGGTTCATGCCGGACTTCAACGCGTTCGGAATAAAGCCGAGATGCTCGACCGTGTGCATGAAGTTCTCCGCGTTGTTGCGGGCCTGCCGCAGGTTTCCATCCACCAGCAATCCACGGTTTGTGAAGTAGGTATCCCAGTAATACATGGTGCGGAATGTCCCACCGCCGGGGCATGGCACGGAGAACGGGAGCGGCAGGGAAAAACCGGCTGTGGTCGCGGGTTCGGGCTTCACGGTGGTGGCCGTCCACCCGTTGCGGATGTGTTCCCGCAGACGCTCCCGCAGGGGCTTGGTGTCAAAATCGGCTGCCGTGGTCATATAAAGAGGGAGATTGGCATGCCGTCAGGGGTTTGGAACAGCAGGGAAACAACCGGTTGGAAAACAGTCGCCGGTCTCCGCCATCCAGCGGGTCAAGCGACTGCGCAGGTCGGCTTTGACAGCGGCGTAGGCGGGGTCGTTCGCCCGGTTGCAGGCCTCCATCGGATCCAGATAAAGATCGAAAAGTTCCTCCTGGCCGAGGGGGCGGTCGTAGGCGCCTAGGGATTCCATGAGCGGGCTGGTCGGGCCGTCGTGGCGCATGCGGTTGCCGACCGGGTCGTGGCGGAGGACGAGTTTGTGTCGTTCGGTGCGGACGGCGCGCAGGGCCTCGAGCGGACCGTGATAGTTCTGCTCGGTGAAGATGGCCTCGTGATGGGGCATCGAGGGGTTGCCCGCGAGTTGGACGAGGCTGCGTCCTTGCAACCATGGCCGCCTCGGCAACCCCAGAACTTCCAGAATCGTCGGATAGACATCGAGGTGGGAAACGAGGCTCTCGATCACTTTTCCGCCCTGAAAAGGCCCCGGGCCGCGAAGGATGAGAAAGACCCCGGTGCCATGTTCGGTCAAAGTTTTTTTCCCGCCCGTGAATTCGATGCCGTGGTCGGTTGTCAAGACGAGGAGGGTATTCCCTTCCAACCCGCGGTGGCGAAGCATCTCCATCACGCGGCCGACCTGGCCATCGAGGATTCGCACGCCTTCATGAAGGCTTTCGGTGTCCTTTCTCATCCCGGGAAGATCGGGCAACCACGGCGGAGGCGCCGTGTAGCGCCAGTCGAGTTTCTCCGGATCGTAGTAGCGCGTTTTGGAAAAACGGGCCGACTCGCTGCCTATGCCGATCTCCGGCCGGGCGATGTTGTTGCGATGGGGTTCGTCGAGGCCGATGGAGAGAAAAAACGGGGCGGTGTGTTGGCGGGAGAGAAACTCCTCCACACGGTCGAGCGTCTCGGGATAGTGCTCGCCTTTTTGGGGCCTGGTGTCGAGGTGCTCCTGATAGCCGAGCGGAGATAAATCCGCATGGTTGGTTTCGTGCTGGACCCCGGCCAACGCAGTGACAAAGCCGGCGGCATTGAGCGTGTGCACCAAATGCCTCGAGGGGTCGTTCAGCGTCCAACCCTGCCGCCCGGGAAGACCGAACATTCCGCACTGGTGGGGATACTCGCCGGTGAGCATCGCCGCACGCGAGGGAGCGCATGTCGGTGAAACGGAAAAAGCTTTTCGGAAAAGAACCCCCTGCCGGGCGGCTTGAAGAAGGTTCGGGGTATTGACAGGCCATCCATACGGTTCGATCGCGCGCCCGCAGTCGTGCGAGTGCAGGAGGACGATGTTAAGGGAAGCCGGGTTCATCCGGGAAACCTGCCTTTCCAGCCAATCCGTTCCAAAACTTTTCAACGGATTCAGGGACGCACGACTTTTCAACGGGGCATGAATCTATCCCACCGGGGGCTAAATGGTTCGAGGCGGGATGGCTTGACAAGCGATTCCGTCGAAATCGATCAAACCGCCCGAGGCATCGGGGGAACCCCCGCGACAAAGGGCATGGTTGTTTATTTCGCGGGGATTCCAAAGGCAGGGTCGGTGGAGGCATGCCATCGGGCTTTGAGGAAATGGGCGGCGAGTTTGGGTTGCCGGTCGCGGGTGTGGATCCCCTTGCGGTTGCCCAAAACCCGGTTCAGGCCGGGCTTGGTCATGAAATCGCAGAGGTTCCACACATGTTCGCCGATCACAAAAGGCAGACGGTCGAGCGCCTCGGCGTAGAGGCGAATCGTTTCGGCTTGGTATTCCTCGGAGAAGGGCAGTGGCGGATCGCTGTGGATTCCCGCCACGGCGTCGGCCCCGAATTCCCCGAGAAACAGGGGTTTGTCCGGATGCGCGGCGCGCCAGTCACCGGCTTCGGCGAGGAGCTGTGGCACGATGTCGCCGAGGTGGGAGTGGTTCTCATACCAAGCATAGTAGCGGTTCCAGACGATCACATCGCAGAAGCGGGCGATCCGCGAGTTGTGCTCGGGGAGGAACGACGCGCCGGGCGGAGTGGAATACAGGACCACGGTCACCGGGAGCCGCTGGGGATCCACCGCCCGACAACGCTCGAAGAGCGCCTCAAAATAAGGCTCGGCGGCGGGCTCGTGGCAGGCCGGTTCATTCGCCAGGGACCACATGACCACGCAAGGGTGGTGGTGGTCGCGGGCCACCAGGCGCTCGATCATGTCGAGGTGGACTCCAAGGGTTGTCTGGTTGCAGCGTTCCTGGGTAAAGACCGGATAGGCGCTCCAGGCGTTGAGACCTACGGCAGGAGTCTCGTCGATAACGAGCAGGCCGAGGCGATCGGCCAATTGATAGGCGGACTCGTCGTAGGGGTAGTGGGATGTGCGAAAGGAATTCGCCCCCATGTTTTTCAGCATGGTCAGGTCGCGCACCAGGCGGGCGTCGCTGTGCCCGTGGCCAAGCAAGGGGAAGTCCTCGTGAAGGCCGCAACCGCGGAAGCGCACCGGCTTGCCGTTGAGAAGGAAGGCATCGGGGGTGACCCGAACGGTTCGGAGACCCACTGGAAGGCTATAGAGATCGAAGGTCTGGTCCGGTCCGCCAAGACGGGCTTCGAGGAGGTAAAGCACCGGTGACTCGGGTGACCATGCCTCTGGACGGGACGGGCGCAACTCGCCCCCTTCCGGTGCCTCGGCGACGATGGCTCCCGAGGCATCCCGAAGGGAGAAATAAACCGGGATCGCAGGATTCCCGGCCCTTGACGCCGAAACACGCAGCCCGACGGGAGTATCGCCATCGGCGAGTGTTTCAACGCGCAGCGCGGCAAGGTGGTTTTCGGGCAAGGCGAGCAACCAGACCGAACGGAGCAGCCCGCCATAGTTCAAAAAATCGAAGTGGTATTCCGGGCGCGGGGAGGATTCCGCTCCATGCACATGGGGGGCTCCGCAGCTTGCGCGAACCTCCTTCACCTGCCCCGGGGGGATCGTCTGCCAGGTAAGGCGGGTATCGACACGCACGGCGAGGAAATTTTCACCCGGCCGCAGGACGGTGGTTGCATCGCACTCGAACGGGAGTCTGCCCAGCGAGGCGCCGCCAACCGCTTCGCCGTTCAACCAGACTGCGGCGTGGTGGGCCGCTGCTCCAAACCGCAGCACGCACCTCCCGGAGGCTGGAAGGCGGGGTGCCGTGAAAGTGGTAAAATACCAGGCAGCGCCGAAGTAGTCTCTCAGGTCCGGGTCGGCGGTCATCTCGTTGAAGGCGGAGGGCACCGGCATCGGAATCACGCCAGAGGGCTGCCGGGAGAACCAGCGCCCGGAGACGCCCTCGTCACGAGGGTCCTTGCGAAAATCCCAGACGCCGTCCAGTCGCAAGGCCAATCGAAAATCATTCGTTTGGGGATACAACATGGTCAGGCGCCTTGTGCAGGGCTTACGACGAGGCTCAGACGGCTTTCCTCGCTTTCACTATAGCCGATCCGGATCGCCCGGGCACGAACCACAGCCCGGCCGGCCTTGATGCGCAAGGGCTCCGTGTAGAGCAACCAGCGCGGTTTTTCCCCCTCGTCGAATGTATAGGCTATCGAGGCGCCCTGCGTGGCGCAGTGCAACTGCAGGAGCAGAGGCTCACGGCAGACGACCTCGTTTCGCACAGGATTCACTCCGTCCAGCCCGTCGCAGACAGGGAGGAAAACGGGAGCCGCCGTTCGGGGTTTCTCGCCACCGGGATACCAGCCCCCCACCATCTGGCTTTCCGGGATGAAGCCGAGGTCCCCGGTTTCGATCAACCATTGGTCGAGCGCGGCGCGCAAGCGGGGCAATTCCCGCCGGCCTTCGGGGTTGTCGGCGAGATTGTGGATCTCGTGCGGGTCCGCTTCGGTATCGTATAGTTCCTCCGCAGGACGGGGCCGGAACATGGCCGACTGCACAGCATCGAGTTTTTCCGCGAGGTGGAGGCGCCACAGTTCCTGCATGATGGGATGCCGATTGAGGAACGGCACCCACGAGACATACGGTGTGCCGGGGCAGTAATTGCGGATGTATTTGAAGCGCTTGTCCCGGACAGCGCGCATCATGTCGTAGGATTCATCGTAGCGGTCGCGACTGGCGTAGACATAGTCGCGCGGGGGGGCCGCTTTCGGCCCGAGAAAGGCACGGCCCTGCATGTGGGCGGGAATTTCGGCACCGGCCAGAGAGAGCATCGTGGGACCGAGATCCAGCGTGCCCACCAGATTGTCACTCACTTGACCGGGCGCGATGCCCGGCCCGCGGGCGATGAGTGGCACGCGGATGCCGGAATCATAGGGCCACCGCTTGCCGCGCGGCATCGGGCCATGGTCGCTCCAATGGAACACATAGGTCTCCCCGGCGAGACCATCCTCCTCCAACTGCGCGAGGAGTTGCCCCAACTCCCGGTCGCTGCGTTCGATATTCGTATACATCCTCGCCATGGCCTCGCGCACCTTCGGGGTGTCGGGAAAATAGGGCGGCACACGCATCCCGGCGGGATCAAACTCGAAGTCCGGGCATTTCTCCGGCCACATGCCGCTCTCATGCGTGCGGGTGGGATTGAAGACCGCGAAAAAGGGTTGTCCGGGATCGGGGCGGTTCCTCCAGTGCGCACCGGTGCCACATTCATCCCATGCCGTGAGGGGGGCCAGAAATTGGTAATCCGTTTTGAGGTTGTTCGTGCAGTAGTAGCCCCGGGCGCGCAGGTATTCGGTGAAGCATTTGACATAATGCGGAACCACAGCCTCATAGGGGGTCGGCAACTCCGGCGTGGCGGGATTGGTGTGCGTCGTCCGCATGTGGTGGGTTCCGATCGAGGTCGGATACATGCCGGTGATCACCGCGGACCGCGTGGGCGCACAAACACCGGTCGGGGAAAAACAATGCGACCACCGGCAACCTTGGGCGGCAAGACGATCCAAGTTGGG
Organism: uncultured Chthoniobacter sp.; assembly: GCA_964403605.1. Classification (GTDB taxonomy): domain Bacteria; phylum Verrucomicrobiota; class Verrucomicrobiia; order Chthoniobacterales; family Terrimicrobiaceae; genus UBA967. Next base: position 30,707 of record CAYOGR010000004.1, read on the forward strand.
TGTTCGTGCCACGGGATCCCCATAGCAACCATAATATGGACTGGTGTCTTCGAATGAAATCCAGAGGATGTTGGGTTTTTTCATTTCCAGTTAAAGAATCAGGCGGCTCTCAACCGAAGGCCATACCTTAAGCCTGACTCTCCGAACTCTCCGTTCCAAAACTTTTCAACGGATTCAGAATGGCCCTGTCATTCGATTCGGAACGCGGAGCGCCGGGGAGTTTTGTGCTGCCAACACATCCCGTAAATCCGTTTAAAGCCATGGAAAAACCCTCCTCCCGCGCTAGCCTCTGCGCTCCATGCAACCGCAAAGCCAAAGGATATGCCCTGATTGAGAGGCAGGAAGTTGCTTCCACCCATGTCCCGCGTCCGTAGTTGCCACGCCGTCCCATATGCAAGATCGAGCATCCCACTCCAACCACTCTGTGTTTGAAAACCTGATCCCGACGCCCCGCCGCATCCGGTTGGAGCCGGGTCAATGCCCTGCGTCCGCACCGGTTGAAACGATATTGGGCGACACCTTCCAGCGCGGACCGGAGTCCTACCGCCTGCGCATTGGCCATCGCGGCATCACCATCGAGGCGGGCACCGGGGCGGGCAGCTTTTACGCCAAGCAGACTCTCGAGCAAATCCGACAACTTGCCGGACAAAATCTACCCTGTGTAACGATCGAAGATTGGCCGGACTACGCGGTGCGCGGATTTTACCATGACATTTCACGGGGGAAGGTGCCCACCTTGCAAACCCTGCTCGATTTGGCCGAGACCTGCGCATCCCTCAAAATCAACCACCTTCAACTCTACATCGAACACACCTTTGCGTTCAAAAACCATCCGGAGGTCTGGCAAGGCGCGGATCCCCTCACCGCCGACGAAATCCGAACCCTCGACGCGCGTTGTGCGGAACTCCACATCGACCTCGTTCCCTCGCTCAGCACATTCGGCCACTTTTACACCTGGATTCGACAAAAGTTTCCCGAACTGAACGAGCTCGAGCGTGATGTGTCCGGAGATGCCCCGAACTGGTGGGACCGCCAGATGCACTACACGCTCGATTGCCGCAACCCGCGAAGCCTCGCTCTCGTGGATGAGTTGATCCGCGAACTCCGCCCGCTTTTCCGCTCCGGGCTTTTCAATATTTGCGCCGACGAAACATTTGACCTCGGAACCGGTCGCAACCGGGATACCGCCGCGAAGGTGGGCAAGGGACGCCTCTATGTGGATTTCCTCAAGCAAATCATGCAGTCGGTTAAAAACGCCGGGGCGGTTCCCATGTTTTGGGGTGATGTGATCCGACACCATCCGGAGCTGCTTTCCGAGATTCCCCAAGAAGCCATCGCCTTGGATTGGGATTACGCTGCCGCGGTGGCAGACAGCTCCGCCGAACAGCTGGCCTCGACCGGAAGGGCGTTTTATGTCTGCCCGGGCATCCAGAGTTGGAACCGCTGGCTCCCCGATTTCGCAACGGCCGGAAAAAACATCGTGCGCCTTGCCAAGCGGGGCCGGAAGTTCGGCGCCATGGGCCTGTTGAACACGGACTGGGGGGACTTCGGCCACATTCAAACGCTCGGGCCGTGTCTTCATGGGCTGGCTCTAGGCGCGTCCGTGGCATGGAATCCCACCATTCCAGCAGTCCAGCAGTCCGCCTTCGACGAGGCAGTCTCACGACTCCTCTGGAAGGACACGAGCGGGTCGCTGGCGGGACTTTTGAGAAAAGCCGGCTCGCAGCCGGTCGCCAAGTGGGCAACCGTGACACAAGCCCACGAACCGCGCTCGCGGGATTTCACAGAGGAACTCTTCGACGCCCGGAGTGGTCTGCCGTCTGGTTTTTTTGAGCAAACAGCCCGAGCCCATGCCGCCACGCTGAAGCGGTTGCAATCCATCCACAGCCAAATCGAGCAGGTTCTTCGCGATCTCCCTTGTGAAAAATCCCTGTTGCGGGATGAAGTCCGCACCGCCCTCCTTGGTCTGGAGATAATGGAGGAACTTCACCTTCTGGCGCATCGTATTTCCGGCAGAACCCGCCCCGGCGTGATCGACCCCGCCCGACTCGCACAACGCCTCCGCCAACTCGACTCGATGCTCACCACCGTCTGGCAAGTCCGCAACAAACCCTCCGAGTTGGAGCGCGTGCGCAGAGTCCTGCGAAGCGCGGCAGACCAAGCGGAGCGTGAGAACCGGCTCTCCCAACCTTGCAATGACAATCCACCTCAGATCACACTGCACCATCTTTGAACACCGATGCAGCACGACTTTTGGAGCTTGTCTCCGCCATCCCCAAGCCCCTGCTGGCGCAGCACGACTTTATCACGAGCGGCACCCGCTACCGGGAGGCGGTTGCTTCGGTTGCGGGTTGCGCTCCGGCAATCTTTGGTTCGGATTTTAGCTTTTGCTACACGGGCTCACAGCCCTCGACGATCGTCCATTGCGGCCCCGCCAACCTTGCGGAACCCGGTCACGGAGTCGCCGATTGGAAATTTGCACCGGAGAGGATATTCGCCCCGGAAGCACCGCCCCTCGTCACAGGTGCGAAGTTGGAATCCTTGCGCGAAAGATTGGTGCAACGCTGCATCGAACTCCACCGCTCCGGCTCCTTGATCACTTTGATGTGGCATGTGCCGCGACCGGGGTGCGGGGATTCCGCATCGGATGGCGATTTGTGGGTGGACAACCCGGTGCCGGACGCCTTTTGGAGTGAACTGTTCGATGAGGCCTCCTCCATCCATTCCGACTGGGCGGCCCAGGTCGATCGGGTTGCGTCCCACCTGCGGAGCCTTCAGGAGGAAGGTGTTCCCGTTCTCTGGAGGCCTTATCACGAAATGAACGGGCGCTGGTTTTGGTGGGGAAAACAGCCAGCGCATTTCGGCAGGCTCTGGCAAATGCTCCGCGACCGGTTGGAACACCGCCACAATTTACAAAACCTCGTCTGGGTATGGAATCCGAACTCCCCCCGTGAGACGGCAGGCGATGAGGCCGACCCCTTTGAGGCCTATTATCCGGGGAGTTCCTCGGTGGACATTCTCGCCGTCGATGTCTACCACCGGGACTTCAAGGATTCCCACTACACGGAACTCCTCGCTTTGGGAGAGGGAAAACCAATCGCCTTGGGAGAGGTCGGGCACCTTCCCGACGCAGGAATTTTTGAGACACAGCCCCGCTGGGCGTGGATTATGCCATGGGGCGGCCTTTTGTTCCGGTTCAACACAAAAGAGGAGATCCAACATTTCACATCCCGTCTTGCCCCGCATCCCGGGCGGAGATGAGTGCGCCCGGGAATCCGCACCCTCATCGAGTCCGCGTTGAAGGCCCTTCATATCAAAAACCTCTGGCGTCCGGACTTTGGGAAAGCCGCGCGAAAGCGCCCGAGGCGGGCGCCCCAACCGAAACCCATCAAAGCAATTGACTCGTTTTGTCCGCCCGGTGGACTGCCATCGGCAGTCACTCACCGCGAAGCTCCGTTTCGGCAATTCCTGGCCTGCTGTCTAAAAAAACCATTTCGGGCTTGTTGGTTAACGCTGCTGAATTCCGATAAATTGGTAAATTCTGTCCAAAGCTCTTCAGGAACTCGTAGACCACCAGCGGGCGCTCGGTCATGACGGCGGAGGGATTGCGTCACCGAACCAATTTCAAACCCACGCAGTGCCTGGTGTGGATCTCAAGTTCCTCCAGAGAGGAGATTTCACGCCCGTCGATCCGGAACCTTTGCAATGAAACACGCTCCACGGCATGGCCGGGCCCCGCTCCGCCGATCAGGGACACGGTGTAGCCCGCGTTGAAGGGAGTGGTGGTCCAATCGATGTCCCGGAGTTGCACATCCGAAATGCGCCCCCGCACCTCGTCGCTGCTGAAGCGGGAGCGCGAAACTCGGAAATCGATCAACTTGTCGTAGCAGTGCTCGATGCGGATTTTTTCAAACACCACATCGCTCACATGGGCCCGGTCACAGCAATGGATGGCAAACACCGCCCCCTTGTTGTGAACATGCAAAATATCGATATCCGAGAAAACAACCCCCCGAACCGAATCCACCGTGAGTTCGTGGCCGATCTCCATGGCATTCCCGTCATTCCAATTCGCAAAGACGCAGCGACGCACCGTCACATCCTCCACGCTCCGGCGCGCGTCGATGTTCACATCCTCGACATTCCTTGCCCCGAGGTGGAACGCCTTGATCGCGACGCAGTCGTCATTGTTGTGAAGAAAACACTCCTCGACCAGCACGCGGCTGGAACCAAGCACATCGATCCCGTCGGAACACATCACCTCCCCGATCATGGAAACATCGCGCACCACCACCCCGTCGCACAGGGCTGGAACAAGCATCCATGCGGGCGGACGAATCAGCGTCACTCCCTCGACCAGAAGGTTGCGGCACGACTCGAAAATGACCAGGGGCCGGCGACGCCCGGACGGGTCGCCCTCGATGATGCCGTGACCGCACAAACGGAAACCCTCCCGATCCTTCAGATGCAGCGGCCCCTTCAACACCGCCCCCTCCTGCACACAAAGCGTGTGGATGCCCTCCAAATCCAACTCGCCGGCCCGCACCACCGTTCCGGCGGGAATCGTGAGGCATCCCTCCCCGACGGGAACGCTGGAGGACGAAATGGATTTCAAGAAAAGGTAAAGCGGCTTGGCCTGATCCGTCTCCAAGGAGTATCCGCCGGGTGCGGGCAGCCGGAAAATGGCCGCCCCGGAGCTGCAGTCGACCGGAAGTCCTTTCGAGAGCGGGCGCAGCCTGGCGCTGCGGATCGGCGCGTCGTCGATCCGCAGGACTTTCAATTCCAAGGGCGCTTTCGCCACCTCACCGCCGAGGACAACAAAATCGGCGACTCCCGTGTGCAGCACCTCCAACGGCTGTCCGTTGGCGGTGACTTGAAAAATCGAAGAACGCGCTATGCTGGATGGATAAATCGAAGTCATCGGGCAACGATGAACCGGATCCCGGAAAAATGCAGTTGAGCTTAACGGATTTAAAGTTCTGCACGGCTTTTTTCGGGTGCATGCGGCGGGAGCTCCGATCATACGGTTGGCCCTATGAATGAGGATTCCAACTGCCCTGGAAGCCGGGGTCTCCGGACAGCCCGCACCCACGCCAACTCCCCCATCGTCGATCTCTCGCTGCCCCCCTATTCCTGCGACCCGACAGGAATGCGGGATTGCACCGCCGCGCTTTGCCGGGCGCTTGATGATGCCATGGAAGCGGACAGGTTGGCCCAAGTGGACGCCCTTCGCCGCATGGCGGAGCCGGGTGCCGTGCCCGAGGGCCCCGAAACCCGCCCCGGTGCCGTGCTTTTTCCCCGGAACGCCCCGTCGGCGCGAATTCTTTATCTGCCCGCCGGCACCTACCGCGTCTCCGGAACCGTGGGCTACAGCTGGACCGACCATGTCACGAGCCGCTTTGCCGATCATCTCGCACGCGGCATCCACTGGCTCGGTGACGGCCCGCAGCGGACAATTCTGAAGCTGGACGACCGGTGCCCGGGATTCGAAGGCCATCAACCCGTGCCCGTCCTCGAAATTCTCCGCGGCCTGAAAAGCGCGGTGTGCATGCAAAACACCGTCGAGCAACTCGCCATTCACACCGGCACCGGCAACCCGGCCGCCGTGGGGTTGGATTTCTTTTCAAACAACACCGGCGCCGTGCGCGATGTGGAAATCCGCTCCGGCGATGGCCAGGGACATTGCGGTCTCGGTATCCTCAAGTGGAACTCCAGCTGCGCCCTGATCCAGCGGCTCAAGGTTCACGGGTTCCGCTTCGGCGTGCGGATTTCGCACCATCGGCTTTATTCGGTGCTCGAGGATATCCATGTCGAAGGCCAGAGCGACACCGGGGTTTGGGTCGAATCGCACAATGTCTCGCTGCACCGCCTCCGCTCGAAAAACCGGGGGCCGGCCCTCACAATCAGCGGGGGCGAGGCGGTCGTTTGCGCCGTGGATCTGATTGCGGAGGGAACCGCCCCGGGAATCCCCGCTGTCGATGTGCGCGAAGGCCATGTTTTCCTGCGGGACCTGACGGCACCCGGATGCCACACCGCCGTTCGACATGCCAAGGGCTTCGACATCAGGGGAGACTCCGTGGCGGAATGGACGAGCCATCTGCCGGTGCGCTTGTTCAGCAATGCCCCGGCCGCAAGCCTTCGCCTTCCTGTGGAGGATCCTCCGCCCGTCCCGGCCCCGGGGGCTGGCTGGAAATGCGTGTCTGAATTTGGAGCTGTCGGAGACGGCTCCACCGACGACACGGCGGCTCTCCGGGCGGCATTCGCCAGCGGGGCCAGCCACCTGCGGTTTCCGGCGGGTCGCTTTTTCGTCAACGGCCCGGTTCCCATCCCACCATCCGTGCGGGTGGTGGATTTCCGCTTTGCGGACTTGGAGGCGGGGCCGAATCTGAAAGCGGCTGCGGAAAATGCGGCGTTCGTCATTGAAAGCGGCCCTGAACCCCTCTTTCTGCAACGCCTGTTTGCGATGACCGGCTTCCACGGGCCACATCGTCTGATTTGCCACGAGGGCGTGCGAGACCTTGTGTTGCGGGACATGCACACGCAGTTCTCCCCGTTTTACCGGAACATCGCTCCGGGATCGCGTGTGTTCATCGAAAACTGCGCCTGCACTTGCGAGGGCCACGAGAAGGAGTCGGGATTCGAATTCCGGGGCCAGCGGGTCTGGGCACGCCAGCTCAACCCGGAGCGGGGCCACACCCAAGTCCTCAACGAGGCGGGAGACCTTTGGGTGCTTGGTTTCAAAACCGAAAACCCCTCCACCGCGTTCGCCACCACCGGCGGTGGCCGCACGGAAATTCTTGGTGGCATCTTCAATACCAACCGCAACTACCATCCGGAAAGCCCGGTGCTGCCGACCCTCGTCAACGAGGACTCGAGTGTCTCCTGCACGGCCTCGACGACCGATTGGAAAATCGAGCAACCCTACAAGGCCTCGCAGCACATCGTCGTGCGCGAGACACGCCTTGGCGATTCCCGCCATCTTTACTGGGAGATTCTTCCGTTGCGACAACCCCACCTTGTCGCCCTTGTCCTCTACTCGGGAAAAAAATGAACACCCACTCCACCACTGATTTCCCCGATGGTTTCCAATGGGGCTTCGCCGCCGCCGCCCCTCAACTCGAAGGGGCCGGATCACTGGACGGAAAAGGCGAGTCGATCTAGGACCGCTTTGCCAAACAGGCCGGTGCCATCCACAACGGCGACAATCTCGACACCGCCTGCGACCACTACCATTTGTTCGATACCGATTTTGCCATCATGGCCTCGCTCGGTGTCCGGAACTACCGCCTCTCCATCGCCTGGCCCCGCATCCTGCCCGATGGCGATGGCGCGGTCTATTGCGACTTGGCCACCCAAAAACGCACCCCGAAACTCAGCGCCC
>CAYOGR010000005.1:0-20240 GCA_964403605.1 uncultured Chthoniobacter sp.
TGGATTCCTGGGCCTTAAGAAATTCCCGATGGAAAAAAAGGATCGCGGCACGGCTCTTCAAAGACCGCCAACTCCATCGAGCGACTTGTTTCCGTGCCCTGTGCGAGGCGGAGGCGGACGCCATTCGGGCGTATGGGCTGAAGCAGCGAATTGAAATCGTGCCGAATGGAGTGGTTTTGCCAGAGGTGTTGACCACAGAGGACACAGAGAGCACGGAGGGGAAGAAAAGGCTTTTGTTTTTGGGGAGGATTCATCCTAAGAAGGGTTTGGCGGGGGCGCTTCGGGCTTGGGCGGACATTCAGAATTCAAAATCCACAATTCAAAATTTGAAGCAGTGGCAGTTTGTCATTGCGGGCTGGGATCAAGGGGGGCATGAGACTGAATTGAAGGGGCTTTGTGGGGAGTTGGGATTAAAAGTTTTCAGTTTTCAGTGTTCAGATTTCAGCAGGCGGGATGACGGGAACTTAAAACTTAATTCTTATAAACTTAAAACTCCTCCACCGGAGGCTGAGGATGCCGATGTGATTTTTCAAGGGCCGGCATTTGGAGAAGAGAAAGAGGCCTTGTTGCGGAGTGCGGCGGGGTTTGTTTTGCCGAGTTTCAGCGAGGGGTTGCCGATGTCGGTGCTGGAGGCTTGGGCTTATGGGCTGCCGGTGGTGATGACGCCGGAATGCAATTTGCCGGAGGGGTTTGCTTGTCAAGCGGCGCTTGAAATTCGAAATGGAGAAATGGGGAATGCGAAATGGGAGGGGTTGCGTGCCTTGCTGGAGATGTCGGAGGCGGATCGCATCGAGATGGGGAGGCGGGGGAGGCGCTTGGTGGAGGAGCGGTTTACCTGGCCGAAGGTGGCGACGCGGATGAAGGCGCTTTACGAGGAGCTTTTGGGAGCATGATGGGAAATATTTTGTTGATTCATGCGGCTATTCGTGTATGCATGAATCATGAAAACAATCACATTGGATGATGTGGCTTACAATCGCTTAAAAGCTTGGAAGAAAACGCCATCGGAGTCTTTTTCAACCGTTGTGAAGCGGATCATTCCGGAGGCGGGATCTTTGGGGGCGTTTTTGGCTTTCGTGGAGCGGCGAGGGACATCAGGTTTGGCTGGCAATAAGGCCATGCAGCAGGCCATTGAAGATCGTTCAACAAACAAAGCCGACCCGTGGATTTGATTGCCGACACGAGCTATTTGGTGGGTCTATGGCGCGGTCAAGCGTGGGCGACCACTTTTGCATCTGCCAATTCGGAGAAATCGATTGGGCTGCCTTGGGTGGTTTTGGGGGAATTCCGACATGGTGCCGCAGTCGCAAATCACGATCCCGTCGAGGTGGGGGAGTTTTTGGCGATCGGGGTGCATCTGCTGGATGCCGGGTCGGTGGTTCCAAATTATGCCCGCATCTGTGCCGGGTTATCGGGAAAACCGGAGTATCGGGCGATTGGGCAAAACGATCTCTGGATTGCCGCTGTGGCGGTGAGTTTCAACAAGCCATTGCTGACGCGAAACCGTCGGCATTTTGATTTGATCGAGGGATTGAGACTGGAGGTTTTGCAGCCGTAGGGAACTGGCCAGAAATTTTCAGGGCGAGAGCCGCACATGGGACCATGTGCGGTTTTTTTGTGTGTAAAGGAAGCGGTCGTGGAGGCGGTCGCCGCCGCCTTGCCAGAATTCGATGGTCTCGGGAACCACACGGTAGCCGCCCCAGAAGTCGGGTTTCGGGATTTCGCCGTCGGCAAATTTCATTTTCAGCTCCTCGTATTTCGCGAGCAGCACATTTCGCGAGGGGATGACCTGGCTTTGATCCGAGACCCAGGCCCCGAGGCGGCTTCCCATCGGGCGGCTCACAAAATAGGCGAGCGATTCGGCGGGGGAGATTTTTTCGACCGGCCCGGCGATCTCGATTTGGCGGGCCAGCGCGACCCATGGGAAAAGCAAGGCGGCCCTCGGGTTTTCCGCGATCTGCCGGGCTTTTCGGCTGCCGTAGTTGGTGAAAAATACAAAGCCCCGCTCGTCGTAGGCTTTCAGCAGAACGGTTCGGCAGGAAACCCGTCCGGATTGGTCGGCGGTGCCCAGTGTCATGGCATTCGGCTCGGGGAGGCCGGAGGCGCGGGCTTCTTCGAACCACTGGCGAAATTGAACGATTGGGTCGGGGTGGAGGGTGTCCTCGTGGAGAGGCTCGTGCTTGTAATCGACACGGAGGCTGTGGATGTCGGAATCGGTTTTCATGGCACAAACTTGGTGAGACGGCGGAGGTATTTGTAGGAATAAATCCCGGTCGAGTGTCCATCGGCCCATTTGGGCTGGATCGCGTAGCCGCCGACGCCCTGCCAGCCTGCGAGGTCGAAGCTTTTGTCGCTGTAGCTTACGCTGGGCCGGACGACTTGGCCCATCACATCGGGCTCCCCGCCGCAGGCCGCACACGGGCAATGGCGGCGCAGGAACTCCAGCGGAAGGTAGGTTTCGACCCCGTCGCTCCAGGCGATGGCGAGCTCGGAGCCGATTTTTTGGATGGTGGAAGGTTGGAGGATGGGAGTCATGCGGCGGGCTTGGTGATGTGCGGTGGCTTCAAATAAATCGGCTCGGCAGGACCGTATTGGCCCGGATGCCGCGCAAGGAAACGCGCTTGGGGAGCCTCGCAACAAGCCGAATCCAGCAGCGGGCTGGTCGAAAAAACCGGGATTCCATAGGCAAGCCGGGCGGCGGCTTGTTCGGGCGGGAGCAGTTCAATGGGAGATGCCAAGACCCCGTGGCGAATGTGCGCGAAAAACCACTGCCCCGCGCGCGCATCGCCGAGGACGAAATACTCGGGCGCGTCGTAGCCAAAAATGGACGGGATGCCTTTCAAACCAATTCCTCGCGACCGGGCGAGGCCCCACGCGGCAGCGATGGAGGCGCGAAGGCCGTTGTAGCTTCCAGGGCCAGTGCCTACGAGGACTTGATCGAAATCCCCGCAGCAAGACACCGCTTCCTTGAGAGCGGAAAAAAAACCGCCACCGCGTCCGCGGGGATTCTCGAAATCGAGGGAGAAGCCCGGATGATCTCCGTCGGTGACGGCGATGCTGCCACGGCTGCTCGAGCATTCGATGGCGAGGGTTTTCAAGGAAGCCTCCGGATTTTTCTGGATCCGCCTTCCACTGAAAAAACAAACCTCTGAGTGCCCGGCGGCAGGGCTTCTAGAAATTTATCGCCCCACTCGATGGCCGCTATCGTTTGTCCGGTCAGCAAGTCGTCAAAGCCCAGCGCGGCGAGTTCCCCCGCCGAATCGAGCCGATAGAGATCGAGATGAACGAGCGGCAGCCGTCCCGTCGGGTATTCATGCACGAGAGTGAATGTCGGGCTCGAAATCTCGCTGGCCGGGCATCCGAGGCCTTCGGCAAGGCCTTTCACAAAAGTGGTCTTCCCCGCACCGAGGGGGCCTTCCAAGCTCAAAACCTCGCCTCCGCCCAACATCCCGGCGAGGCGGCGTCCCACCTCCCGCGTCTCGGACTCCGACCCGCAAAACCATTCCGTCGCTGGAATTGGATTTTCGAGATGCGCGTTTGCCATGATGCGATCAATTTAGTTCGCTGCATCCAGCCATGACAATGCCTTCCCTCACTCCGCTGGCTCGCCGGGCAGTCGTTCTGGCGGTTTTCCTGCTGCTCGCGGGTTGCAACCGGCCCGCCGGGACAATTCGTGAGATCGAGCGGAACCTCGAAATCTTCAAGGCTCGCCCGAACATGGTCACCCTCGAGGCGCTCGATCAATCCTTCGAAAAAATCCAAACCCAGATTGATGCGCTGCAGGCCAAGGGCGACACGGTGCAGGCCGATCTCTACCGTCGCCAGGCCTTCATGCTCCGCTACGAGTATCGGGCTGTGCGACGCGAGTTCATCCGCTGGAGCCAGGAGCAGCTGAACAAGAACACCCAGCCCGCCTCAGAATAAATCGACCTTCGCGCCGGGCCGGAGCCGTTGCTCGATGGCCCGGAGGTTTTGATCCAACGCGTCCAGCCCGAACCGGGCCACATTTTCGCGCGCGGCTTCTCGCATGGCGTCAAGCCGCTCGGGATCGTCGGCGAGGGTTTCCAGCGCTTTCGCCAGTGCGGAGGCGTCCCGCGCCGGAACCAAAAACCCGTCGAGGCCGTCTCGAACCACATCGCCGCAATTCGGCGTCGTGACAACCGGCAGCCCGTGCGCCATGGCTTCGAGTTGGGTGAGTGCGAAGCCGTCCGAAAGGGTCGGCAAAACAAAAACATCGGCCTCGCGGTAAAATTCGCGCACCCGGTCGCGGGTCACGGCTCCGTGGAAGGTCACATTCGGCGGGGCGGTGACCACCTGTTCATCGGCGATGGCAATGGGGCCGGCGATATCGAAGCGGAACATCTTTCTGTCGAGCCGACGCGCGGCGTCGAGGAGGTATTGGATGCCTTTGCGAAGGTTCACCTGTCCGAGATACAGCACGCGCAGCGGGCCATCGGCCCGGTGTGGAATTTCCGGCTCGATCTCCTCCGGTTCGTAGGCGAGGGGAACGATGGCGATTTTCTCGGATGGCACGCCGAGTTTCACAAGCGCGTCAAAAGTCCACTTGGAGTTGACCATCACCACATCGGCCAAGGCCCACTCGGCCTTTCGCCAGGCGAAATACTCCTCGGGGACGAGCAGGGGAGCCTTCGCCCAGCCCGGCCAGAGCCTCTCCTCCTCGCGAACCATCTCGACCTCCACCTGCGAGGGATCCATCTGGCAGACGACTGTCGCCGCGCCCCGATCCTTCGCCCAAGCCGCCGCTTCGAGAAACCCCGTGTCGTAACCGAAGAAGATCGTATTTTTCCAATCCTGCTCGCGGCGTTTTGCCAGGGCCGCACGGGTTTGACGGCCGAACCGGCTGCCGATCCGGAGGAATTCGGTGTAGGGCTCGCGGCGACGCCGGAACTTGGCGCGGAGACCGGCCAGCAGGGCGGTCGCATGGAAGCCATAAACTTCGGCATCGCTCAAATCCTCGTGGTGGCGCGTCAGCAACCGCCTGGCACCGGCGAGGCGGGCCAGCGGACGCCAGATTCCCGCCGACCAGTAGTCGGTGAAAACCGCCTCCAGCCGCCCGGAGCGGTGCAGCACGCGCGGAATGGCGTAGTGCTCCCGGGCTCCGATCTGTGCGCAGATCCAGGAGGTGCTGGGAGCATGGACTTTGATGCGTTGCCTTGGAATAGGGCTTTAAAAAACCAGCAAACGCCGTGGGCGGGAAATCAAAAAGAGGGGGCTGGGTTTTTCTGTGCGATGAGGAGGATTCCGCGAAGGGTGAGGAGCGGATCGACCTGGTCGAAGAGCGGAAGTTTTCCGGCGATGAGCTTCGCGTCGCCGCCGGTGGCGACGATGACGGGTTTCCTGCCGCGAAATTTTTCGGCGGTGATTTGCGCGAGGATTTCGCGGATCAGGCCGCGGTAGCCGTGGACGGCCCCGGAGAGCATCGCATCGCGCGTGGAGCGGCCCACGGCGGACTTCGGCTCTTTCAAGGCCACCAGAGGAAGAAGGGCGGTTTTTTCGTGCAGGTAATGGGTCATCGCGTTCAACCCCGGGGCGATCACGCCGCCGATGTAGGCGCGCTTGGTGGAAAGGACATCGAAGGTCACGGCCGTGCCGAAATCCACCACGATGGCCGGAGATCCATAAATCGCGGCGCAGGCCGCGGCATTGGCGAGGCGGTCGGCTCCAATCGATTCGGGATTCGGGTAGTCGATGGCGACTCCGAGATTCAGGTGTGGACCGATCACAACGGCATCCGGAAATGCCGCGAGGACAGTCGGGTTTTTGGAGGGAACCACCGAGGAGAGAAAAACAGAATCGGGTTTGGTTTTTCCAGCGAGGGCGCGGAGGGCGGCGGGCTGAAGCTCCGGCGTGGGAATACGATGCACTCGGCCGATGCGCGGGCCGGTGGCCAGGGCGGCTTTGGTGAAGCTGTTGCTGATGTCGATGAGGAGCGTGCGTTTCACAAAGGGCGTTCGGGTTTCGAGACCACCGCGGCGACAACGAGGTCGCCCGTCACATTCAGTGTGGTCCGGCACATGTCGAGGAAGCGGTCGATCCCGAGAATGATCGCAATGGCATCCGCCGGAACCCCGATGGTTAAAAGAACACCGACCACCAAGGGCAGCGAACCGCCAGGGACGCCTGCGGTTCCGATCCCCGCCATCACGCACATCAGGGCCACGACGAGTTGCTGGCCGAGATCGAGCTCGACGCCGAAAACCTGCGCGAGAAAAAGGACCGTGACGCCCTCGTAGAGTGCCGTGCCGTTTTGATTCGCGCTGGCGCCGACCGTCAGGACGAACCGCCCGATGCGCGGGGGAATACCGAGGTTTTGCTCCGCAACGCGCAACGAGACGGGCAGTGTCGCATTGCTTGAGGAGGTGCTGAATGCGGTCGCAATCGCCTCGCGGGCCCGGAGGAAAAACTCCCACGGCGAGCGTCCCGCAAAAAACCGGAGTGCCAGCGGATAAACCACGAATTGCTGCAAGCCGAGTCCCAGAAGAACCACGCCGACATAGGCCCCGAGGGTGGTGAACAAATCGAGTCCCAGCCTTGCCGCCAAGGCGAACCCGAGGCAGGCCACGCCGAACGGCGCGAGCCGCAGGGCGAAGCCGATGATTGTCATGCAAACCTCGAACATTCCCTCGAAAAAACCCCGCAGCACGGCGGTCTTTTCGGGTTTTGCCACGGCCATCGCCACGCCGACAAACAAGCTGAAAACCATTAGCGCCAGGAGGCCTCCCCCTTGGTTTTCGGGGTTGAAGGCATTCACGGCCTCGGCGAGCGGATTTTCCGGAATGAAATTCAAGAGCGTCGTGGAGAGCGACTGGGAGCGGCTGCCCCGCTCGATGCTTTTCTCCGAGGCCGCGCTGTGCGAGGCGATGAGGGCTTCGCGTTTTTCCTCCGGCAGCGAGTGCCCGGGCTCGAGCAGATTGGTGAGTCCGAGCGCGATTCCGACTCCCGCGGCGGAGAGGCAAATCGTCGCCAACAGGGTTCGGATCCCGATGCGGCCGAGGGTGCGGATGTCTCCCATTTCAAGGGTTCCCAGCACGATGGCCGAGAGAATCAACGGCACAACGACCATGAAAATGATCCTCAAAAAAATCCGGCCGGCCGGCTGGATGACCTGATCGATCCACCAATTCAGCGATGGCTGGGCGGCCTCGGGAAGGAACGCCCCGGCCGCGAGTCCCAGAACCAGTCCGATGGCCAGCCCGCCGAGAATGCGCGCGGCCTGGGAGCGGGAATCCGCGCCGCCCGACATCGTCAGCGGGAGAGGTCGCCCTGTGTGAGGAGTTTGAAGCCCTCGCCCATCAGGACGGACGAGGCGCACTCGTTGTCGTCGAGATGGATCGCGAGAAGCGCGCGGCCGCGCGGCCGCACCAGCAGCGGGTAGCTGAAGTGGACATTCACCTCGGCCATGAGAAGTGCGGCCAGCACACCGGAGAGGTCGGAGGGGCCCTCGGCCAGTTCGACCACCATCAATTCGCATTCGCTGTGCGGGATGTCGTGCTCGCGGAAAATCTCGGCCGTGCGGTCGGGATCGCTCACGATCATGCGGCTGATCGCGGTTTCCGAGGATTCGGAGATGCTGATCGCGAGGACGATGACATTGTTTTCATCAAGCAGGCGGACGAGTTCGATCAACGCGCCGACCTTGTTTTGGAGAAAAACGGAAAACTGCCTCACCTGGGGAGAGTTCAGCTTCTCGGTAGTGGCAGGAGTCATAGCTTTATTTGTAGGAATATACCATGCAGACCCCGGACTTGTCACCTTCGGTCAATTCCAACTGGATGTAGTATCGGTCGCTGCGCACAGCGGAAAAAACCGCCGTGGCGGAAGTCTCGCCCGTGGATTCGTGTCCGCCCGCCGCGTTTCCCCAGCGGTCGAAAATCGAAAGCCGGATTCGCGAGCCGGGCTCGAGATGGGCGGCAGTGAACCAATAGTCGTTCCAAGCGAAGAGGTGCACGGCAATGACGACGGGCTGGCCTTTTTCGAGGGTGCCGGACCAAAAGCCGTCCCGCAGGGCGTAGCCGCGGGATTTTCCGTCGGAGGCCGCCTCGAGCGCGCGGCTCCGCGGGCTCGCCGCCGCCTGGTTCCAATCCAGCGGCGCGGGTTTGGTTTGCGGCGGTTCCGGCTGCTCCGCGCCGAGGGAGCCGATGGTGAAAGCCAGAAACAGAATCCAAAGGGTGCGGCTCATGGCTTGGGAGGCGGTTCGGCGGTTGCGTGGAGCAGGCCCGACATGGTGGCCGCGATGTCGTGGACGGATTGATCCTCGAGCGGGGCGTAGGAACCCTTCGTCATGTGGACTTTCAATGCCTGGAGCTTGGCCTGGTAGTTTCGCGCCAGGGGATTGGATCGGGTTTCTTCCGGGAGGCCGTCGAGGCGTTCGAGCAGGTGGTTCAGGATCACGGGTTGGACGAGCAACTCCCTGGCCTCGGGAATGGGTGATTTGATCAACAGGTCGGCAGCGATTTCCATTTGCCGGACCCATGATCCGATCATGAGAAAAACCAGGAGGTCGTAGTCGTTTTGCTCCTGCATCGAAAGGCGGATGTCGTTTTGCATGGCGTCCAATTCCTCGCGCAAGGTGCGCCAATCGCCCTGGTCGGCGAGGTCGGAGATGTTCTGGCCCCGGGCCAGGACATTTTGGCTGACATTGAGTTTCCGGGCGAGATTCAGGACATCGCGGCCGTTGTTTTTTGCCGCCTGGCCGTCCTGCGCCTCGATGGCCACGAAGCCGTCTGCCAGCAGCACGCCGAGTTGGAGCGCGAGATGTTCCCTCTGGGGCGTCGCGACGGGCACCGCAGGCCGCACAAGCTGCGACCAGTTTGGCTGGAATTGCTTGTCCACCGCCGCGAAAAACTCGCCCGGCGAGGGCAGGGTCACGGTTTCCATAAACACGGCCTTGCGCATTTTTTCGCGGTCGAGCCCCCGGGGCTTGGCGAAGGCCGCGGAGCCGAGGAGAAAAACCAGCAGGACGCCGGCGATGGTAACGCGTTGGGCCACGGATCCACACTAATCCCCGTTGGCGGGGATTTCAAAGGGCGAAAGCCTAAGCCGCGGAATTCCGCCTCTGGAGCGGATGGATGGGCCGGGCCTCGACTTTCAGCAGATGGCTCGCAAAGGGGGTTCGTCCCCAGAGCGGGGAAATCTCCGCCCGCAATCCCCGCTCTTCGAAGACACGGAGGAGTTCCCCTCGGGTCGGGAAATTGATTTTCCCGCCGCGAATCCAGCCGGTCGCGCGGGTCCACCATTCCTCGATCAAGGTGGCCGCATACCGCCATCCCGTGCCGCGCAGCCCGGTGCGGACCAGCACGAGGGAGCCCTCCCCGGCGGCCTCGGCGAAGCGGTGCAGAAGGGTTTGCTGATCCTGCGAATCGAGGTAGTGGAGCACATCGATGAGGCAAACGGTCGAGCCCGGCGGGATCGGCGTGTTCAAGGCATCGCAGACCTCGAAGCCCGCGTCGTCGAAGCCGTAGTAGCGGACCGCCTCCTTCGCCATGTTGATTTTCCAAGCCGCGGTGTCGGTGCCGCGATAGCGCACGGTGATCCCCGCCGCGCGCATGGAAATCCCGAGCAGCCCGAGGCCGCAGCCGATGTCCACAACGGGTTGGTGGCGATTCACGATTTCCCGCCGGGCAAGCGGAAACACGGGATCCCACCCGATCTTTCCGCGCACATAGCCACGCAGCCAGCGCGAGGGCCCGTAGGCCCGTGATATATCGGGAAGCGAGCGATCTTTCGGCATGGATCAGAGTCCGGTATTCAAGGCGGCCCGGATGGCGGCGGCAACGGCGTTTTCTTTTGCCGGCGGGATGGCGGGCTCCCCGGATTGCGCTGTCGCGGCGGCGGCGATGCCGGCCGCCTCGCCGATCGCCAGGCAGGTGCCGATCACGCGAAGGGCCCCTTGGGCGACATAGGCCGAGGAGATGCAGCGTCCCGCCATCAGAAGATTCCCGATGTCCTTTGAGATAAGCGAGCGCAGCGGCACCGCGCAAGGCCGGGCCTTGTCCGGATCGATGGCCACCGAGCCCAAAAGCGAAGGGTCGGCCAGCAAGGGCCAACCCGTGCGGCAAACGGCATCTTCAAAATCCGCGCCCGATTGGAGGTCCTCCTCCGTCAACCGGTAGCGGCCAACCACGCGCCGGCTTTCCCGTTCGCACGCCTGGGCGGGCACGACAGCGACCTCGCAATTTTGGAATCCCGGCATGTTCGCCCGGAGAAAATTGCCCAGTTCCATGGCGAGGTTGCCGCTGAGAATCTGGAAGCGGATGAGGGAATCGGGGTTCAAGGCGCTGAAGTGGTCTCCCTCGGCGTCGAGTCCCACGCAGGCGTCGGGATTTTCGTCCAGCTGCACGATTCGCATCACGGCCAACCCGATCTGCGGGGTCAGGATGCCGCTGTTGATGCCATCCACAATCAACTCCGAAAGCCTGCGGCGCCCCTCGTCGTCGGCCGCGTCGGCCTCCTGGTTGCGGATGGAAAAAATAAACGCCTGCCGGCGCCGCGAGCAGGATTCGGTTCCCTCGAAGTCCGCCCCCGCAAGAAAGGCCAACTCCGCCTCGCGCGTGGTATCGACAAACGCCCGTGCGCGAACCGGCTCCGCGCGCTCCTCGAAGGCCACGCTGTCGATGCGTGTCTCGCTCCCCTCCACCGAGTCGAGACGCGTGTTCGTCGCGATGGTCAGGTTTTTCTCCTTCCGGCACATTTCCATGCACTGGCGGGCAAACTGGATCGGCGACTGGAAGATCATGTCGAACGGCCCGACGCGCTGCGGGCCGCCGGCCGCGCCGGAGTTGACCAAATGTTCCACGAATTCAAGAGCGAGACCGCCGTTCGCCGGCCGCGGGATGATGTCCTGGCTGGCCACATACAGACCACAGAGGCTGTGGACAAAAGTGTTCCGGGAGAATCCTCCGATCGCCGCCGCTTGGCTGAAAAGCAGTGTCCTGGCACCTGCGCGGGCGGAGGAGATCGCGGCGGCCACACCCGCCGGGCCGGTGCCGGCGATGATCACATCGTATTCGGATTCGATTGGGGAAGGGTCGTTGGTTTCCAAAAGGCGAAGGAGGTTGTTCTGGTGATGGCGGGGGACATTGATCCAAGATGCGGGGAATGGCAAACCGAGTTCTCCCCCACCCAGAGCCTCCCCGGGTGACGGTCTCCGGGCTTTCCTCCGGGGGCACGGGGAAAATCCGGTTTTTTGCCCAGCAGCAGGCCTTTTTGTTGTTTTACTGGAAGTGCCTCGGCTTCACCTCCCGGCTGCTTTTTCGGGAAAAGAACATCGATCGCGAGGCGGATGTCCAATCCGTGCGGGCCCGCCTCTCGCGGGGTTGTGGTTCTTTTTTTTCTGACCTCCGTGCCCGGAATCTTGTGCATTGCGAATTCGAGGGCTTCGAGGATGCGGACTCTTGGAGGGGCTCGATCGTCTGCGCGAACCACCCGTCCATCTTGGATGCGCTTTGTTTTTTTTGGAAAATCCCGGGTATCGGCTGCGTGGTCGGCACGAATCCGTGGAGCAACCCGCTTCTCTCGCTTCCCGCGAGGCTCGCGGATTTCGTTCCCCGCGATCCCGCCTTGCGAATGCTCAAGGAGTGCCGCCAGCGGCTCCTGCGGGGCGAGAATATTCTCCTTTTTCCGGAGGGAACCCGCACCACGCGAGGCGCGCTGAATCCCTTTCACGATGGCCCGGCCTTGCTCTCGGTCAAAGCCCGCGCGCCGATCCGCACGGTTTTCATCGAAACGAACTCGCTCTTTCTCGGAAAGGGATATTCGTTTTTCAAACCCACCAGCGATCCGATTGTGTTTCGATTTTCGGTCGGCGAAATCTTCCGTCCCGATCCCGGGGAATCGCCTCGCGACCTCTCGCGGCGGCTCGAACACCACTACCGCCAACACCTCGGACGCGACGGGCAGGGCATTTTCCGGTTGAAACCATGAATCGCGCCGGCTTTTCGCGCGCTCTTCTCGGGTGGCTGCTGGTTTTCCCCTGTGTGATCCGGAATTCCTCATGGTTCGGTCCCGTGGAAACCCGCTTCGCTACAAATGAGCGCCATCTGCGCCTCACGATCGACGACGGCCCCGAGCCCCGCCAAACCCCGCAAATCCTCGATCTCCTCGCCCGCGAGGGGGTGAAGGCGGAGTTTTTTGTGATCGGGAAAAAAGCCGCCGCCCACCCGGAATTGTGTCGCCGGATGCGCGACGAGGGGCATTTGGTGCAAAACCACACTTTCTCGCACCCCTCCGCTTCCTTCTGGGCCGCCGGCCCGCGCCGTGCCCGCCGGGAGATCGTGCGTTGCTCGGCCGCGATCCGTGAGGCGACGGGATGCGAGCCGACGCGGTTTCGCGCCCCTGTTGGAATGGCAAACCCGTTCGTCCATCTCGCCGCGCGCGAACTTGGCTTGCGGCTCGCCGGCTGGTCGGCCACCGGCCATGACGGCATTCCGCACGATCCCGCCCGCGTTGTTCGCAAAATTACGGCCTCCCTCCGGCCCGGCGCGATCGTTCTGGCGCATGACAGCCACCTGCCCGGAATGCGCGAGGGACAGCGGGCTTGCACACTCGAAGCCCTTCTGGCTAGCGTCCGGAACCATGGTTTTTCCTTCGTCCTCGACCCGGCTTGAGCGCCTGTTCCACGCTTCGAAATGAGTTCCGCTGAAGCTGTCTCCATTGAAACCCTCCGCGCCCTTCTCGCGGAAAATGTCATGCTGAAAACCGACCCCGCCTCGATCGGCGAGGATACGCCATTGTTCGGCGCCGAGGGCCTTGGCCTCGATTCGCTCGACGCCCTCCAAATCATCATCGCGGTCGAGAAAAAATACGGCATCGCCATCGGCGACGCGACCACGGCCCGCGACGCCTTGCAGAGTCTCGGCGTCCTCCGCGATTGGATCGTCCGCCGTCTGGCTCCCGCGGCTTGAGTTGTCCATTCATGGATTCGTCTCCCCGGGATGTGGTCGTGATTGGCGCGGGGCCTGCCGGTTCGGTTGCAGGTTCCTATCTCGCCCGCGCGGGATTCAAACCGCTCTTGCTTGAGAAAGAGCATTTTCCCAGATTCACGATCGGAGAATCGCTCCTGCCTTGTGGCAACGACATCCTTCGGGAACTTGACATCTGGCCGGAACTCGAGCGGGCCGGGTTTGTTAAAAAATACGGCGCGGATTTCGCCACAGGCGGCAGCGAGCGATTCAACCGCTATTGGTTCCGGGGCGTCTTCGGGGAATCTTACGACCACACATTCCAAGTCGATCGCGCCCGCTTCGACCATCTTTTGATGAACCGCGCCCGCGCCGGGGGATGCGAGGTCGTCGAGGGCGCGAGGGTTTCCGCGCTCGAGCGCCTTGCCAACGGATCCATTGCCGTCTCCTGGAGCGATGCCGGCGGGCCGCGCCGCACCGAAACCCGATGGCTGGTCGATGCCAGCGGGCGATGCGGAGTTGCGGGGGAGTTTTTAAAAATTCCCCGCAAGGCCACTCGCGACGGTAAAATGGTCGCCATCTATGGGCACTTCCGCAGCGTCGTCCGAAATGGCGGCGAGGCTGCCGGCCACACGGTTATTGTCAGGTTCAAGAAGGGATGGTTCTGGCTCATTCCGCTGGCAAACAACACCACTTCCGTCGGAGCGGTGATGCCGCCTGCTTTGCTGAAGGAGCACGGCGGGGACCTCGAGGCCGCCTTCCAAGCCTGCGTCGAGTCGAATCGCGATGTGGCCTCACGCCTGGTGGCGGCCAAGCCCCTGTTTCCGCTGCGGATCACGGCCGATTATAGTTGGCAGCATGAATCCTTCGCGTTCGGTCGCGTTCTGATGACCGGAGACGCCGCCGGATTCATCGATCCGATTTTTTCCTCCGGCGTGATGCTTGCTATGAAATCCGGCCGACTCGCCGCGCAAACGATCCAGAGGCACAAGGCTCTTGGCGGCAGCCTCGGTGCCCGGGAATGCCGCAACTACACGCGCGAGATCGAAAGCTGGATGAAGCTTTATTCCCGGATTATCCGGGCCTTCTACGATCGCGCCGGCTTTGAGGTGTTCATGAACCCAATCCCCTGCTTCGACCTCCCGCGCAGCATTGGGTATCTCGTCGGAGGAAAAACCGATTTGCCCTTTTCGCAGCATGTCCGCCTCGCGCTTTTCCATCTTGTTTGCGCCGCGCAACGATTTCTCCGCCTGGCCCCGCCGATTCCCTCCCTCCGCTGAATGCCGATCCGACTTCTCCTTGTTCTTCTCGCGGCGGCGGCCTCGGTGGTTTTGATTCTCCGGGCCGGTCAAACCCGCGATTACCGCGCCGCCAAATTTTACAAAACCCTCTACCGCCCCGGCGGGTTCGAGCTGGGCATCCGGATGCGCCGCCGCTTTGGCAGGCGATTCAGCTATTTCATCGCACGCCTGATTGGCCTCGGCTACGCGATCACCCATCCCCGGGTGCTCCGCGACATCCGGGCGAATATCGCCCTGCTCGATCCGGAAAAAGCCACGCAGGCGAACGCGGTGCGGCTTTGCATCCAGCAGGCGCTCAATTTCCGCGAATACACCGAGTTGGCGTCGCTCGGGCCCGGCGAGGTTCTCGGCATGCTCGGGAAAAAAACTGGCATCGAGCACATCGAGCACGCGCGGAGTCTCGGGAAGGGTTGTCTTTTTGTCACGGGACACCTCGGTTTTTTCGAGCTCGGCGGCCTCGCCATGTCGCAGATGGGCTATCCGATCACCGCGCTTACCCTGCCCGAGCCGACCTCCGAACTCACCGACTGGCGCGCACAATTCCGGAAACGCTGGGGCGTTGAAACCGTTGTGGTCGGGGGGGACGCCTTCTCGGCCGTGGAAATCACGCGCCACCTCCGCAACGGTGCCTTGGTCGCGCTCCTGTGCGACCGGCCTTTCGATTCGAACACCGTGACGGTCGATCTGCCGAACGGGAGGATGCCGTTTTCCACCTCCCCGGTGCTCTTGTCGCTCCTCTCCGGCGCGCCGCTCGTGGCGGTCTCGATCACGCGCCAGCCCGACGGGAAATTCGAGATCCGAGCCGAGCCGCCGATGTTTCCCGAGTGGCTGCCCGAGGGCCGCGAGGCGACGCTGGCCCACTTCACCCGGCGGCTCGCCCTCGAGCACCTTGTTCCAATGTTCGCCCGCCATCCCGACCAGTGGCACCACTTCTCGCGCCTCGAAA
Organism: uncultured Chthoniobacter sp.; assembly: GCA_964403605.1. Classification (GTDB taxonomy): domain Bacteria; phylum Verrucomicrobiota; class Verrucomicrobiia; order Chthoniobacterales; family Terrimicrobiaceae; genus UBA967. The sequence goes on from CAYOGR010000005.1 coordinate 15,168, forward strand.
AATGAAAACACCCCACACTCCGCATGGGCCGGGCTTCCGGTTTCTCGACGACTTTGCCATCGAGGGCGACACCGGAACGGGGCGCTGGCATCTCGATCCCGGCCTGGCATTTTTTGCAGACCACTTTCCAGGCGATCCCCTCGTGCCCGCCGCGCTGTTGATGGAATCCGCCGCACAGGCCTGCGGGGCGTTTTGGATGCACTCCGCGGTCGGGGCGGAAAAAACGCCGCTCTTCGTGGCCTCGATCGATGCGATGCGCGTGCTTTCTGCCGGGCGTCCCGGCGAAACCCTCGACATCCGCGTGAAGCTCGTGCGCGAGTTGGGGCCGCTGGCCCAATTTGAGTTCGAAACCACCTCGGGCGGGCGCCCCGTGGCGCGCGGCCGCATCACGCTGAGCCGACAGCTCGCGTCGGGAAATTGAAAATTCCCCCGCGCGGCGATCGCCGGTAGCTTCCCCGCCGTGGAATCGTCGAAAGAGGTTGTCGTCACAGGCTGGGGTTGTGTTTCGCCGCTCGGTGGAGACACGGAGTCCACCTGGTCGCGTCTCGTCGCAGGCGAGGGGGTTCGCGCCCCGATCTCCTGCATTCCCGTGGAGGGATGCCGGGTCGTCGAGGGCGCGCAGGCCGAGCTGCCCGATCTGAATTGGCTGCCGCCCAAAACCGTTTCCCGTCTGAGCCGCGCCGCCCGGTTGGCGCTCCCTGCCGCGCGCGAGGCGATGGTGGACGCCGGGATTCTGGATTCCAAGGGCCGCTCGGTGTTTCCGCGTCTCGACATGTCGCTCAGCACCACGGCGAACGGCATGGAACTGGGCGAGGCCTTCCTCCAGGGCATATGGGCCGGAAGTTTTCGAAATCAAGCCACCCGCGTCTCTCGCTATCCCGCCCAACTCCAGGTCGCCGATCTCCAGCAAGGTCTCGGCTTCACCGGGCCCGCCATGATCGTCTCGAATGCGTGCGCGAGCGGGGCGAATGCCATCGGCCACGCCGCCGATCTCGTGCGCGCGGGATTCGCCGACATCGTGCTGGCGGGAGGGTTCGAGGCGCTCTGTGAATTGGTTTTCTGTGGCTTCGATTGCCTGCAGGCCCTGGCGCCCGACGACTGCCGGCCATTCGATGCGAACCGCCGCGGTCTCATGCTCGGCGAGGGGGCCGCATTTCTGGTGATCGAAAGTGCCGCACACGCCGCCGCGCGCGGAGCGAAGCCCAAGGGCCGCATCGTCGGCTACGGCCACACGACCGACACGCACCACATCACCCAGCCCGACCCGACCGGCGCGCCGCTCGAGCTGTGCATCCGCCGCGCATTGGGGCAGGCCGGGCTGCAGCCGTCCGATGTCGGCCACATCAATGCCCACGGCACGGGAACACCTTTCAACGACAGCGCCGAGGCGGCGGCGTTCGCCCGGGTTTTCACTGAAAACCCCGCGCCGCGCCTTGTCTCCACGAAAGCCGCGATCGGCCACACGCTCGGGGCCGCCGGAACGCTCGAGGCCGTTTTTTCCCTGCTCGCGCTGCAAACCCGTCGCATCCCCCCGCAAATCAAAACATCCCATCCCATCCCCGAGGTCGCGGGATGGCTCGCGCAGCCCGGCGAGGTTTTGGAAAAACCCGTCGTCTTGAGCGTGAATCTTGGTTTCGGGGGATCGAACGCCGCCCTGCTGCTCGCCGCCGCATGAGAGAGCCGATTTCCATTTTGGCCGTGGGTGCTTCCTGTCCCGGAGGAACCGGTGCCGCCGCGCTGGAAGCCGATTGGCCGAGTCGTCGCGTTCCGGAGGTCACCAACCCCGCCGTCGCGCGGGAGGTCGCCACGATCGATCTGGCGGCCGAGCCTTTCAGCCGCTGGCGGATGCGCCCCAGGCTTCGTCGCGCCAGTCCGCTTTCCCACCACCTCATCGAGGCCGTGGCGCAAATCCTCGAGGCCCGCCCGGATGTCGACCCCGCGCGCGTGGGACTCGTCGGCGCGTTTTTCATCGGCTGCCTGGTTTACTCCGTTCGGTTTTACAAAGGCCTCACGACCGATGGCCGCCGCTTCGCAAGTCCCATCCTTTTTCCCGAGACGGTCGTGAACACGCCCCTTAGCCATGTGGTTTCCGAACTCCAAATCGGCGGCCCCGTTTATTCCCAAACGGGAGACACCTCCTGCTGGGGGTCGGCCCTGCGAACCGCGGCTCTGTGGCTCGCCAACGGCGATGTCGAGCAGGTGATTGTCGTGGCCGGCGAGGAATTCGACCCTGTTTTCCTCGATGCGATGCATTCCGCCCGCTGGTTTGGCAGCCGGCCCGCAACCGCCGTTGCGGAGGGCGCGGGGGCGGTTCTTCTCGGGAAAAAAACTCCCGGTGCCCTCGCGCACATCCATCGCATTGCGGATGGGTTCGGCTTCCGAACGCGGAGTGAGGCCGCTGTGGCGGTTCAAAGCCTCCTCTCCGAATTCGATCCCGCGCTGCCGGTCGCCGACACGGCCGGAAATTGGACGCGCCCGGTGGTTTCCAAAAACCTGGCAGGCCGAACGCTTGCCCCCCTCCGCGGCGATTCGCGGTTCGAAGCCTTCGCGGCGACTTGCGCTTGGAACACCATTCGCGCCGCGCGCTCGGCCGAGACGCGTTTGGTTTTGCCGTTCTGGGGACTCTCCCAGCAAATGGCGGCGATCGAAATTTCGCGCTGAAATCAATAAACCGAGTCGCCGACCACGGCCCGGCTGTCCGCAAAGAAGGCAGGGGCGGGCGGGGCCCAGGCCATCGCGAGGGCGGCATCGTTGAAGATGCGCCTCGTCTTGCTGCCGAGCTGGACAAGGATCACCTCGCGGCCATTCATCATGCCGCTCGAAACGAGGCATCTCCCGGCGGCGTTCGTGTAGCCGGTCTTCATGCCATTGAAGGCGGGCGAGCGGTCGAGAAGGAAATTGGTCGCCTCGAGGACGGAAACCCGGCCGCTGTTGTGGCGGAAATAGGATTTCTTTTTCAGCATCATCTCGCGCAGGACGGGATTCCGGTAGGCATGGAAGGCGACCCGGGCGATGTCGCGGGCCGTGGAGTATTGCTCGGCGGGGAGGCCGTGGCTGTTCGCGAAGTGCGAGGAATTCGCGCCGAGGGCCACGGCGGCGGCGTTCATTTTCTCCGCAAATGCCGCCTCCGATCCGCTGTGGTCGCGGGCCAGCGCGGCGCAGGCGTCGTTCGCGCTTTTCACCATGATGGCCTCGAGAAGTTTCCGGCGGGGATACCGGTCCCCGACTCTGAGGCCCAGCTTCGTGGGTTCCGCGCGGGTTTCCGGCACGGCGATGGTCACGCTCTCGTCGAGGTTGCCGGCCCGGGCGATGATCAAGGCGGTCAGGAGTTTTTGGGTGCTGGCCACGGGGCGTTTCGTGTCGGCGTTCTTTTGGAAGAGAACCTTCCCGCTTCGCGCATCAATCAGGATCGCGGACTGCGCGAGAATTTCAGGAGCATTCGCGGGCCAAACCTCCGGGGCACCTGCCGGCGAGGCGGCGATGGGAGGCGGTGCGACGGCGGCGGTTTGGGGAGTCGGGTTTGATGTCGTGGAGCAGGCGGCGGCGAGGACAGCGAAGAGCAAAATCGAAAGAGGGCGGAGCCATGTCATGGGCGACACGGAAATCCAAAAAACCATGGGCCGCAACGCGATTTTCAGCGGCGCGCCCAGCGCAGCTTGGCCGAGGTCGCCCGCGGGTTGGTGCGGCACTCATCGGGAGCGGCTCGAACGACATCCCGCGCGATTTCGGAATAAACCCCCTCCCGGAGCCCGGCCTGGAATGCCTTCTTGACCCGCCGATCCTCGCCCGAGTGGAACGAGAGGATGGCCACGCGGCCACCGGGCTTGAGGCAGAATGGAAGCGAGCGCAGAAGCGCGTCGAGCGCCGCGAATTCCTCGTTCACCTCGATCCGCACCGCTTGAAAGACGCGGGTGACGGTTTTTTTCAACTCCGATTCCGGACGGTTGGAAAGACCCGCCCGGATCGCGTTGGCGAAGTCCACAGTGGAGGCAAAGCTTCTTCCCGCCAGTGCGGCAGCGAGCAAGTCGGCATGGGGCTCGTCGGAGTTCCCGTGGAGGATTTCGGCGAGCGCATCGGGTCGGACGCGCTCCAGCCACTTCGAGGCAGGAATGCCACGGGAGGGATTCATTCGCATGTCGAGTGGCCCGGCGTGCTTGCTCGTGAAGCCGCGCTCCGGGTTGTCGAGTTGCATCGAGGAAACACCGAGGTCGGCGAGGATCGCGTCCGCGCTCGCCCCGGCCAGTGCGGCTTGGAGACCCGCGAAGTTCGATTTCTTCACGGTGAAACAAACCTCGGTGAAGCCTTCCGCGCGAAGGATCGCCTCGGTTTTCGGAAGTTCGATCGGGTCGGCATCCAGACCCAGGAGGCGGCCGCCGGGCGCGATGCGGCGGAGAATTTCCCGGGCATGTCCGCCGTGCCCCAGGGTGCAATCGACGGCGAGATCGCCTGGCTTGGGATCGAGGGCTTCGAGGATTTCCGCAACCAGGATCGGCACATGGGATCCGGCCGGCGTTTTGCCCGAGGCGAGAACCTTGGCGATGGTCTCGGGGTGGTTTTCGGGATCGAGTTCCTTGTATTTCTCTTCGAAACGGCGCGGGTATTTGCCTGGGTAGCGGGGACGGCGGCGGTGCGGGGACGGCTCGCTCAAAGCTCGTTGTATTTGCGGTTCGAGCCGCGCGCCTTCTCGACCGGATAGCGATCCTCGTTGCGCGCGAGCTTTTGGCGCATGGCGGTGGCGAGGTCGATGCCGCAGTCATTCGCCATCTCGAAGAGCAGGATGGCCACATCGGCCATCTCGGAGGCGAGTTCGTCGCGGCGCCCGGCCACGCGCGCAAGGGACTGATCCGCGTTTTGCCAAACGAAATGCTGGAGGAGTTCCGCGGCCTCGGCCGTGATGGCTACAGCCATTTCCTTCGGGTTGTGAAACTGCGCCCAATCCCGCGCGTCGCGGAAGGCGCAAATCTCCCGGGTCAGCTCTCGAATGCTGTCGTTCATGGGGGCGGGCATAGGAAAAGAATCGGGCGGGGGGTGCAGCCTCGGATCAGGATTTTCCAAGGTGGAACTGGAACCGTC
>CAYOGR010000005.1:20340-36833 GCA_964403605.1 uncultured Chthoniobacter sp.
CGCACGAAGGGCAGGCCGATGAGAAGGTAGAAGGCCGCCACCAGCAAACCCGCGCCGAAGTAGTCGAATGTCTGTGTGGCGATTTGTTTGTAGGCGCCGGTGAGGTCCACGAGCGTGACCATGGAAACGAGCGAGGAGTCTTTGAGAAGCGAGATGAAATCATTCGTCACGGGCGGCAGCACCAACCGGAAGGACTGCGGAATGACGACATGGAAAAGACCCTGGCGCTGTGTCATGCCGAGGGCTCGGGCGGCTTCCATTTGGCCCTTCGGAATGGCGAGCAGGCCGGCGCGGTAGTTCTCGGCCTCGTAGGCGGCGTAGTTCAAGGCGAGGCCCAGCACACCCGCCACGAATGGTTCGAGTTTGATGCCAATATTCGGCAGGCCGTAGAAGAGGATGAGCAACTGGATGAGGAGCGGGGTGCCGCGAATGAGTTCGATGTAGAGTGTGGCAAGCCAGCGCGCGGGGAGGGGGCCGTATACCCGCATGATGGCGAGGGTGAATCCCAGCAGAACGGCTCCCGCCATGCCGAGGAGGCTGACTTCGATGGTGAGGAGCGAGGCTTCGAGCAGCAGCGGCCAGAAGCGGGCATAGCCGATGATGCGATTCAACAAGGTGGGTTGCTCGGCTGTGGCGGCCACAAAGGCCCGATACTCGGTGTCCGGCAGCGAGGGGTCTTCCGGCTGGCCGAATGTGTCGGCGACCATGGCGGTCCAGAGTCCCCAGCGCGAGAGGATGTCGCGCATCTCGCCGCTGGCGATGACGCGGGCGAGCGCGGCGTTCATTTCCGCCGCGAGGGCGGAGTTCCCCTTGGCGAGGGCAATTCCGTAGGTGACCTGCCCGAACGGCGGGCCGGTGAATTTCAGGTTCGGATTCGCGAAGGCGTAATATTTCGCAATCGGATAATCGAGGAGCACGCCGAAGAGCCGGCCGTTTGCGACATCCGCGTAGGCGTTGACCTCCTCGTCGTAGGTTTTCACAACAACCCCGGGTGTTTTGCTGAGCATGTTGAAGGAGGCTGTCTGGCTGAGGGTGCCGATGTTTTTGCCCCGGAGTTGATCAAGACTCGTGACCTGCGGCGTGCCTTTTTTCACCACCAGCTGCTCGTAGGTGACATAGTAGGGATCCGTGAACAGCACCTCCTGCGCTTTGTCGGGGGTGACCTCGATGCCGCAGATGACGCAGTCGTAAAGGCCGCGGCCGAGTCCGGGGATGAGACCGTCCCAGTCGTTGGGAACAAAAACCGGGTCGCGTCCCATCTCGCGGGCGACGGCCTGGATCACCTCGTATTCAAAACCGGTGAGCTTGTTGCCGGGGCCGTAGAAGGCATAGGGCGCGTTGCTGTCTGTGGCCGCGGCCCAGCGAAGCGTCTTGGTGTCTGATTGAGCGAAGGCCTCGAAAAGAAATCCGAGTGCCAGGAAGAGAAGCAGGGTGGTTTTTTTCATCAGATGAACCTCCGGAGAAATCGGCGGGTGCGCTCGTCCTTGGGGTTTTCAAAAATTTCGTCCTCGTCGGAGATTTCCACGATGTGGCCGCCTTCCATGTAAATGATGTAGTCGCTCGCATCCCGCGCGAATCGCATTTCGTGGGTTACGACGATCTGTGTCATGCCCTCGGCATCGAGGGCTTTCATGACATGCAGGACTTCGTCAACCAACTCGGGATCGAGCGCGCTGGTCGGCTCGTCGTAGAGCATGACCTTCGGCTGCATGGCGAGCGCCCGCGCGATGGCCGCGCGCTGCTGCTGGCCGCCCGAGAGGTTTGCGGGATACCTGTCCGCATGGGTGCCGAGTCCCACTTTTTCAAGCAGGGCGCGCCCGGTTTTCTCGGCGTCCTCGCGGGGAACGCCGCGGACGATGACGGGCGCCATCATGGTGTTTTGAAGCAGCGTGCGGTGCGGGAAGAGATTGAATTGTTGAAAGACCATGCCGACCCGCTGCCGAAGGATGTGGGCGTTTTTCTCGAAATCCCCGGTCAGCTTGGCCCCGGGCATCCTGGAAATGCACGCGCCAGCGGCGCTGATGACACCGGAATCAAGCGTTTCGAGGCCGTTGATGCATCGCAGCATTGTGCTTTTTCCGCAACCCGACGGGCCGATGACCGAAACCAGATCGCCCTCCTCGATGGAAAAGCTCACTCCCTTGAGAATGGGCGTTTGATCAAAGCTTTTGTGGAGATCCTGAACAGAGAGGATCGAGTTAGATACTTCCATTGGTGGCGATGTCCTATGCTGTGTCTTGTCAGGAAACAAGGTTGGAAATGTGACTGATTTGTTGGAAAAAAAGCGTTCCCTTTTCAGCCTCTTCGCCCGCCGGGATTGCCGGAAACTTTCTGGCTTTTCGAAAAAGGCATGGCTCCCTAAAGGTGTTTCTCGAAATGAACACTCCATTCCCTGCCCCGGTAGGTGTCGGCATCATCGGTTGCGGAAATATTTTTGCCGCCTATGCGAACGGCCTCCGCATGTTTCGGATTCTCGACCTCAAGGCCTGTGCGGATTTGAATCCCGACGCGGCCAAGGCGCGGGCGGAGGAATTCGGGATCCAGGCGAAAACCATCCGGGATTTGTTGGCGGATCCGGCCATCGATCTGGTCGTCAATCTCACCGTGCCGCAGGTGCACGCTCAGGTGGGCATGGAGATTTTGCGTGCCGGGAAGCACGCCTACAGCGAGAAGCCCCTGGCGATCGATCTCGACGAGGGGCGTCAACTTCTCGAGTTGGCCCGCGGGACCGGATTGCGCGTCGGGTGCGCGCCGGACACCTTCCTGGGCGCGGGTCTGCAAACCTGCCGAAAACTTCTCGACGACGGTTGGATCGGCCGCCCGGCCTCCGGAACGGCTTTCATGATGTCTTCCGGGCCCGAGAGCTGGCATCCCAACCCCGCGTTTTTTTATCAGAAAGGCGCGGGGCCGCTGATGGACATGGGGCCGTATTACATCGCGGCGCTGGTTCATCTTCTGGGGCCGGTGGCCTCGGTTGTGGCCGCGACCTCCGCGCCGCGCCGCGAGAGGTTGGCCACCTGCAAGGAGCAATTCGGAAAGTTGTTGCCCGTGGAGGTGGCAACGCACAACAGCGGAAGCCTTGTGTTCACCTCGGGAGCGGTTGTTTCGATGACGGTGAGTTTCGATGTGCATGCGCACCGGCACTCGCCGATTGAAATCTACGGATCATCGGGAAGCCTGATAGTGCCGGATCCGAATACTTTTGGCGGGCCCGTGTCGGTGAACCGGGTGGGTTCCACAGGATGGGCCGAGATGCCTCTGACTCACGGCTACCAAGGAAATTCCCGGGGCATCGGCGTCGCGGACATGGCCCATGCGATTCGCTCGGGGCGGCCCCACCGTTGTGATGCGTCGCTGGCGTTTCACGCCCTCGAGGTCATGCAGGCCTTCGACAAGTCGCAGGCCACGGGCCACCGGGTGGACATCGGGCATGCCGTGGAGCGCCCCGCAGCCTTTCCGCTGGATCTTTTGCCGGGCGTTCTCGACGACTGAGGGCGTGGTGCGTCAGGGCAGCTTCCGGAGCGCGTCGAGGAGTATCGATTCGGTGAGAAGCTCGGGAAGAACGACGGGATTTCCGGGGTCGGCGGCGGGGTAGATCACATAGAGCGGCACGCCGACGCGTCCGAAGCTTTTCAGCGTGGCGGTGATCTCGGGGTTGGAGTTTGTCCAGTCGGCCTTGACGGGAACGATGTTTTTTTCGGCAAGCAGGGCGCGGACGGCGGGGGTGTCGATGGCGGTGCGCTCGTTGAACTTGCAGGTGATGCACCAATCGGCGGTGAAGTCGACGAAGACATTCCGGCCGGCGGCGAGTTCGGATTTCACGCGGGCTTGGGTGAAATCAACCCACGCGATCGAACGCGAATCGGCTTTCCCGATCCGGGTGAATTTTTGTCCGAGAAAATACCAGCCGCCACCCGAAATCGATGCCAGAGCGAGGAGGAGGGCGAAGGCGCGTTGTTTCGAGGAGCTGAGGGGGCCGCAGAAGGCCCCGTAGAGCCACGCGGCGAAGGCGAGGCAGAGGAGGAATGCCGAAAACCAGACGACGCCCTCGACCCCGCGCTGTCCGCCGAGGATGGAAAGAATCCATACGAGTGTGGCGAGGAGCGGAAACGCCATGAATTGCTTGAGTCGCTCCATCCAAGCGCCCGGCCGGGGCAGGAATTTCATCCAGCCCGGTTGGGCGCTCAGAAGCAGATAGGGGAGTGCCATGCCAAACGCGACCGAGGCGAACATGGCGAGAATGACGGCGGCGCTTTGGCTGAAGGCGAATCCCAGCGCGCTGCCAAGGAATGGCGCGGTGCAGGGGGTGGCCAGCAGGGTGGCGAAGACGCCCTGGAAAAACGGCCCGCCGAGGCCGCTGCCGGAACCGGCGGATTCCATCGCGGTGGCCGCCCGGCCGGGGAGGACGAGTTCAAAAACGCCCGCAAGATTGAGGGCGAAGACAAAAACAACCGCGCCGATGGCGATGTTGAACCAGGGGTTTTGAAATTGGAACGCCCAGGTGACCTCCGAGCCGCCGGATTTCAGCGCGATGATGACGGCGGCGAGGCCGAGGAACCAAGCGAAGATACCTGCGGCGAAGGCGAGCCCATGTGAGAGAATCGCGGCGCGCGAGTCGCCGGCCTGTTTGATGAATCCAAAAATCTTGAGCGAGATGACCGGAAGGACGCACGGCATGAGATTTAGAATCAGCCCACCGAGAAATCCGTAGAAAAGCGCCAGCCAGAGGCCCATCGTGGCGGCGGAATTTTCCGCCGGGGCGGGTGAGGATTTGTCCGAGACGAACCAGGAGCGCCGACTCGAGCCCTCGCCGACGGCCAACACGCCCCGAAAGTCGCCCGGGGATTCGATTCGGAGTGTCGAGGGGGGGATGAATTCTGGGTGGCCGACATTTTGGTTTTCGGCGGGCAGGGGAAAAAGGGCGAGCGGGGTGTTTGCTGGAATTCCACCGACTTCCAGCGTCAACTGGTTGGCCGTGCGCTTCCAGGAAAGGGGATAGGGCGGGAGTTTTTCGGAGGGGAGCTGTGCGCGGAATTCCTCGAACAATGCGGCGTTCGCGGGAAGGGCATTCGCCGCAACGGGCAGGGTCAGTTCGACCTCCGCGCCGCCGGGGATGCAGGTTTCCTTGCAGACGAGCCAATCCGCCTTGGCCCGGAGTGTGATGTTTCCCGAGATCTCCAGCACCGGTGTGATCGTGGTCAGCAAAAGCACGCGCCCGCTGTAGGCGTAGGTCTGGATGTCGCCCGGCTCGAGCTTCGACTCCGGCGCGGGCCAGGCGATCGGCCCGGCGCTGAACCCCGGGGGGAGTTGCCACTCGATCGTGGTCGGCAGGCCGGCATCTCCGCTGTATTCCCAGTAGGTGTGCCATCCCTCGGCCATTTCGAGGAGGAGACCGGCTTGGAAGGGTTGGCCGGGAACGATCGCCGTCGTGTCGGCGAGAAGTTGAGCCCGCACGAGCGGAGTGTCCTGGCCGGGTTGGGCGCGGACGGGAATCAACGCGACCGCAAAAAGCCAAAGCAAGGCAAGGAGGCGAATAGGCGTCGGCATGGGCATTTCTTTAGCACGGCGGGCCGGTTGGGCAACCCGCGAAGGCCTGGAGCGACCAAAGTTTCCTCTGTTTTCGGGGAATGTTTGTTGTAAAAAAGCCGGGAATCCGTTTCCGAAAACATCCTTGCCGTCCGAATTCCAGACCATGTCGTCCCCGGTGCTCACCAAAGAAGATTACGCCCGAATTTCGGAGCTGATCTACAAGCACAGCCGCATCCATCTCGGGGAGGGAAAGCGCGAATTGGTGGCCTCGCGGCTGGGCAAGCGGCTCCGCGCCACGGGATGCACGAGCTATGCCGCCTATTGCGCCCTGCTGGAGGGCCTGAACGGCGAGGAGGAGATCAACAATCTGGTGGACGCGATGTCCACCAACCACACCTTCTTTTTTCGGGAGCGGAAGCATTTCGATTTTCTCGAGCAAACGGTGCTGCCGGATTTTCATAAAAACCCGCAGTTCCGCGGCGACGGCTGCTTTCGTTGCTGGAGCGCGGCGGCCTCGACCGGCGAGGAGCCCTATTCCATCAGCATTGTCCTCGCCATGCACGGCGACAGGAATCCCGGTTTCCGCTGGGAGATGGAGTGCTCGGACATCAGCCGGAGTGCGATGGAGACCGCGAAGGACGGGATTTATGCCGAGGCGCGCCTGGACGACGTGCCGCCGGAATTGAAAAAACGGTTCTTCCAGCGCGGCGTGGGCTCGCAGGTCGGACGGTTCCGTGTGAAGGCCGAACTGCGCAACCGGATGAATTGGCACCTCATGAACCTGTTCCAGGATGTTTATCCTTTCGACAGGAAGTTCCATGTCGTTTTTTGCCGGAATGTCATGATCTATTTCGACAAGCCCTCGCAGGAGCATCTTGTTCAAAGAATCTCGCGGCTTCTCGTGCCCGGTGGCTACTTGAAGGTCGGCCATTCCGAGAGCCTCTCGGGAGTCCGGCACAACCTTCAACCCGTGCGGCCGGCCGTTTATCGCAAACCGATCTGATCCCGAAGCCGATGCCCGAGCGAAAAATCAGGGTTCTTGTGGTGGACGACTCGATGGTGAACCGCAAGGTGGTTTCGGAGGTTTTGCGCGCCGATCCCGGGATCGAGGTTGTTGGCACGGCCACCGACCCCTATGTGGCCCGGGACAAGATCCTGGAACTCGAGCCGGATGTGATGGTCCTCGACACCGATTTGCCGAAGATGGACGGCCTCACCTTTCTAAAAATCCTGATGAGGCAGCATCCGATGCCGGTGGTCGCCATGACCCCGCAGTCGAAAACCGGCTCGCGACTCGCCCTGGGCGCGCTGGAGGCCGGGGCCGCGGATGTCGTGATGAAGCTCGCTTCGGATATTTTCACCCCGGAGGCCGGCCCGGAGTTGATCGCCAAGATCAAGGCGGCGGCAAATCCCGACGCACGCCCCGCTGTGGGGGCGCCGATTTCGAACCTGAGCATTCCCTCCCGCTCCCCGGCCGCCAGTCCACCCCGGTTGACCGGTGGATTGATCAAATACCACCCGCGGCAGGTGATTCTGCTCGGGGCCTCGACCGGCGGCACCGAGGCCTTGCGCGATGTGCTCGCGCAGTTGCCGGGCGACATGCCGGGGATTTGCATCGTCCAGCACATCCCCGAGGATTTCAGCGGGCCCTTCGCGGAACGGTTGAACGGGGCCTCCGCCTTGGAAGTCCGCGAGGCGAGGGATGGCGACCTGGTCCGGCCCGGTCTCGTTCTGATCGCCCCGGGGAATTTGCACATGACGATCCACAGGCATGGCTCCGAGGGGTTCCATGTGCAGGTGCGGCCCGGCGAGAAGCACGGCCACCACCGGCCCTCCGTGGATCTTCTCTTCCAATCGGCCGCCGCGATCATGGGGCCGCGTGTGGTGGCGGGCCTCCTGACGGGCATGGGTAGCGACGGGGCGGACGGCCTTTTGGCGCTGCGCCGGGCCGGGGCGCGCACCTTCGCGCAGGATGAGCAAACCAGTGTGGTCTTCGGCATGCCGCGTGCCGCGATGGAGAACGGCGCGGCCGAGAAAATGGTGGCGCTTCCAAACATCCCCGCCCATATCGTGAGGCTCGCGGGGATCGCCTCGGTGGCCAAAGCCGACTAGGCCGCCGCCGCCGAGGGGCCGGGACGCGGCAAGTCGATCGGCTGGCTCGCGCCCACCAGTGCGCTGGGTTCGAGAATCAGCCCGACTTTTCCATCACCCAGGATCGCGGCTCCAGCGAGGGCCTTGTTTCCCTTGAAGCGCTCGTCGAGGCTCTTGATCACGACCTCCTGCTTGCCGATCAATTCGTCCACCATGACGCAGCGTTGCTGGTTCACGCTCTCGACCACGATAAGAAGCGACTTGGTGGGATCGGTCGAGCGGGGCTCGATCTTGAAGTAGTCGTAAAGACGCAGCAGGGGCCGGAGCTTGTCCCGCACCTTCACCACCTCGCCCTTCCCGCCGATGGTGGAAATCATCTCCGCCGTGGGGCGGAACGACTCGCAGACCGAAAGGGTCGGGAAAATGTATCGCTGGTCGCCCACGCGGGCGATCAGGCCGTCGATGATCGCAAGGGTGAGCGGGAGAAAAATCCGGAAGGTCGTGCCCTGCCCCGGGGTCGAGTCGATCTCGATCTTCCCGCGCAGCTTGCCGATATTTTGCTTCACGACATCCATGCCCACGCCGCGGCCCGAGATGTCGGTGATCTTCTCGGCGGTGGAAAATCCGGGCGCGAAGATGAGTTCGTAAATCTGGTGGTCCTCGAGGCCCGCATCGGCCGCGACGATCCCGCGCTCGACGGCTTTTTCGAGGATTCGCTTTTTGTTGAGGCCGCCGCCGTCATCGGCGATTTCGATGACCATGTTTCCGCCCTGGTGGTAGGCCGAAAGGCGGACGGTGCCGTGCTCCGGCTTTCCTTTGGCGACACGGTCCTCGGGTTTTTCGATGCCGTGGTCCACCGAATTCCGGATCATGTGCATCAGGGGATCGGCCAGTTCCTCCACGATGGTGCGGTCCATTTCCGTGTCCTCGCCGGAGATGACAAGATGAACCTGTTTGCTGACATTCGCGGTGAGATCGCGCACGAGGCGGTTCATTTTTTGGAATGTCGCCCTGATCGCCACCATGCGCAGCGACATCGCGATCTTTTGAAGTTCCAGGGAAATCTGGCTGAGCTGGAGAAGATTCCGGCTCAGCTGCTGGCTGCGGAGGTTCAGGAGGTCTGGATGCTGGGAGACCTGGGACTGCGCGATGACCAGCTCGCCGACGAGTTCGACCAGGCTGTCGAAGCGGCGCGTATCGACTTTCATCATCTGCGAGCCGGCTTTTTTCTTCGCGTCCTGCGCGGAGGTTTCCCGAGGGGCTCCGCCGGGGGCGGGTGCCGCGGCGGCGGGGGCGGCGTGGGGATTTTCCAAAAGAATCCGCACGCGGGCCACGAGGCCGTTGGCGGGAACGCGGATCGGCTCGACCGGTTTGTGGAGGTCGATCTGAAGCTGGAGTTCGTCGAGGAACTCCTTGAGCACATCCTTGCCCTCGAGGATCACATCGATGCAGGAGGGCGTGAGAACCAGCTTTCCGCTTCGCGCGTAGTCGAGGAGGTTCTCGAGTTCGTGCGAGAGGCGGTTCACGGGCATGAGGCGAAGAAAGCCGGAGGCTCCCTTGAAAGTGTGGAAGGCGCGGAAAATCGAGCTCAGCGTGGTGGCGTCGCCCGGGTTTTCCTCGAGCACGAGCACGCCTTGCTCGATGTTCTCGAGATGCTCGCGCGCCTCGTTCGCAAACTCGCGGAGGATGTCGGCGTCGCTCTCGAGGTTGATCGAGGTGAACTCCTCGGCTTCGTCGGGCGAGGGATCCGGCGGCGCCGGGGCTGCTTTTTCGTCAACGGGAAACTCCTGGGAGAGGGCGGAGGCGGATATTTCGGGAGGTTGGAATTCGGCCGAGGGGTCGTTCCGCATGTCCCCGAGCTGCGAGGCGAGGGAGGAGAGCAGGTCGAGTTGGGCGGCTGTGTAGCATTCGCCGGAGAAGAGAATTTCCTCGATGTAGCCCGCCGCGAAGGTGGCGGCTTTGTGGAATTCCTCCAACCCCGGGATGGCGGAGGACTTGTTCGCGATACTGGTCAGGATGTCCCGCAGCGGGAACTGGCTCCGGTCGGTGCCGGGCTCGGAGAGCATGATTTCCTTGGCGGCTTGGCCGATCCAGGTGTCGATTTTTTCCAGTTCTTTCTCGGACATAATGGCAAAGAAGGCTTGCAACTGGAGGCAAACATAAAAAACCCGGCCCGCACAGACCCTTTTTGCGTTTTCGAGGGATCGAAATCAGTTGTGCCTGCCGGGCTTCCGGTTTAGTTCATCCATCCGCACGGCGGAACAATCCGCCCTTTGGCATGGAAACGGTATCCACATTGATTCAAGAGCAGATGCGCACGGTGGTGGTGGGTGTTGCCGATTATAAAATCAGCACCGACCCGCTCACCTACCTTGTGACCTATGCGCTGGGCTCCTGCCTCGGGGTGACTTTTTACGATGAGAAGCGCCGTATTGGGGGAATGCTCCATGCGATGTTGCCCACGGCCACTCCGCAACCCGGCGAGAAAATCCGGGAGGCCATGTTTCTCGACACCGGAATTCCCAAAATCCTCACGACGATGATCCGTGCCGGAGCGAAAAAGAGCGACATCCGCTGCAAGGTCTTCGGCGGCGCGCAGCTCATGGCGACAGACAATTTTTTTAGGATCGGCTCCAAGAACATCGACATGTTCTACAAGCTCAGCCAGGAGCTGCAGCTCGATGTGGTGGCGTGGGAGATCAGCGGTCGCGTCAACCGGACCATCCGCCTGGACAACCACACCGGCGATGTGATTGTGAAAGTTCCCTCCAAACCCGAATTCCTCCGCTGATGAAATCCGCAGCCGACTTCCAGACGGTCGTCGAGATGACAAGGTCGATTCCCTGTGCTCCGGCGATTTTGCCCAAGCTTCTCAAGCTTACCGAGGGAAGTTCCTCCGACCTCGGGGAGCTGGAAATGCTCATCGGCCTCGACACCGGCCTGGCCACGAATGTGCTCCGCACCGCGAACTCCGCCTACTTCGGCGGCACCCAGCGTTGCGACAACATCGCCGACGCCATCCTGCGCCTGGGCAGCAAAACCCTCTACCGCATCGCGGCCACCACGCTCACCGGGCGTTGGCTGGTGCATCCGGTGCGCGGATACGGCTGGGAGCCCGGCGACCTCTGCCGCCACTCGCTTTGCGTGGCGATCTGCGCCGAGACCTTCGCCAAATCCACGCGCCTCGCCGAGCCTTCCACCGCCTACACGGCCGGTCTCATCCACGACCTCGGCAAATTCGCCCTCGCCTATGCGAATTTCAGCGCGCTCGATGAAATCGCGAGCCGCGTGCCGGACGAATTTTCCACCTGGCGCGAGGCGGAGATTGCGATCCTCGGCTACGATTCCGCTCAGGTCACCAAGGCCCTTTTGGAAAACTGGGGATTCCCGCCCTCGTTTGTCGCGGTCGGCTTTCACTACCAGACCCCCTCGCTGGCGCCCGATGAACATCGCGGCCTGGCCACGCTGATCCACGCCTCGAAGCATGTGGCGACGCAGCTCGGCTACGGCGTCGGCATCGATGGATTCTACACCGACCCCGACGAGGAGGCGTTGAAAAAGGCCGGTTTCAAGGAGGCCGAACTCGACGCCGCCATTCCGGAAATCCTCCTGACCGTCCAGAGATTCATCAACCCCGCGGGCGAGATCAATTTCGCCTGATCCTCAAAAACGAACCCAGGCCTTGGGTTGGCCGAGATAGTCGGGACGGAGCGCGCGGTCTTTCCAGCCCTTGTGAAAGACCGGGGTCGCCGAACCCGACATCGGCGGCACGATCCAGCTCCAATCGGCCGACACAAGCCGTCCGGCCTTTTTTTCCCGTTCGACAAAATCCATGAACTCCGACGAGGCCCGGTGGTGGTCGACGATTCTCACGCCGGCCTTGGAATAGGAATGGAGCACGGCGGCATTGAGTTCCACCAGCGCGCGATCCTTCCAAAGGGAGGAATCCCGGGAGCGGTCGAGGCCCATGCGGTCGGCGATCACAGGCAGGGCATCGTAGCGTCCGGTGTCGCCCAGGTCGCGCGCGCCGATCTCGGTTCCCATATACCAGCCGTTGAAGGGCGCGGCCGGAAAATCCACCCCGCCGATGCGCAGAACCATGTCGGACAAAACCGGCACCGCATACCATTTCAGGCCAAGTTCGGAAAACCATGGCAGCTCCGGGTGCTCCAAGGAAACTTCCAACGCCCGCTCCTTCGGCGGGGGATACAGCCGGGGAGCCTCTCCGCGCTTTTGGATGATCCATGGCAGCAAATCGAACCGCGTGCCCTCGCCATTCCATCCGAGTCGCATCGCCTCGCGGGTGAATGCCAAATTTTTGGGATCCCCGAGGATCGAGCCGTCCGGTTGTTCGTAGCCGGCATAACCGAGCAGTTGGTGATTCCAAATCCGGACCGCGGCGCCCTCGTTGGTCGCGGGGGCGAAAACTGTCACCAAGGGCTGGATTTTTCCACCGTTTGTCCCGAGATCCAGATGCTCTAGCAAGGCCTCATGGATGCGATCGGGATCGATCACATGACGCAGATCGCGGACCTTGAGCGAGGCCCAGAAGAGGCGGCCGATGCAGCGGGCGTTGTTCCGCCACGCCAGGCGCGCTCCGTATTCCAACTCTTTAAAATCAAGCTCCCAGGAGCCTGTCCTGTCGAGGCTCGAAAAGGCGTGCTCCTTGCGGGAGGAGAGATGGGCGGCGCTCCAGTGTTTTTCGCGGGCGAGGGTATCGAGAAAATCCTCCGCCTCGCGGCGCTGGTCGCAGGTCGGGGCGGTTTGCGCAGTCACCACTCGATAACGGCGCTGGCGTAGGTGAGGCCGCCGCCGAAGACCACGAGAAGGATGGGGTCGCCGATCTGGAACCGGCCCGAGCGGGCCGCCTCGTCGAGGGCGATGGCGACGGCGGCCGCGGAGGTGTTGCCGTATTTGTCCAGATTGATGTGAAATTTATCCAGGGAGAGATCCATCCGGTCGGCCATGGCTTCGATGATCCGGAGATTGGCCTGGTGGGGAATCACGCAAGCGATGTCCTGCGCGGTGAGGCCGCAGCGGTCGAGGGCGATGCCTGCGGCGCGCATCATCGAGGTGACGGCCTGCTTGTAGGTCTCGCGCCCGTTCATGTGGAGAGTGTTGAGATTTTGGGCAAGGTTCTCCGCGGTCGTCGGGTTGGCGCAGCCCCCGCCGGGCATGTGCAGAATGTCGGAGAGGTTGCCGTCGCTTCCCATGTAGGTGGTGACCACTCCACGCGAGCCCGGGCGGTGGCGCAGGATCGCCGCCCCCGCGCCGTCTCCGAAGAGGACGCAGGTGTTGCGGTCGCTCCAGTTGACGATGCTGCTGAGCTTGTCGGCACCGATGACGAGAACGGTTTCATTCGTGCCGGTGGCGATGAACTGGTGTGCGATCTCGACGCAGTAGAGAAACCCGGAGCAGGCGGCGCTCACATCCATGCACGCGGCGTTTTTGGCTCCGATGAGCCTTTGGACATGGCAGGCGGTGGAAGGGAAAAAATTGTCCGGCGTGACCGTGCCCACGAGGATGAGATCGATCTCCTCCGGTTTGACCCCCGCGTTTTCCATGGCGGCCCGGGCGGCCTTCGAGGCCATGTGACTGGTGAACTCGGTGTCCGCCGCGAGGCGGCGCTCGCGGATGCCGGTGCGCTCGACGATCCACTGATCGGAGGTCTCGACCACCGCCTCCAAATCGGCGTTGGTAAGCACGCGCTCGGGAACATAGCTGCCCGTTCCGATGATGGAGGCGGACCGGCTAAGCTTCGGCGGGATGTCGCGAAGGGACTTTTTCATGGAGAGGCTGCATCGCCTCGACGATGCGGGTGTTGATATTTTGTTCCACGGCCGTGCGGGCCGCTCGGATCGCGTTCCGGAGGGCGCGGACAGACGAGTTGCCGTGGGCCTTGATGCAGATTCCATTCACACCCAGCAGCGGGGTGCCGCCGTATTCGTCCGTGCTGGTGCGGGCCTTCACGGCATCGAACGCGCCTTTGGCAAGCAGCGCGCCCGCCATGCGGACGGGGCTCTTTTTCAACTCGTCCTTGATCCAGCCGACCATGGATTTCGCCAGGCCCTCGATCGTTTTCAAAAAAATGTTTCCGGTGAAGCCGTCGCAGACGACAACCTCGACGGGTTTCTTGAAGATCCCGTGGCCCTCGACATTGCCGGCGAAGACGATGGGAGCCGTCTGCAGAAGCTCGTGGCATTGCAGGCAGAACTCGGTGCCCTTGCCGGGCTCGGTGCCAATGTTGAGCAAGCCGACGCGGGCGCGGGAGCCTCCCACGACGGACTGGTAGTAAACGCTCCCCATCACGGCGAAGCCCACGATGTGTTTCGGGCTGGGGTCGATGTTCGCGCCGCCGTCGATCAATAAAAACACGCCGCCCTCGGCGGGAATCAACACACCAAGACCGGCGCGGTCGATGCCCGGCAGGGTGCGGAGTTTGATGGTGGCGGCGGCGACGAGCGCCCCGGTGTGGCCGGCGGAAACCACCGCGTCGGCCTGGCCGTTTTTGACCAAATCCACCGCGCGGCTCACCGACGAATCTTTTTTCCGGCGCACGCTGTCGAGGCCGTTGTCGGTCATATCGACCACCTGCGAGGCATGGTGGAACGAGAGGCGCGGCTCGATCCCCGCGAGATCGTGGTTGCGAAGCTCGGCTCGGACTTTCTCCTCGTCTCCGACGAGAATCAGCTCGATATCGGGAAAATCACGAAGGGCCTGAACGGCCCCCGCGACGGGATTTTGCGGGGAGAAGTCCCCTCCCATGGCGTCGAGGGCGATTTTCATCCGGGGATTGGGGTGCCCGCGGGACTATTCAGCGCCGATCGTGAGAACCTGCCGTTTGTTGTAGTAACCGCAGGCCGGGCAGGCGGTATGGCCGGGAAGGGCCGCTCCGCATTGGGGGCACTTGCTGAGTTTCGGGGCCTGCCAGCGGTTTGCGGCCTTGCGGGTGCGCAGGCGCATCTTCGAGGTTTTGCGTTTGGGAACTCCCATAGGTCTTTAATTTGTTTTATTTTGCAGCTTGTCCAATGCATCCCATGCCGAAGCCCGTTGTTGGGCTGGTTGCCTGTCAAAACCCGGCACGCCTTCACGCGAGGCAGGGCATTTCGGTTCTCCATTACTGTCGCACCGGGGATGCGCAGGCAAGCTGAGGTGAATATCCTCCCGCGCCGACGGGGTCAAGTCTATCAACTCGCCCCCCGGCAAATCCATCTGCATGGAAAATGGATCCACCACGATGTCGCGTTCGAAATCCTCGAGGCAGGAGACGCATTGCATCCGGCCGCGCACGGCGAGCCGCCCTGTGGCGAAAATCCCGCCGCCGCTCAAACCGATATCGAGCGAATAGCTCAACGGCGAGACGGGCGTGACGCCAGCCTCCTCGAGTCCGAGCGGCCCGGCGCTTTCCTCGCCCTCCAAATGCAGTGTGTCCCCCTCCGGAATCTGGCGCAGATGCACTTTCATAAAAAAACTCCTCGCTGGCTCCAATCTCCGCCAACCGCGACGGCGATCAAAGACCTTTTTCGACGATGCCGAATAGATCCGTGTTGTCGAGGAAGCCGCGAATTTTTTCGGAGCCCGGCCCGGTGCCGACCACGACCGCATCCTCGGCGGTGCCGATCGCGGCCGCGCGCTTGCTCGCGGCGGGTTCGGTCGAGACGGGGCCCTCGGGGGTGACGCGTGTGCCGGACTCGGGACCGGTGGACCATGTGATGGACGGGACGCCTTGGGCATTCGTTCCCAAAAGTCCCGCGCCTTTGTCGTTGCGGAAGGGGTAGCCGTTCAGGCGAAGGCCTCCGACATTCCGTTTGCCTGCGACGATGATCAATGCGTCGTCACCCGCGTAGGCCCTGGCTTCGCGCACCGCGTCGTCAAGCGCGAGGAGTTCGCGCAGCGTGCGCTCGCCTTCGTTTTGAGCCCCCGATTTTCCGGCCAGCGCGGCATCGACGACCAACAAATACCCGCGCGGGTTGTATTGGAGCATCTTGATCGCGTGGCGCACCATGGTGGCCAGCGTGGGCTGGGTCGCCACGACGGTCGCCTCGTCCACGAATCCCAGATTTCCCATGGCGAAAAGCCCGACGGTTTTCGGGCTGCGCCACAGAGGGGTTTGTTCGAGTTCCGCCTGGGTCTTTGCGATGTCGTAGCCCTTTTCGCGCAGCTCGGCGAGAAGGTCGCGGCCGTCCTGGCGCCTCCCGCCCTGGGCCTCCGGCAAAAAATCCGCGGCGCCGCCGCCGAGCAGGACATCGACTGCGGGATTCTCCGCGAGCTGGCGCGCGATCGTCATGTAGTCGAGGGGATCCGAGGTCTTGGCGTAAAACGCCGCCGGGGTCGCATCGGTCAGCGAGGCGTTCGAGACCAGCCCGGTCAGTCGTCCCCGCCCGGCGGCGAGATCGAGAAGGTTCGGAATTTTGTTTTTCCCGCTCAGCACGCCCAGCGAACCGTTGTTGCCCTTCCGCCCGGTGCCGATCGAGGTCGCCGCCGCCGCCGCATCGGAAACAGCGAAGTCGTTCGCGTGGGTGGTGGCGAGGGCGAGGTTCGGGAAACTTTCCAGCGCGAGCCGGTGATCCGCGCCGCCCTCGTAGTTCCTGGCCGGGGTGAGCACCGAGGGAGTGAGGTTGTCCACGAGAAAAACAATCACCGCGAAGGGCCGCTGCACGACCCAGTTGATGTAGAACAAACCGCCGAGCCCGAGGAAAACCAGCACGCAAAAAAGGGCAAGCAGGCGGTTGCGGAATTTTTTACTCATGGAAAACATTTGCGTCCGGCGCGCTCAGTCGGCAATATGTATTTCCGTTTTGCCCTGTGGTGTAATGGTAACACAGTGCCCTTTGGAGGCATTATTCATGGTTCGAGTCCATGCGGGGCAGCCA
>CAYOGR010000006.1:0-18259 GCA_964403605.1 uncultured Chthoniobacter sp.
GGGATTTCGATCGTTTCCTGATCGACCACGGACGCGCGCAACTCGGCGACGACCTCGTTGGGAACGACCGAGGGGATCCCGCCGAAGCGGACGATGGTGCTCACGCCGAGGGTTCCCGAGACATGGCGGTGGTGTTCACGATAGTTGAATTTGGCGAAGACATAGCCCGGGAACATGGCTTCGGTGACCTTGACCTTGCCGCTGCGGCGGGCGCGCTCAAAGCGGAGCATGGGGCAAAAGACCTCGATGCCGACATCGCGAAGAAGCATGCGCCTGGCGGCGGATTCGTTGCGGGGCTTGGTTTTCACACAGAACCACCGGAGCTCCTCGTCCTCGAAATGCGTCATGCTTTGAATCTTCTTGATGGGTCGATGTCTTGCAAGCGCCGGGAATTCCGCATCAAAAAGAAAACGCATCCCGCGGGTGCGGGATGCGTTCTGCTTTTGGCGGGAAAGCCAACCGGGCGTGATTAACGCGCGTAAAGTTCGACGACGAGCTGTTCGTTGACGATGGGATTGATCTCTTCGCGGCTCGGGATGCGGACTACGGTGCCGCTGAGGTTGTCCTTATCGACGAGAAGCCAGTCCGGAACGGTGACGATCTGGGTGAGTTCGACACCGCGCTTGGCGAGGCGCTTGGATTTGTCATTGCCCTTGATGGCGACGACATCACCGGCCTTGAGGTTCATCGAGGAGATGTTGGTCTTGCGGCCGTTGACGGTCACATGGCCGTGGCCGACCATCTGGCGGGCACCACGAAGGGTTTTCGAGAAGCCCATTTTTTGAACGACATTGTCGAGGCGGGTCTCGAGGAGTTGGAGGAGAATCACGCCGGTCACGCCACGGCGGCGGCTGGCGATCTCGAAGTAGCGGCGGAACTGGCGCTCGAGCACGCCATACTGGTGGCGGAGTTTTTGTTTCTCGGCGAGAGCGATCGAGTAATCGGTTTGCTTGCGGCGGGAGCCCTTCGGGCCGTGCATGCCGGGCGGGTAGCTTTTATTTTCGAAGGCCTTCGGCGATCCGCCGAGGAAAACGCCATAGCGGCGGCTGATTTTGGTTTTGGGTCCGGTGTAACGAGCCATTGGGAAGTTTTAAGAATTAAGTTTTAAGTTTTAAGTTTCGTGGTGCGGAATCTGTGAGGAGCCTCGTTTTTAACGGTCTTTAAACTTAAGACTTGAAACTCCTCGAGGGCATCAGACGCGGCGCTGTTTCGGCGGGCGGCAGCCATTGTGCGGGATCGGGGTCACATCGCGGATGACGGTGACATCGAGTCCGATGGCCTGCATGGCGCGGACGGCGGATTCACGGCCGGAGCCGGGCCCTTTGACGCGAACCTCGACCTCTTTGAGGCCATGGCCCATGGCTTGGCGGCAGGCGTCCTGCGCGACCATCTGGGCGGCGTAGGCGGTGCTTTTGCGCGAGCCCTTGAAACCGCATTTGCCGGCGCTCGACCAGCCGATCACTGCTCCGCGGAGGTCGGTGATGCTGACGATGGTGTTATTGAAGCTGGCTTGCACATGGGCGATGCCCTGGGTGACGCCCTTGCTGCCTTTGGCTTTGACGATCTTGATCGGCTCGATGGTGTCGTCCAGCGAGATGCTCGCGGGAGAAGGCGCCCCGGAGGCGGGCGCAGCGGCTTCGCCAGCGGCTTTCTTGGACTTCGACGCGGCTTTTTTAGCGGGCGCTTTTTTGGCCGGGGCGGCTTCCGCTGTGGCGGTGGCTACAGGCGCGGCGGGTGCCGGAGCTGCGGGCTCGGCGGCGGGTGTTTGGTTTTCTTCGCTCATGGTTTTTTAAATTGCAGGATTAGACTTTGCCGGCTTTGGCATCCTTGTTGCGCTGGACGCCGACGGTCTTGCGAGGGCCTTTGCGGGTGCGGGCGTTGGTGCCGGTGCGCTGGCCGCGGACGGGAAGGCCACGGCGATGGCGGATGCCACGGTAGCAGTTGATCGCCTGGAGGCGCTTGAGGTTTCCTTGAACCTCACGGCGGAGGTCGCCTTCGATCGGAATTTTATTCGCGTTGATCGCGACGATGATGGCGTTGAGTTGTTCGGGCGAGAGATCCTTCGCGCGGATGTTGGGATCGATGTTGGCCTGCTCGAGAATCTTCTTCGAGTTGCTGGGACCCAGTCCGTAAATATACGGGAGGGAGGCTTCGATGCGTTTGTCGCCGGGAATGTCTACTCCAAGTAAGCGGGGCATTTTTCGTTTTTTCTGGTTGCGGGCTTAGCCCTGTTTCTGTTTGTGGCGCGGATTTTTGCAAACCACGCGGATGACATTGTTGCGGCGAACGATTTTGCACGCTTCGCACAATCTTTTTACTGAGGCTCGGACTTTCATGACTTTTTGGTTGGTTGAGGTGACGACGATTCCTTGTGACGGTAGGTGATGCGGCCCTTCGTGAGATCATAGGGCGACATTTCCAACACGACCCGGTCTCCAGGAAGGATGCGGATGAAGTTCAAACGCATCTTTCCGGAAATGTGGGCGAGCACTCGGTGGCCGTTGTCGAGTTCGATCCGGAACATGGTGTTCGGAAGCAGTTCGACGACCTTTCCCGCTACTTCGATAGCGTCTTTCTTGGCCATGTCAATACTTCGGGTTGGTGTTCGGTGACCAGCACGGTGTGCTCGAAATGGGCGGAGGGCTGACCGTCGGCGGTGACGGCGGTCCACTTGTCGGGAAGGATGCGGACCTTCTCGCTTCCCATGTTGATCATGGGTTCGATGGCGAGGGTCATTCCGGCCTTGAGTTTCGGGCCGGTGCCGCGTTTTCCAAAATTGGGAATTTGGGGTTCTTCGTGAAGGCGGCGGCCAACGCCGTGGCCGACAAATTCGCGGACCACGCTGAAGCCGTTTTTCACGGCCTCGGTTTCCACAAAATGCGAAATGTCGCCGACCCGGTGGCCGGGGCGGGCCAGCGCAACGGCTCCTTGCAAAATCCGCTCGGTGACGGTGAGCAGGCGCTCGGTATCGGGGTCGATGATTCCGACGGCGACGGAGGTGGCATTGTCGCCGATCCATCCATCACGGATGATGCCGACATCCATTTTCACAATGTCGCCATACGCGATCCGGCGCGAACCGCCGATGCCATGGACGACCTCCTCGTTCAGGCTGATGCAAATGTGGCCGGGGAATTTTTTGTAGCCGAGAAAGGCGCTTTTCACTCCTGCCTCGGACATCAACTGGGAGGCCCGGTGATCAACCTCACCGGTGGTCACGCCCGGAGCAATCATGTCGGCAAGTTCCTGCAAAATCGAAGAGGCGACCTCACCGGCCAGGCGCATTTTTTCAATCTCGTGGGGCCGCTTGATCGGAATCATGGCCGGAACTCGGAAAGGCGAACCGTGATTTCTCCGGGAGACGAAGGGACGATCAAGGCAACGCTGTTTTTCAAGGCCGTGAAAAGCGAAGCTAGAAGCGCGACGCGAAGTAAATGGTCACACCGGCAATGACGAGGATTCCCAAACCGGCATACATGAGGACGAGGGTCTGGTCGTTGAGGACATTTCCCCCGCTGAGACGACTGCGGGACTCTTGCGCGCTGCGGATCCTGCCCTTGCGAAGGAATCCATCATAATGCCGCTGGAGAAGGTGGGTTTCCACTTGGCGCATGGTGTCGAGCACAACGCCGACAATAATCAGAAGACCCGTGCCGCCAAAAAATTGAGAGGTCATGTAGGGAACCTGCATGCTTTGGCTGAGCAACTGCGGAAGGACGGCGATCACGGTCAAGAAAATGGCTCCGGCGAATGTTAGCCGCGTCATCGTGTAGTCCAGAAAATCCGCCGTCGGCTTGCCAGGTCGAACCCCCGGAATGAAACCACCGTATTTTTTAAGGTCGTCGGCGATCTGAACCGGCTGGAACTGGGTGGCCACCCAGAAATAACTGAAGAAGAAAATCATCAGCGCGTAGAAGAAATAATGCAGCCAGCCGTAGGTGAGAAGGTTCGATAAATCCTGAGCCCAGCCGACGCCAGGGAAGGCCATATTCAGGATCGTCGACGGGAAAAGCAGGATGGCCTGGGCGAAGATGATTGGCATCACGCCGGCGTAGTTGACCTTGAGGGGCATGTATTGTGTCTGGCCGCCGTAGACCTTCCGACCGACCACGCGCTTGGCATATTGGACGCTGATCTTTCGTTGCGCCTGGGTCACCGCAATCACCGCCGCGATCACAAGCAGCAGGAATGCAATCATCAACACCAAAACAACAGGGCTAACCGCACTTTGCGCCTCGGGGCCGGACGGGACAAAAGTGCGCCACGCTTGAATCAACCCGGCGGGCAATTGGGCAAGAATACCGACCGTGATAATGATCGACATCCCGTTTCCGATGCCTCGTTCGGTGATTTGGTCGCCGAGCCACATTAAAAGAAGTGTGCCGGCGGTCATGGTGATGATCGTCAGCAACTGAAAGCCAATTCCTGGCATGGATACCAACGGGAGACCAATTTTGTTGATCGTGTCCATGATCCCGGGCAGGAAGGGATTGGCTTGCGGGTTCTCAAAGGAACGAGCCAACAGATAAGCTTGGAAAATACAAAGCCCGATCGTGGTGTATCGGGTGTATTGCATGATTTTTTGGCGACCTCCATCCTCGCGCGACAACTTCCCGAGGCGTGGAATCACGGCAGTCAGGAGCTGCAGCATGATCGAGGCGCTGATGAATGGCATCACACCAAGAGAAAAAATGGCGCAGTTCGAGAGGGCGCCGCCACTGAACAGGTTGAAAAGAGCTGCCACTCCGCCGGCCGCAGCCGCATCGGCCGTATCGATAAACCAATGGCGCAAGACCTCGGCATTCACGCCGGGTGTTGTGATCGACGAACCGGCTCGAATAATAACAATTGCGGCCAGTGTGAAAAGCACACGGGTGCGAAGTTCCGGAATTTTGAAAATGTTGGCGAACGCGCTGATCATGCCTTGGAAGAATTACCCAGCATGAGGATCAAGGTGTTCACAGAACAAAGGATCAAGGAAAGGAACCGGTTAAGCGACCTCGGCTTTTGGAAGCACCACTTTTCCACCAGCTTTTTCGATTTTAACGCGGGCAGTTTCGCTGACTTCGTCCACCTCGATGGTGAGCGCCTTGGTAATCTCACCGCGGCCGAGGATTTTAACCCCGTCGAAACGGCCTTTCACGAGGCCGATTTTGCGAAGCACGGCCTCATTCACGGAATCCCCGGCCGAGAAATTTTTTTCGAGGGAATCGAGGTTGACGACACCGTAGACGGTCTTGAATGCGGCGTTGTTGAACCCGCGCTTGGGCAGACGGCGATAGATGGGCATCTGACCGCCCTCGAATCCAAGACGGATCGATCCGCCCGATCGGGCTTTCTGCCCCTTATGCCCTTTGCCGGATGTTTTTCCCTTGCCGGAGCTTTCGCCAATACCGAGGCGTTTGCGGCGGTGCTTGGCACCGGGATTGGGTTTAAGCGTATGAAGTCTCATCGAATTTAGGCGGCAACGGGTTCAGCGGCGGCAGCGGGAGCGGCCTTGCGGATGGTTTTTCCGCGGAGTTTGAAAATTTCCTCCTTCGGACGGAGTTGAACAAGAGCGGCGATCGTGGCATTCACAACATTCGCGTGGTTGCTGGAGCCGAGGGATTTGGCAAGAACATCGCGAATGCCAACGGCTTCGAGGACGGCGCGGACACCGCCACCGGCGATGACGCCAGTTCCCGGCGAGGCGGGACGGAGAAGAACACGACCTCCACCAGATTCGCCAGTCACTTCGTGGGGAATGGTATTTTCCTGAACAGCAATCTTCACCATGCGCTTTTTGGAGGCATCTGTGGCCTTGCGGATGGCTTCGCTGACCTCGTTGGCCTTGCCGAAACCGACGCCGACCTTGCCTTTCTGGTCACCGGCCACAATGAGGGCGCTAAAGCTAAAGCGGCGACCACCTTTGACGACCTTGGCGCAACGATTGATGAAAACCACTTTCTCGGTGATTTCCTTGGGTTCCCTCGGTGTGTCGGAACGGGATTGTCTTTTTTCTCTGCTGGGTTTCGGAGGCATGGTGTCGTTCTTAGAATTGGAATCCGCCTTCGCGGGCGGCGTCGGCCAAGGCTTTGACTTTGCCGTGGTATTTGAATCCGCCGCGGTCGAAGACGACCTGCGAAATTTTTTGGGCCGACCCGCGTTCGGCGATCAATTTGCCTACCTCTGTGGCCACGGACACATTTGCCCGGGAATTGGCCTTGGCGCGAATGTCGGGTTCGGTGGTGTGAACCGAGACGATCGTCTTGCCGATCGAGTCGTCAATGACTTGGGCGGTGATGTGGCGGCCGGAAAAATGGACAGCCAGTCGCGGGCGTGCAGGGGTGCCTGCGAGTTTCTTGCGAAGGCGTGTGTGACGGAGTTTGCGTTTATCGGTGGCGGACATGGCTTATTGAACGGTTTTGCCTTCCTTGCGGCGGAGTTGCTCGCCGGCGAAACGCACACCTTTGCCCTTGTAGGGCTCCGGCGGGTAGAAGGCTCGGATGTTGGCGGCGCATTGACCAACGACTTGGTTGTCAATGCCCTCGATACTGAGCTTGGTGTTGTCCGTGACGGTGATTTTGACACCTTCCGGAATGTTGAAATGAATGGGATGCGATTTGCCAAGACTGAGGTTCAGAATCTTGCCTTGAACAGCCGCCTTGAATCCAACGCCGTGGATTTCCATGTCCCGCTTGAAGCCGTCCGTCACGCCGACAATCATGTTGGCAAGAAGCGAACGGGAAAGACCATGAAGGGCCTTATCCTGACGATCCTCGCCGATGCGGTTGATCGCGAGTTGCTCGCCCTCGACCTTGGCGGAAATCGAGGCTGGAAGTTTCCATTCGAGTTTTCCCTTCGGCCCTTCGACAAGCACGGAGCTGTCGGGGTGAACGGCTACTTTGACCTTCTGAGGGATGGTGATGGGTTTTTTACCGATGCGTGACATGGTTTACCAGATGTAGGCTAGCAATTCGCCGCCGACTTTTTGCTTGCGCGCCTCGTGACCGGTCAGGATTCCACGGGATGTGGAGAGCACTGCGATGCCCATGCCGCCCAGGACGCGGGGAATTTCCGCAGATCCCACATAGCGGCGAAGGCCGGGTCGACTCACTCGCTTGAGACCGGAGATAGCGCTGGTTTTGTTGACGAATTTGGTTTGGATTTTGATGGACTGATGGCCATCCTCAGTGACGAGTTCGCTGTCCTTGATATAGCCCTCCTTCTTGAGGATCTGGGCGATGTCACTCTTCAATTTGGAATAGGGGAGAGTGAGAGACGACTGGCCCGCCGCAGTGGCGTTGCGCAGGCGGGTGAGCATGTCGGAAATAGGGTCGTTCATATCAAGTTAATCAAACGGCGGGTTCGGCGGCCTTGACGGGGGCCTTCTTGGGCTTGTCCACGAAGGGCATACCCATCTCGGTCAAGAGGGATTTCGCCTCGGCGTTGGTGCGGGCGGTCGTGACGATCGTGACATCGAAGCCGATGTTTTTTTTGATCCGGTCGAGCTCGATTTCAGGGAAAATCGACTGGTCGGCGACACCAAGCGTGTAATTGCCCTGGCCGTCGAAAGCCCTGGTCGAAACGCCGCGGAAGTCGCGGATGCGAGGCAGTGCGGTTTTGATGAGGCGCTCCAAAAACTCATACATGATCCGGCCGCGGAGCGTGACTTTTGCGCCGATGGCTTGATCTTGGCGAAGTTTGAAGTTCGAAATTGCCTTCTTGGAGGTGGTGGTCACCGGGCGTTGACCGCTGATGGTGGTTAATTCGGACTTGGCGATTTCAAGCGCCTCCTTGGTATCCTGAGCGGAACCAATGCAGGTATTGATAACCACTTTGGAAATCTTCGGAATCTGGTGGATGTTTTTGTAACCGTGCTTCTCGCGGAGCGCGGGGAGGACGCGCGTTTTGTAGTCGGTTAGGATTTCAGGTTCTTGGCTCATGGCTATTCTCAGGCTGCTTTCTTGGCCTTCTTGTCGTTTGCGGCCTTCTCCACGACTTTCACATTCGAAACATGGATCGGACCCTCGCGCTCAATAATCGCGCCGTTCGGGTGTTGCTGCGATTTGCGCTGGTGTTTTTTGATCATGCGGACTCCCTCGATCACGACTTGGGACTTTTCGGCCCGGATCTCGAGGATTTTGCCTGTGGAACCTTTATGGTTGCCGGATATCACCTGAACGGTGTCGCCGCGACGGACATGGAACTTGGGTTTGCTCATAGGACCTCCGGTGCGAGGGAGATAATCTTCATGAAATTCTTTTCGCGGAGTTCGCGCGCCACTGGGCCGAAAATGCGAGTTCCGCGGGGATTCGAGTCCTTGTCGATGATAACGATCGCGTTGCTGTCGAATCGGAGCGCGGATCCATCCTCGCGGCGGACGGGTTGTTTTGTGCGAACGACCACGGCACGAACGACATCACCTTTCTTAACGGTGCCGCCGGTGGAGGCCTCCTTCACATTGGCGGTGATGACATCGCCGATTTGGGCGGTCGATGAGGCCTTGCCGATGACACCAATCATCGTGGCCATGCGGGCGCCGGTGTTGTCAGCGACATCGAGACGGGAGCGGATCTGAATCATGGCTTTTAATTAGTGCTTAAGGACTTCAACGAGACGCCAGCGTTTCGTTTTGCTGAGCGGGCGGGTTTCCATGATGCTGACACGATCCCCGATCTGGGCCTCGTTCTTCTCGTCGTGGGCATGGAACTTGGCAATGTGCTTGGTGATTTTGCCGAACTTCGGGTGAGGAACGCGGGTGACCGTGCGAACGACAATGGTTTTGTCCATTTTATTGGACACAACCTCGCCGACGCGAACCTTGCGGAGCGGGCGCACTTCGGATGATTCGGGAGTGGATGTTTCTGCCATGACTGGTTATTTCTTGGATGCCCCGGCGGTCTTGCGGCTGAGGACGGTTTCGACGCGGGCAATGTTGCGGCGCGCGGCACGGATGAGGTGCGGTTTCTCGAGCTGGCCGCTTTGCTGTTGGATGCGGAGGTTGAAAATTTCTTCCTTCAACTCTCGCTTGCGGGCAAGAAGTTCCTTCTCGGTGAGTTCTTGGATTTCCTGGATCTTCATGGCGTGGTCAGCTGGCGTGATGGCGGGTGAGGAAGCGGGTGCGGATCGGGAGTTTGTTCGCGGCCAGTCGCAGCGACTCGCGGGCGATCGTCTCGGAAATACCATCCAACTCGAAAAGGATATTGCCCGGGCGGACAACCGCCACCCAATACTCGGGCTGGCCTTTACCTTTACCCATGCGGGTTTCTGGCGGCCGGGCAGTCACAGACTTGTCCGGAAAAATGCGAATCCACAGTTTGCCTTTGCGCTTCATATTGCGAGTGAGCGCGACACGGGCGGCCTCGATCTGAGTGTTGGTGATCCAACCCCTCTCGAGGGTCTGAAGGCCGAACTCACCGAAGTCGATCTTGAGATTGCGCGAAGCGATACCCTTTCGGCTTCCCCGCTGGGACTTCCGATACTTCACGCGTTTTGGCATCAATGGCATAATTTTGTCCTTTTACTTGAATTCGTGTTAAATCAGACGACTGCCGGAGTCTCGGCTTCCGGAGTCGGGGTGGAACGCGAAGTGGTTTCTTGAGGTTTTTCCTTCTCCTCTTCGACTTTTTTGCAAATCCAGCACTTTACACCGATTTTGCCAGCGACGGTTTCGGCTTCCGCAAAACCATAGTCGATTGGAGTGCGGAGGGTGTGAAGCGGAACCTTGCCTTCGTGGTAGCGTTCCGTGCGGGCGATTTCAGCTCCACCAAGACGGCCGGCGCAACGGATTTTGATACCCAGGGCCCCTTGATCCATCGTAAGTTGAACAGCGCGCTTCATGGCGCGGCGGAAAGAAATACGGCGCTCTAGCTGCGAGGCGACATTCTCGGCCACAAGCTGGGCGTCGAGGTCGGGATTCTTGATCTCCACAATATCGATCTTCACCTGCTTGCCGTCGGCAAGGTCGCTTACTTCCTTGGTGAGGTTTTCGATTTCCTGACCACGGCGACCGATGACCACACCCGGACGGGCGGTGTGGATCGTCACGCGAATACTGTTCCAAGCCCGCTCGATCACGATACGCGAAATGGCGGCCTGCTTGAGTTTTTTCTTAAGCGCGGTGCGGATTTTATCGTCGGCAATGAGGTAGTCGGCGAAATCCTTGCGGGAGGCATACCAGCGAGATCCCCAGTCGCGAGTGACGGGGAGGCGGAATCCGATTGGGTTGACTTTTTGTCCCATGATTACTCCTTGGTTTCCGCGGCGGGAGCGGCGGATTCTGTTTCAGGCGCCGGGTCGGACTCGGCGGCCGGAGCCTTCGATTTCGCGGAGGCTTTATTGGTTGTTTTTTGTTTCTTTTTCTTGGGTTTGTCCTCGCGACGGACGATTTCAATTTCGTCCGTGAGAACAACGCGAATGTGACTGGTGCGCTTGCGAATCGGTCCAGCGCTACCTCGCGCTTTGGGCTGGAAGCGGTTGAGAGTGGGTCCCTCTCCAACCACAGCTTCCTTCACAACAAGATCGGTCACATTGAGGCTGTTGTTATTCTCTGCGTTTGCGATCGCGCTGCGCAGGGTCTTGAGAATCAAGCCGGCGGCTTTTTTGGGAGTGAAACGCAAAAGATCAAGGGCATCCGTCGCTGGAAGGCCTTGAATGGCGCGTGTGACCTCGCGAGCCTTGAAGGCCGAGATCTTGGCGAACCTGTGTATCGATTTTACCTGCATGTCTTTTGTTGTTTATTTTCTGGCGTCCACTTTTAGGGTGTCGCCTTGTTCCACTCGCTTGTTTTCCGAGCTGAGATTTTGAATCACGGCACCGCTGATGCGTTCACGCACATCGATGACCTTGGCATTTCCAATAAGTTGTCCATCCCGGAGAATCCGGAGAGGCATGCCAACTTTAACCCCGTGGGCTGAGCCGATATTGGCGATAAGGAGCGACAAGTCGTCCTTGAAATCGACCACTCTGGCGTCTTGAAGATTGGCGATGGATTCCGTTCCGGGTAATCCTGAGTTTCCGAGGATCTGAGCGGTTTTCCTCAACTCGGCTTCAACGGCCATGCGAGCCTCGGTTTTGATTTCCCCCGAGGTTTTAACAAGAATAGTGATTGCCTCGCTGAGACGGAGGAGTTGGTCGATCGCGGCGTTGTTTTTTTCCTTGAGAACACGGAGTTCGCGGATGGCTTGCAGCAACCTGGCTTCCAGACGGGAGGGATCGTTGTCCATAGTCGACAAACCGATCGCTTCCAACCGGAGTTGGGCTTCAGAGAGTTGGCGTTTGAAGATTTCCGACTCCATGTTCGCCGTCGCGATTCCTTGCGAGAGGTTGTTGATCTGCGATTGCGCCAGTAGGAGTGCTTCCTTTAACGCGGCAACATCATTGGTTTCCGGATCGGGAAGTGTGTATCCCTGATCCGGACTGCCTGATTCAAAATCTGTCAAAGATCGGTCGTCCCGTGCCGAGGCCCCGAAGAGCGCCAACAGGAACGCGAGAGATGCCGCCGTGGCGACAACCCTCATCGTTTATTTTGTCACTTTTGCGGTGTGAGAACCGTGTTTCTTGAAAATGCGGGTCGGCGAAAATTCGCCCAGTTTGTGGCCGACCATGTTCTCGGTCACGAAGACGGGAATGAAGGTCTTCCCGTTGTGGACATTAAAGGTGTGTCCGACGAAGTCCGGCGTGATCGTGCTGCGGCGGGACCAGGTCTTGATGGGTTTCTTTGTGCCGGATTCATTGATCCGGTCGATCTTGTCGAGGAGCTTCCACTCCACAAACGGGCCTTTTTTCAGTGAGCGTGCCATGGATTAGTTCTTCGATTTGGCCTTGCGGCGCTGGACGATAAATGTGTCGCTGGGTTTGTGCTTTGCGCGGGTCTTGAAACCCTTTGCCAGTTGGCCCCACGGGGACATCGGATGATGGCGTCCGCCACCTCCCTTGCTCTTGCCTTGACCGCCACCCATCGGGTGATCAACCGGGTTCATAACCATGCCGCGGACATGCGGGCGAACTCCCAGCCAACGACTGCGTCCAGCCTTGCCGGCTGATACATTCATGTGGTCGGTATTTCCAACTTGGCCGATGGTGGCGTAGCAGTTTTCGTTGATACGGCGAATTTCTCCAGACGCCAACTTAATCAGAGCGTAGCCGCCTTCGCGGTTTGCAAGGGTCGCGAAGGATCCGGCGCTGCGGATCATTTGGGCACCTCGACCGGGCACAAATTCCACATTGTGAATCTGAGTGCCTAGCGGGATGGCCTTCAAGGGAAGCGCATTTCCGACTTTTGGCTCCGCCTTTTCTCCGGCGCTGACTTTTTGACCAACAGTCAAGCCAACGGGTGCCAGAATGTAGGCTTTTTCGCCATCGGGATATTGAAGGAGGGCGAGGCGCGCAGTGCGATTTGGGTCGTATTCGATCGCAACGACATCCGCGATAATGTCGCGGCGCAGGCGCTTGAAATCAATGAGGCGGTAGCGGCGCTTGTGGCCACCCCCAATGTGTCGCATGGTGATGCGGCCTTGATTGTTACGGCCGCCGGTGCGCTTGATCGGCTCGGTGAGGTTTTTCTCCGGCTTGGTTTTTGTGATCTCCGCGAAATCCGGAAGGATTTTGAATCGGGCGGCCGGGGTAAGTGGGCGGAATGTTTTGAGTGCCATGGCTGTTATCCCTTAGACGATGTCGAGTTTTTCGCCCTCCTTGAGCGTGACGATGGCTTTTTTCCAGTTGGAGCGGCGACCGAAGTCGGCGCGGCGTTCGCGCTTTTTCTTGCCGGTGAAATTCGCGGTGTTCACATCAACGACCTTCTTTTTGAAAATTACTTCGATGGCGCGCTTGATCTGAAGCTTGTTCGCCGACGGGCGGACGCGGAAAACATATTTGTTAAGCTTCTCGGAAAGCAGAGTCGCCTTCTCGGTCAGCAGGACGGTTTCGATGTGGTCGTAAACTTCGCTCATTTTGCCAGCCTTTCGGAAATTTTCTCCAGCGCGCCGCGGGTAACGATGATCTTGTCGAACTTGAGAAGATCCTCGGTGTTCACATCCGACGCCCGGGTGAGTTGGGCCTTCGCGACATTGCGCGCCGCCTTGAAGGTGTTTTGGTCAAAACCCTCGGAAACAACCAGAGTGGTTTTTGATTCCGGAGAGTTGGACTTGAGAAGGGAGACAAACTGTTTGGTCTTGGGTTCGGTAACCGCGAAGGTCTCGACAAGGAGGATATCGCCAAGAGCGATGCGGGCGCTGAGAGCTTTCCGGAAGGCGAGTTTCTTGACAGCCTTCGGAGTGTTCTTCGTGTAGTCGCGGGGCACTGGGCCATGAGCGACACCGCCACCGACCCAAACAGGGCTGGAAAAATATCCGGCACGGGCGCGGCCGGTGCCTTTCTGACGCCAAGGTTTGCGGCCGGAGAGATTCACATCGCCTTTGGTCTTCGCACAGGCGGTTCCGCTGCGGCGCGCGGCTTGGATGGCCACCACCACATCGTGCACGGCCTGGTTGCCTTTTGCCTCGTCGGTGATGAGTTCAATCTTCGCCTTCTCGGCGTCCTTGGCGGTGAGAACTGTCGCGCTCATGAGTTGGAAACGGAAAGAGCACAAGCCTTGAGGCCCGCTTGGGAAGCGGCTGCGGAGACAATGTGCAATTTGAAATTCATTTTGGTTGTCCGTCGTTTGGCCTTTTTCCGGAGGACAAAAAAACCACGCTGGCGTGGTCGTTAAGCTAACCCCAAGGACTGACGGGAAGGGGGAAGCTACAGGTCAAAATTAATCAGGCAAGATAAAAAAACAAAAAAACTGGAAGGCCGTTCCACGGGGCGCTCACCCGCCCCC
This sequence comes from uncultured Chthoniobacter sp., assembly GCA_964403605.1. GTDB lineage: Bacteria > Verrucomicrobiota > Verrucomicrobiia > Chthoniobacterales > Terrimicrobiaceae > UBA967. The sequence continues at coordinate 13,802 of CAYOGR010000006.1, forward strand.
GTCAAGCCGCTCGCGGCATAACACGCCTCCCGCCAGAACGGCACCGCTAATCTTGGAGGAAGGCGCCACTTTTTCACCCGGCCATACGACAACATCCTCCAGCACCGCACAGGCCCCGACTACCGCTCCATCACCCGCCGCGCTGCCTCCAATCAGGCGCGCGGAGGGATCGACCGCCGCGCCAGGCGCCACCGACCGGCGCCAATTTTCGGGAAGATACGAAAAGCGGTGCGCGTCCCGGGCGAGAATCCGGTGCACCTCGAGATAGGCATGGATAGTTCCGATGTCGAACCACACGCCGTCATCCACCACGACTCCCCCCACCCGCGCGCCGCGCCGCATCAAATCGACCAGCACGGGGATGATGGAAACGATTTCGCCGTCGGCAATGTGTTTGTGGATCTCGGGCGAAAAGATCCCCACGCCCGTGTAGAGGAACGCCGGCTCGGGCCTTCCCCCGATCAAGCCGCGCATGTCGGTGACGAGCCCCGAGGCCGCGTCGAACTGGATGCGGCGCTCGGCGCCGGTGGAGCGCAGCGCGAGCGTGGCGATGTGGCCGGAGTCTTTGTGCGAGCGGAGCAGCGGGGCGAGCGGGAAGTCCGCGAGCACATCGCCGTTGTAAACAAGGAACGGCGCATCGCCGAGGAGGTCGGCCGCGTTTTTCATCCCGCCGCCGGTTTCCAGGAGCACCGGCTCGTGCCGGAAAAAAACCTCGCGCCCGCGATAGGCGCAACGCCCCTCCGCCTCGCCCAGCAGCTGCCCGTAGGCCTCCGGGCGGTGGTGCGTGTTGACGACGATTTTTTCGACGCCGGAGTCGATGAGGTGGTCGAACGCGAAAGTAATGAGCGGCTTGTTGAACACGGGCACAAGCGGCTTGGGACGCATTCCGGTGAGCGGACGCAAGCGCGTTCCCAGCCCAGCTCCAAGGACGAAGGCGGTGGTGATCACGCGGGGAAATTTTCAGACATCGCCGCGCAGCAGCAGGCGCATCGGATGAAGCGTGCTGTCCACAAAACCATGGCGCCGGTAAAATCCCGCGCTCCGTTCGCCGGGATCGGTCAGCAGCGTGATGCGGAGGAATTTTTTCTCCCGCGCATAGGCGATCGCATGATGGAGCAGCTTCCCTCCGAGACCATGCCCGCGATGGTCGCGGTGGATGACCAGATCCTCCAGATTCAAAACAAATCCTCCCTCGGCCGTGCTGATGGTGATCAGAAGATTGATCATTCCGACAATCATCCGGTCGTTCCGCATCACAAAAATCCGGCCCCGCGAAGGCTGCTCGAGAATCAGACGCAGTCCGTGGATCTGCTTGTCGCGATCCGGCGTGAAATCGACCTCCTGGGTGAAGAGATCGAAAAGCAGGTCGGCAAGCTCGGAGAGGTCGTCCAGGGTGGCAGGCTCAATCCTCAAATCAGGCATGGCTTTCCTATCCCACATCCCGCGGCCGGAGGCAATGCGCCGCCGCCGGTTTTTTTCAGCGCCCGAACTTCCGCTCGAGTTCGTTGAACGACCACTGGATCATCGTGGGGCGACCCTGCGGGCAGGCGTAGGGCAGCTCGCACGCGAGCAACTCGGCGACCAACCGCCCCGCCCGGGACTCCTCGTAAGCGAAGGAGTCAAGCGCGGCGAAGCGGGAGACCGAGCGGATCAACGCATCGAGCACCGGCTGGCCGCCACCCAGCAGGCCGGTTGCCTTCAGGGTTTCGCAAACATCCAGAAGCGCCTCGCGCGGGTCCCGGCCGCCGAGACACGCCGGCAATGCCTCGATCTTGAAAGCCCCGCCGCCGAATGGCTCCAATAAAAATCCGGCCCGCGAGAGCGCGTCCGAATTCTCGGAAATCCAGACCGCGTCTTTCGGCGTCATTTCCACCACGATGGGCAGGAGCAGCCTTTGGGAAAGCGCCGTCCCGGCCGCCGCCTCGCGCCGCATCGTTTCGAAAAGGATCCGCTCCGAAGCCGCCCGCGCGTCGAGCAGCACCAGCCCGTCCGGGCCTTCCATCAAAATCCACCGCGCCCCGAGCCCGCCCAGCAAACGGAAGGCGGGGGATGTCTTTTCCGGTTCCAGCGCGCGCGCCGCAGGCAATTCGAGTTGGGGCGTTTCCTTGAACGGCTTTGCCGCGACCGGCGGAGCAGCGATCTGCACCACTTCCGGGGCGGGCTTGGGATTGGACGGCACGGGCAGGCGCAGTTTTTCCAGGGTTCTTCCCGCTGCCAGATAAACCGCCTGCCGGAGCAAGTCGGGACGATGAAGCCTCACCTCGCGCTTGGCCGGGTGGACATTGCAATCGAACGCCAGCGGATCCATCGAAATCCTCAGCACCGCGAGGGGGTGGCGTCCCCTGGGCAGAGCCTCCGAATAGGCCTCGCGCAACGACTGGAAGACCGCCGGGCACTGCACCACGCGGCGGTTCAAAACGACAAATTGCAACTCGCGGTCCGGCCTCCCCTCCCCCGGCCTCGAAATGAAGCCCTCGATGCGAATGCCGTTCTCCTCGACCGGCTCGACGGGCAGTAGCCGCGCTATGAAATCACCGCCGAACAAATCCCTCAGCCTAACGCCCAGATCCTCCGTCGGCGCGGCCTGCCACAGCCGTCGGCCGTCACGCATCAGCACCATTCCCACACCGGGATGCGCCACGGCGAGCGATTGCATCTGGTGGACGATGTGGGCCGACTCGGTCTCCTCGCCGCGAAGAAATTTTTTGCGGGCGGGTAGATTGTAGAAGAGCGACTCCACCTCGATCGTTGTGCCGGGCGCGCCGCCGCTCTCGGAAACGGATTCGATTTTTCCCCCCGCCACGCGGATCTCGGTGCCCGCATCGGTGTCCCTCGGCCGGGTGGCGAGGCGGAATCTCGAAACGCTCGCAATACTGGGCAGGGCCTCGCCGCGGAAGCCCATCGTTGCCACCGACGCCAAATCCCCGGCGGACCGGATTTTGCTCGTGGCGTGCCGCTCGAGGCTCAACAAAGCGTCCTCGCGGTCCATGCCGCTGCCGTCGTCTATCACGCGGAGCAGCCTCGAACCGCCGCCCACGAATTCCACGGCCACTCGCCGCGCGCCGGCGTCGATGCTGTTTTCCACCAGTTCCTTCACGACCGAGGCCGGCCGCTCGACCACCTCGCCAGCCGCCACCTGGCTGGCGACCTCGTCGGCGAGCAATCGAATCCTTCCCATGCGTTTGACTTTGCACGGAATCGTTTTTAAGAAAAGGCCGTGATCACGATTACCGACGAAGCCGCCCGCGCATTGCTGGATTTGATCGCCGCGAAGGGGGACGGCGAGGGCTTGCGTTTGGGCGTCGAAAAAGGCGGGTGCGCCGGCCTGCAGTATGTGATGGAGACGGGTTTCCCGCAGGAGGGCGACACCACCATCGAGCACGCCGGCGCGAAGGTTTTCATCGATGCCGCCAGCACGGCGCAATTGAGCGGAAGCATTTTGGACTACGAGGACGGCCTCTCCGGCGCGGGCTTCCGGATCCGCAACCCGCAGGCCTCCCGCTCGTGCGGCTGCGGAACCTCGTTCGAACCGGCCGGCGCCTGAACCCGATGCCAAGCGACGAGGAAACCAAAAACAGCCGCGCCTGGTTCAAGGATCCCGATTCGGATTCCGCCAAGCCGCGCCGCCGCGAGGACGGAGGGCTTTTCGGCTGGACGGTTCTGATCCTCCTGCTCATCGGCCTCGCGATTTTCTGCTGGATCGGGAGCTTCTACATTTTCGGCCATCCCGAAAAACCGCTCAGCTACGAGGTCCTCAGCAAGCTGAGGAAAATCGACTCCCCGAAGCGCTTCGAGCTCACCGCCGCCCCGCGCGGCGAATTCCTCCGCGCGCCCCAGATCATGGAGCGCTACGCTGGGATGCGGCCCCGCCAGCTCGAACGAACGAACGAGATCCTCCTCCGCAACTATCTTCGCAATTTCAAGCCTTGCGAGGGTCTCGTGCCCTATGTTCTCGGCACCTTCAACATCCTCGATTCCTTCGAACTCACCGGCGACGACTTCTTCCCCTCGGGCGTCGTTGCCATCGCCCAGTCGAAGGAAAATCCGAATCTTCTGATCGAGCAGGTCTTCTGTGCGGACAAGCGCATGGTGCCCACGCTCCACCGAACGCTGCTGACCGGCCTGGACATCGATCTCAAGCGCGAGAACGAACTCGCCGCCGTCATCAACATCGAACGCCTCGCCGACGGCCGGATCAAGCTGACCACCGTCTCGATCCTCTACCCGAGCTACGAATCCGCCAGCGCCGACGGCACCTTCACGCTCGACCCGCCCGACCGGCTCAATGTCGGCGCCGGCCTGCCGATCGTGGACACCGCTCGGCAGCGCGAGGCCGACGCGAAATATGACCACTTCCGCCGCAAGGCCCGCCTCGCCGGCAAGGAGGAAAACACCTCCCAGCCCCCCGAGATGAAAACCCGCCTCATGCGGGTCGAGAAACCCCTCGCGGTGGAGGAT
>CAYOGR010000006.1:18359-36603 GCA_964403605.1 uncultured Chthoniobacter sp.
GCCGCCCTGCCGGTGGATAAACCCGTCGAGGTTCGTGCCGCCCTGCCCGTCTCCGAGGCCGCTCCGCCGGTTCCAGATTCGATCGTTGCCGCTCCGCCCGCCACGACTCCCGAGACCACGCCATCCCCGACACCCTCCCCCGCGCCAGTCGCGGAGGTGAAGCCCAGCCCCTCGCCCTCTCCCACCCCGAAAGCCATCGCCGCAGGCAACACGAGGAATTGGCAGACCTACGAAGCGGGCCGGATGCCGCGAGGCCGACTTCTCGGCGTCTCTGAAGTCGCCTCGATCGCCAAACGCGGCACCGGCGGAGAGCGCATTTACTTGCAGGGCAATTTCGAGGTCACCGCGGCCGGGGCCGACCGGGCCGTCCTGCGCTCTCCGCGCCGCGCCGCAAATGTGCGCGTGATTGTCCAATACCCCGAAGGCATGAAACCGCCCGCCGACGGCAGCAATGTGGCCCGCGACGAGCGGCGCCCCTTCCAGGTTCTCGATGTGCGCGAAAGCACCGGCGGGCAGATCAATGTGTATGTCCGCGAGGTCACCCGGCCTTAGCAGTCGCATTGCCGATGAAATCGGCCTCCACGGGCCGATGCCCTTTTCCCGTTTCCTGGAGCTGGCGCTTTACGATCCGTCTGAAGGCTACTACGCCGGCGGCAAGGCGGGGGTGGGACGCGACGGGGATTTCTTCACGAACATCAGCCTCGGTCCGGTCTTCGGGGAAATTCTCGCCTCCCAATTCCTTGAAATGTGGGAAATCCTCGGCCGTCCCGGGGACTTCACCCTGGTCGAGCAAGGCGGCAATGACGGCCGCCTCTCTTTGGATATTCTCGACGCCCTCGCGGGAACCGCGCTCGAGGATGCCTGCCTGATCCTCATCGAGCCCCTCGCCCCTCTGCGGAAAAAACAGCAAGACCTTCTCGCCGGGCGACGCGTCGAGTGGGTCGAAGCGCCCGGCGCGCTTCCGCATTTCACCGGCGTCCACTTTTCCAACGAACTCTTCGACGCCCTGCCTTTCGATATCGTCAAATCCCGCTCGGGCCGCTGGGAACTCCAGCGCGTCCACCACCGCGACGGCGAGTTCCGCCTCGAATCCGCCGAGCCGCTGGAGATCGATTGGAGCACCCCATCGGAGGATTTCGTTTCGGAGGTCCGCGTCGGCCAACGCGAACTTCTCGCCGGCCTTTCCTCCCGCCTCGAGCGCGGCTTTCTGCTGGCAATCGACTACGGAATGACGCGCGAGGAACTTCTCGCACCACACCGCTCCGGCGGGACCCTCGCCTGCTACGCCGGGCACCAACGCGATGACGAGCCCTTCCAATCCATTGGCGAAAAAGACATCACCGCCCATGTGGATTTCACCGCGCTGGCGGAGGATTTGCGCGCCTGCGGCCTCGAGCCAAGCGGCTACACGGATCAGCACCATTTTCTCGTCGGCGCGGCCGAGCGCCTGATGCTCTCCCTCGACGGCCAACCACCGACGCCCGCGACCCTCAAAAAACTCCGGTCGCTCCGCACCCTTCTCCATCCCGAGACAATGGGGGTTCAATTCAAAGTCCTGCTTGCCTCGAAGGGGGTCTCCACGCCATCGATCTCGGGATTCCGCCACGCGCGGCCACTCCCTTTTTAAAATCCACCATGCCCACTCCATCCTTTCTGACCGAGCACCTCGCCGCCGGAATTCTTTCCACCGAGGATTTGCAACTCGCCGAATCCCTCCTCGTCGAGGATCAAGGCCAGCTTTTTAACGATTGGGATGCCCCCGGCACCAACGACGACCTGAAGCGCGCATTTTTCCAAACCCTGCACAATTGCAACCGCTCCTACCCCGGCGGGCTCGTGGCTTACATCCGAAATGCCCGCCGCCTCCTCGCCGAATCCGCCACGGGCGGCAATCCCTTCGCGGGCTACACGCCGGAGGAACCCGATCTCGTTGATCTCTCGGGCTTCGGTCCGGCCTACGAGGAAGCCGAGGGCGTCGGCCTGAAATCTCTCGCCGAGACCGCCATCGTGCTCGTCGCGGGAGGACTTGGAGAACGCCTCGGCTACCACGGCATCAAACTCGACATCCCGGTCGAGGTCACCGAGACCACCACCTACCTCGCCCACTACACGAGCGTGATCCGGGCCGCCTCGAAGCGCCTCGGCCGCGAAATTCCGCTTGTCATCATGACGAGCCGCGAGACGAACGCAGGCACGGTCGCCACACTCGAGGCGAACCAAAATTTCGGCCTCGCACCGGACCAGATCACGATTCTCAACCAGGAACTCGTCCCCGCGCTGTCCGACATCGACGCCCATCTTTCGCTGGAGGAAACATACCGCCTGAACCTGAAGCCCCACGGGCACGGCGACATCCACACCCTTCTCCACACGAGCGGCACGGCAAAAAAATTCGCCGCTGCGGGCATCCGCCACCTTCTTTTCATCCAGGACACCAACGGCCAGGTCTTCAACGCCGCGCTCGCCGCGCTCGGGGTTTCCGAGATTCGCGGCTACGATTTCAACTCGATCGCCGTGAACCGCATTCCCGGCGAGGCGGTCGGCGGCATCGCACGGCTCAAAAAGCCCGGCGCGCCCGACCTCACACTCAATGTCGAATACAACTACCTCGACCCGCTGCTGCGCGAAACGGTCAACCCCGCCGGCGATGTCGCGGAGCCGAACGGCTTCTCGCGCTTCCCCGGCAATATCAACCTCCTCGTTGTCCGCCTCGAGCCCTACCTCCGCGTGCTGGAATCCTCCGGCGGCGTGATAGCGGAGTTCGTAAATCCCAAGTTCGCCGATGCCTCGCGCACCAAGTTCAAAAAACCCGCGCGCCTCGAGACCTTGATGCAGGATCTGCCGAAGTCGTTCGTCTCCGGCGAAAAGGTCGGCGTCACCATCTTCGAGCGGGCATGGTGTTTCAGCGCCTGCAAAAACAACCTTGCCGACGCCGCCGCGAAGGTCGCCTCGGACGGCCCGCCCGAAAGCGCCTCCAGCGCGGAGAATGATTTTTACCTCGCCGGCCGCATGAAGCTCCGCGCCGCCGGAATGGAAGTGATCGACGCCCCGCAAAAAATCATTTGCGGCATTCCAATCACCCCTGGCCCGCGTGTGATCCTTCGGCCCTCCTTCGCACTGACCCTTTCGGATGTGCGGGCGAGGATTTCCGGAGGATCGATCTCCGGCGAGGCGACCCTCGTTCTCGAAGGGGATGTCTCCCTTTCGAATGTTTCGATCGCCGACGGAGCCTCGCTTGCAGCCAAGGCTCCCGAGGGCGAATCCCTCCACATCCAGGACCGCTCGATCGAGCGCGGCGGTCCCGTCCACGACCTTGTGCCGCTCACCGGGGCCGAGATGTCCTCGACAGAAGTTCCCGAATACCTCCGTATCCGCGGCTACCGCATCGCCGCCCGCGAGGCCTGATCCACTCGAATCCCGCCCCAAAAAAATCAGCGCCGTTTTTTGGAACGGCGCTGCATTCGGGAGGGATGATCCGCTTTCGGAATTCTTACATCTTTGGCATCCCGTAGTAGGCGGGCTGGGGATATTGAGGAGCCATTGGCTGTGCCGGGACGCCCTGCTGGGCGGCTTGGTAGCGGAACCATTCGGCCTCGACGAGGTCCTCGAACAACTGCGAAACGGAGCGGCGGCGCTTGAAGGCGAGCTGCTCGGCGAAATCGCGGATTTCGGGATGGATCGTGAGGTTCAGTTTACCGCGCAACTTGCGGTTGGGATCTGCGATTCTTGGCATGTCGTTTGTAATGTTGGTTGTTTCTTTGGATCGCGGGCCGAAACCCGTGATCCATCCGCACAATGGCCTTGTTTCGAAAATGGCGTCAATGGGTTGGATCCATTATTGTGTGAATCCGCAAATTTTTTTGTGAATCCTCCTAAACAGGTCTTTTTAAGCAGGCTTTAGACGGGCAGCAAGTTGTTCAGAATCTCGCGGAGGCGTTCATTGGCGGTCCGGCCCAATGCGATCCGGCCGTCATTCGCCAAAAGCAGCTGCGCCCCGGTCCCTTGAGACTCGATCGCCTGGATGTGGTCGATTCGCAGGAGCGTGGAGCGGTCGAGACGCTGAACCGGAAAATCGGCGAGCAGTTTTTCCCATTCGCGCAGGCGGCGGTGGTCGGGGTAGTCCCTCGAACCACAAACGACACGGGAGTAATTGCCCTCGGCGGTGACGGCGGAGATCGTCTCGAGCGCGAGGAAAATCCGGGCCGAGCCACTGCGATGAACCGGCATGCGCGTGAGGGATGCCGTCGAGCGACCGAACGAGGCCGCGGCCCGGCTGAGCGCGCGGAGCATGCGGTCCTCGGTCACCGGCTTCACCAAATAATCCACCGCATCGGCGTCGAACGCCTGACCGCCGTAACCGGTGTGGACGGTGGTGAAAATCACGCGCCGGTCGCGGCCCACGGCGTCGAGGAGCGAGAAGCCGTTTTCGCGGCCGACCTCGATGTCGAGGAAAACGAGGTCGATATCCGGCCCGGCAAGACATTCGCGAGCGGAATCGAGGCAGGGCGCCTCGCGGATCGAATCGATGCCGGAGACCCTCTCGAGCAAGCCGCGCAAGGCGGCACGGTCCGGCTTGCTGTCATCGACGATCAGGGCGCGCATGGTTGGTCAGGGGGTTTTCATCCCGGGGATTTCAATTTCAAAGCAAATTCCGCTCGGTTGGCGCGGGCGAGTGGAGATTTTGCCGCCGAGCAGGGCCGTGTTTTGGCGCACCACCGCGAGGCCGAGCCCCACGCCGCGCTCGGCGGTCGGCGCGTCCCCTCCTCCGCTCTGTCCGAATTCACGGAAAAGCCCTTCGATCCGCTCCGGAGGAATGCCTGGCCCTTCATCGGCGACGCTCAAGCGAAGCCGCCCCTCCCCGACGAGGGAAATGGAAATCCAAACCCGGGCGCGGGGTTTGTTCGAGAACTTGACGGCGTTGTGCGCGAGATTGAGCAGGATTTGGGAGAGCCGCACCGAGTCCGTGGCAAAGCGTTCGTTCTCATCCGCCGGCAACTCCCAGACGATTTCGGCCGAATACCCCCGCGCGATTGGATCCAGGATGGCCCCGATGTCCTCCACCCAATCCCTCAAATAAAAAAGGGCGGGCCGCACGGGCGTGTAGCCGGACTCCGTGGCGGAAGTGTCGAGCAGGTTTGTGAGGATGAGATTCAGGTATTGCCCTCCGGCGCGGACGGATTCGAGATGCTCGAGAAACTCGCCGGGCAGAGGGTGTTTTTCGCTCTCCAGGAGCATGGATTGGGAAATATTCACCAGCGCGGAGACCGGGGTGCGGATTTCGTGGCTCACATTCGCGAGGAAGCGGGCCTTCATTTTCGCAGCCGCCTCGGCCTCGCCGCGAAGGGTCGATTCGGTCTTGTAGGCCGCCTCGAGCGCGGCGGCGGTTTTTTTTTGTTCCGTTACATCCCGCATGGCAACGACAAGAAGGCTGCCGATCAGCGTGGCTTGGAAAACAATATCGTGCCGCGAACCGTCCTTGGCGACGAGTTGGAATTCCGCGTTTTCAATCAATCCGGCCCCCTTGACGGCATGCTCCAGCGAGTCGACCCACCAATTTTCGACCATTCTGCGGTAGGATTCGTCGGGATAGGCCTGGCGCATCCAAGCGCCGATGGTGGGCATATCGGCCATCGTGTAGCCGAGCATTTCAGTGAATTGGCGGTTGGCGGCCAGAAACTCCCGCGTTTCGTAGGGGGACTTCATGTCGTGCACCAAAACGGCGACGGGAAGGTTTTCCAGAATCCGCTCAAGCGTCTGCCGGGCCTCAAGAATCTGAGCCTCGGCTTTTTTGCGAGCGGTGATGTCGTGGCTCGCAAAAATCAGGGTGTCGCCCACCACTGTGGCGTTCACGAGGAAATCGAAAAGCCTGCCATCCTTGGCACGCACAATAAATGGCTCCTCACGAGCCGGGGTGGGATTTTCCCTCGATTGGGAAATCAAACCGCGCCACCAGGCGACCACCCCGGCCTGCTTGACGGGATCCGGGTAGTTGAGGGCGATCAGCTCCTCGATCGTCGGCGCATCCTCGGGCGTGTAGCCCAGAAGCCGCGTGAATTCCTTGTTGAGGAGGAGGATTTCCCCGGCTCCGCTGGTTCGGCTTGTGAGCACAGGGATCGGCATATTGTCCAAGATCACGCGCAGCGAGACCTCGATGCGCTCCTCGTTCTCCTTCGACAGCACACTCTCGGTGATGTCGAAATTGACCCCCGTGAGACTTCGGGGATTGCCATCACCATCGTGCTCCACCGTGAAAATCGAATGCACATGCCGAATGGTTCCGTCAGGGCGGACAACGCGGAAACGCTGCTCGCCGGAGCCTCCCCTCCCCACCGCGTCCCGTGCGGAGCGCTCGGCTTTCTCCAAATCCTCGGGGTGCACATAGGTTTCCCAGCGCCCGCTGAAGTCCTCCCGCCGGATTCCATAGATGCGGAAAACCCCATCGTCCCAATTCTGGGCTTTCGTTTGGAAATTGTATTCCCAGAAACCCATTCCGGCCACATCGGCGGTGAGGTGGATGCGCCGCTTCGCATTGGCCAGTGCGTTCTCGGTCTCCCTGTGGCGGGTGATGTTCGCCACCTGCACCATCATCACGCCCGCGCCTTCGTCGAATTTGGTGAGGAACAAATCCGTGAACAGACCGCGTCCATCGAGCGAGTGGAATTCGATGTCCATGCAACGCGAGGGCTTCGCCCCGGAATCGACCTCCGCCCAAGCCTTGAGGAAAATCGGGCGGCTCGACTCCACGATGATCGACTCGATTTTCCTTCCCTCCAAATCCCCGGCGGCACGATCAAGAGTGTGGCAAAGCGAGGGATTCACGCAGATCCACGCTCCCTCCGAATCCACCAGGCCGTGGCCCAGATTCGAACGGCGGCACCACTCCGGCAATGCGGGCCGGGTTTTCACTCCTTCAGACGCACCAGGAGATCTCCGGCATCCACCGCGTCTCCGGCATTGGCAAACAACTCCTCCACCACTCCCGCAGAGGGCGCGTAGAGCGTGGTCTGCATTTTCATCGCCTCAAGGGTGAGGATCTTGTCGCCCTTCGCCACGCGGGCACCCACCCCGACATCCAGCGAACTGACCATGCCGGGGATCGGCGCGCCGACTTCGTTGGCTTTCGAGGCGTCGGCCGTCGCCCGGGCGGCGGCCTTGGTCGAGAGCGAGCGGTCGATCGCCGTGGCCTCGCGCGGCATGCCGTTGAATTCGAAGGAAACAATGCGGCGGCCGTCCTTGGCGGCGTCGCCGACATTGATGAGCTTCACGAAGAGCGTCTTGCCCTGCTCGATGTCGATGGCGATCTCCTCGCCGGACTTGAGGCCATAGAAAAACGCGGGCGTCGGGAGTTTCGAGACATCACCGAACTCGCGCGTGATTTTCGAGAAATCGGCGAAAACCCCGGGATACATGAGATGACTGTAAAGATCGTCCTCCGTCGGCTCGCGCTTGAGCCTGGCGGCGAGTTCCGCGTGAACCTCCTCCAAATCGACCTTCGGCGCGCGCGCCTTGGCCGGCTTGGATTTTCCAAGCACGACTTCAACGAGTTTTTTCGGCCAGCCGCCCATCGGCTCTCCAAGTCCTCCGGCCAGCATGTCCTTCACCGACTCGGGGAACGCGGTGCCGGGCTCGAGATTCAGGACATCGGCGGGCTTGATGCCGCGTGTGAAAAGGAAGAGCGCCATGTCGCCGACCACCTTGCTGGAGGGCGTGACCTTCACGATATCGCCAAAGAGTTGGTTCACTTCCGCGTAGCAACGCGCAATCTCCGGCCAGCGGTGCGAGAGGCCCATGCTCGCGGCCTGCTCCTTCAGGTTTGTAAACTGCCCGCCGGGCATTTCGTGCACATAGACCTCCGCGCTGCCCGTGCGCGGCGAGGTGTCGAACGGCGCGTAGAACGAGCGGACCTGCTCCCAGTAGACGGCGAATTCCTCGAGCGCGTCGAGGTCGAGGCCCGAGTCGCGGGGCGTGTTTTGCAGCGCGGCGACGAGGCTGTTGAGGTTCGGCTGCGAGGTCGAGCCGGACATCGACGAGATCGCGGCATCCACCACATCCACCCCCGCCTCGGCCGCCATGAGGAGCGAGGCGGAATTCACCCCGCTCGTGTCATGCGTGTGGAAATGGACGGGCAGCGAAACCTCCTCGCGGAGCGCCTTGATCAGAGCGCGCGCGGCAAAGGGACGGCACAGGCCGGCCATGTCCTTCACCGCGAGGATGTGTGCGCCCATTTTCTCCAACTCCTTCGCGAGGCCGATGTAGTATTTGAGAGAATACTTGGTGCGCTTGGGGTCGAGGATGTCGCCGGTGTAGCAGACCGTGCCCTCGCAGATGCCGCGCGTGTGTTTTCGCACCGCCTCCATCGCCGAGCGCATGTTCGGGAGGTCGTTCAACGAATCGAAGATCCGGTAGATGTCCATGCCGCACTCGGCCGAGTGCTTGATGAACCCGGCCACAACATTCGGGGGGTAGTTCGAGTAGCCGACGGCATTGGAGCCGCGAAAGAGCATTTGGAAACAGATGTTCGGAATCCGCTCGCGAAGCTCGCGCAGGCGGTCCCACGGATCTTCGTAGAGGAAACGCATCGAGGCGTCGAAAGTCGCCCCGCCCCACATCTCGAGGCTGAAAAGCTCCGAGGATCGACGCGCAACGGCGTCGGCCACGGCGAGCATGTCGTAGGTGCGAACGCGCGTGGCGAGGAGCGATTGGTGTGCATCGCGGAAGGTGGTGTCGGTGAAAAGCAGGCGCTTCTGCTTGCGCGTCCACTCGGCGAATTTCTCCGGGCCGAGTTCCAGCAAAAGCTGGCGTGTCCCCGGCGGCGGGGCCTGCTTGCCGTCGTAGGCCGGTCGCCGCGCGGCTTCGAGCGGAGCGGAAATCCGGTGACCCTTCGCCTGCGGGTTGCCGTTCACAATCACATCGGCGAGGAACGAAAGCAGGCGCGAGGCGCGGTCGCGGCGGGGCTTGAAATCGAAAAGAGACGGCGTCGTGTCGATGAGCGTGGTCGTTGCCCGGCCGGCCGAAAACTCGGGATTGAGGATGACATTTTCGAGGAAGGGAATGTTCGTCTTCACGCCGCGAATGCGGAATTCCCGGAGCGCGCGCAGCATCCGCTGGAGCGCCATCGGGAAGGTCTGCCCACTCGTGGTGACTTTCGTCAAAAGCGAGTCGTAGAACGGCGTGATCACGCTGCCGGTCGTGCCCATGCCGCTATCGAGGCGCACGCCGAAACCGGCCGCGCTGCGGTAGGTGACGATCTTGCCGTAGTTCGGCATGAACTTGTTCGCCGGATCCTCGGTGGTGATGCGGGCCTGGACGGCGAAGCCGTTGCAGGGAACGCCCTCCTGGGGTGGCAGGGCGAGTTCCGGCCCGTGGAGCGACGCGCCGGCGGCGACGAGGATCTGGGAGCGCACGAGGTCGATGCCGGTGACCTGCTCGGTGACGGTGTGCTCGACCTGGATCCGCGGGTTCATCTCGATGAAGAACCACTCTTTTTTGTCCACATCGTAGAGGAATTCGATCGTGCCCGCGTTGTTGTAGCCGATGCCGGAGGCGAGACGCACCGAGGCTTCGCAGAGGTCGCGGCGCACGCCTGGGTCGAGGTCCACCGACGGAGCGATCTCCACAACCTTCTGGTGGCGGCGTTGCACCGAGCAGTCGCGCTCGTGGAGGTGGAGGACATTCCCGTGGCGGTCGCCCAAAATCTGCACTTCGATGTGCTTCGCACGCGGGATGTATTTTTCAAGGAACACGGCGGGATTGCCGAATGCCCGGCCCGCCTCGCCCTGCGCCTCGTCGAGCAGCGGGGCCAAATCCTCCGCGCGCTTCACAACACGCATTCCACGCCCGCCGCCGCCGAAGGCCGCCTTGATGATGAGCGGAAACCCGATTTTTTTCGCAATCCGCAAGGCATCGGCGCGCTCGGTCACTGGATCCTCGGTGCCCGGAAGCACGGGGACATTCAGCTTCTGGGCCAGCGCGCGGGCGGCGGTCTTGTCGCCCATCGATTCGAGCAGCTTCGCGTCCGGGCCCACAAAAACAATCCCCGCCTTCTCGCAGGCGCGGGCGAAGTGGGCGTTCTCGGAAAGGAAGCCGTAGCCGGGATGGATCATGTCCACCCCGTGCTCGCGGGCGAGGGCGATGATGCCTTCGATGTCGAGATACGCGCCGACCGGCCCCTTGCCCTCGCCGACGACATAGGCCTCGTCGGCCTTGAAGCGGTGCATCGTGTAGCGGTCCTCCTGCGCGTAGATCGCGACGGTTCGCATGCCGAGTTCGGTCGCGGCGCGGAAGACGCGGATGGCGATTTCGCTGCGGTTGGCAGCCAGAAGGGTTTTTCCAGCCACCGAAACGGCCGGAGAGGAGGTCTTGGGTTTCATACGGGCGACAGGGTCAGCGTTTATAGAAGCCGGACTTGTGGAAGGCAATCCTTCCACCGGATGCGGACTTTCCCCTATCCTTTCGGGCATGGCATCCGAGGAGATTTTGCTGGCCGTCGATCCGTCCCTGCGCGGCACGGGATTCGCCGTGCTCTCGCGCGCCGCTGGAAAAGTGCGATGCCTCCATTTCGATGTGGTGAAAAACCCGCCGAAACTCTCCCAGGCCGGCTGCCTCCTCGAAATCCACACCCGTCTCGGCGATGCGATCAAACAATTCCGTCCGGTCGCCATGGCGGTGGAAAGCGTGATTTTCGTCCAAAGTTTTCCCACCGCCATCACGCTGGGATCGGCCCGCGGAGCGGTTCTGCTTGCCGCCGCCCACCACGGGCTCGCCATCCACGAATACGCGCCGCGCCGTGTGAAGCAGGCCGTGGTCGGCCGCGGCGGAGCCCAGAAAGCCCAGGTCGCCTTTATGATCCGCTCGCTCCTCGGCCTCACCGTCACGCCCCCGCCCGACGCCGCCGACGCCATCGCCGTCGGCCTCACGCATTTTCAATCCGCGAAATTCCCCGCGCTCCGATGAAAATCCTCACTCCGGGCCGGATGTCGTTCGAGGCCGCCCTCGCGCTTCAGGAAAACCTCGTCGCCGACCTGCAAGCCGGCCGCGCCGGGGAAACCCTCGTCCTCCTCGAGCATGAGCCGGTTTACACCATCGGCCGCACGCGCGACCACTCCAGCCTGCGCCCCAACCTCCCCCACCCCGTTTTCGAAACCAACCGCGGCGGCCAGGCCACTTTCCACGGCCCCGGCCAACTCGTCGGTTACCCCGTCCTCGACCTCGGACGGCGCGGCCGCGACCTCCACCGCTACCTGAGATTTTTGGAGGATTTGCTGATCGAACTCTCGGCGGGCTACGGCGTCGCGGCCCAAACCCGCGAAGGCCTTACCGGCGTCTGGGTTGGCCCCCGAAAACTCGCCTCGCTGGGCGTGGGAGTCCGGAAATGGATTTCGATGCATGGATTTGCCATCAACATCACCCGCGAGTCCACCCGGGCTTTCGACCATATCACCCCCTGCGGCCTTGCGGGCGTGGAAATGACCAGCCTGAGTCAGGAAATCGACGCGGACATTTCATTCGAAGAAGCCCTGGCTCGGACGGCGGAGTTGTTCAGGAAACGGATCGATCGGCTGGCCGATTCACGAACCCCATAAAAGTTGCAGGCCGCCGCAACGATTGCTGCGACGGCCTGCTGTTCCCCCCAGAACGCGATCACAATCCCACACCTCCCCGGACACCGCAATACTTTTTTTCAGATTTTTTTTCGACCCGCATCGAGCAGGGGGGCGAGGATCGCGTCGCGCATGCCGTGGAGGAGTTTTTTATCGTCCGGGCAGATCGTGGCGAGCGCGCCGCCGAGGGAGGTGGACTTTTCCCCGACGAAAAAATACGGGCAGAGGCGCACACGGCCGCGCATCGATTGCAGGCGTTCCTCGCCGGGTCGCCAGAACTCGGCGTCGAACAATCGGCCGTGGCGGAAGACTTGGAGGATGTGCGGTTGGGTCGGAAACTCCGCGAGCGCTTTTTCCAAAGCGGCTTTCCATTCCGGTTGCGGCATGTCGGAACCGACCAGAACTCCCCGAGATCCCCAGGCGCGCTCGGAGAAGCCACTGATCTTCAGGACAAAATCCCGCCGCTTCTGACTGAAGCCAGCCACCTCTTTCCAACTCTGCACCTCGAGCCGAGGCAGCACCGCATGGCGGGGAAGCGGGGCCGGATCGACGAGCCAGGTGTAGGGAATGACTTTCTGGAGGGCCAAAAACGCCCGCTCCCCCAACTCGCACCGCCAAAACTCCTCGAGCGGCTTGAGCCAGAAAAGGGCGAACCAGAGCTTCTCCTCCAGCGCGGGCTTGAACGGCGGGGTGACCTCGATCGATTTGGTGCGCAGCCGATCCATCAGGCCCGGAGCGGCAGGAACATTGGCGAGATCGAAGAGTTCGAAAAAACGGTAAACCCTCGCCGGCCAGTCCGGGCGAGGATTTGCATCGCTCACGCGCCACGAGCCGTTTTGCGAATAGGCGGCATTCAGGCGCTCCGAAAGCCACTGCATTTCGGGCCGGTAGGTCGCCGCCTCCTCCGAGACGACCATGTCGCCGCCGGGAAAAATCTCCGCAAAGCCCCGCAGCATCCCGTCCGCACCGCCCAAAACCTCACAACCCAGATCCGCGTAGGTTTTGTTGAGCCAATCGGTGAGGCCGATGCCGCCGGGAACACTGTCGATTTCCGCGATGGCGAAGCCGTCGTCGGTGAGCACAAGGTCGGGGCGAATGACCTTTGAAATATCGCCTGCGATGCCGTGCTCGCGCTGGAGCTCCACCAGCTCGGCCGGCTTTCCGGCATCGAGGAGTTCGGCCACCCAGGCGGGCTGGCGGCCTTTCACACTCTGGCGGTAAAGAAGATCGCAGGCGCGCAGGAAGAGGGTGAGGCGGTATCCGAGCTTTTCGAGTTCGGCGGCCATTCCCTCCGGCAGCGCAAAGGGGGCGGGCGCGATGCGCCATTCCTTTTCATGAAAAAGCCCGCCATTCGGGAGGGCGGCATGAACGGCGCGCGCGGTTTCCAGCGGACTCATGAAAGCACCTTGAGCGCCTGGCGGACGAGTTCCTCGGCGGTGGGCGTGCCATCGCCGGCCTTCATCACGGCGCGGATCGCCTTGTGGGCCTCGACCTGCTTGTAGCCGAGCGAGATCAACGCCAGCACGGCATCATGGAGCCGGATGTCGTCCTCGCTCGGGGCATTTTTTGCACTCGAAGCCTCCCACTCGGCGGCCACGCCGACCTTGTCCTTCAACTCGAGCACGATCCGCTCGGCGGTTTTTTTGCCCACGCCGCTGATCTTGGAAATCGTGCCCGTGTCGCCCGCCACCACCGCGGATTTGAACATATCGACCGACAGCCCGCTCAACACCGAGAGTGCGATTTTCGGGCCCACGCCCGTGACATGATTCAGCAGCAGGCGGAAGAGATCCCGCTCGCCCGCCGTGAAAAACCCGTAGAGCACATGCGCATCCTCGCGCACGGCGAGGTGGGTGAGGATTTTCACGGGCGAGCCCACCTGCGGCAACCGCTCGAAACTTGATATCGGGATGAGCACTTGATACCCGACGCCGTGGACATTGACCACGATCTGGGTCGGCAGCGACTCGGCCAGGATTCCTTCGAGAAACGCAATCATGATGCCCGCCATCCTTATCAGAGCTTTTGGAAAAATCCCAAGCGCCTTGTGCGTCTGGGCGGTTTGGCTTTTGGCGCTGCCCGCCGCCCTCGCCGACCAATGGATTCTCGCGGTCGAGCCATCCTTCATGGACCACAAGATGCGACGGCCCATTGAAGGCTCGCAACGCACCACACTGGCCATCGCCCGCGTGGTGGACGGCCAAATCGAACCGCTCACGCGCGAGCAGAAAAAATCGGTTCATATGACTTTCGATCAAATCCGCAGCGAGGCCCTCAAAACCGCCTCCGCCACGCTGGCACGGATGGAGCCCGCTTTCCTCCGCGACAAAAACGGCGTGATCCGCCACGCCGCGATCGAGTCGCCCGATCCACTCACGGCCTCGTGCGTGCTCGCCCCGGAGTTCGGCGAGACATTCCGCAACACGCTCGGTCCCGACCTGCTGGTGGCGATTCCGAACCGCAACCAAGTCCTCGTTTTTTCCCGCCAGGACGACACGCACCTGCGCCTCGCCGAGACAATCATCGGAAACTACCTCTCCTCGAACCATCCCGTGAGCCGCGAGATTTTCGCCTGGGAACGCGGCCGGTTGCGGTCGCTCGGTGTGCTTCAATAAACGAAGCGGGCTTGCAAAGCACCGGATTCGGGAGGCATCCTTTCCACTCCTCATTTTCCCGCGATCTTCATGTTTCCCAAAAAAACCAAGGTTCTGATTGTCGACGACTCGGCCATTGTCCGCAAAATTCTCACCGACCTGTTTGCCGCCGATCCGGGGATCGAGGTGGTGGGCAGCGCGCCGGATCCCTATGCCGCGAGGGATTTGATACTCAGCCTCGAGCCCGATGTCATCACCCTCGACATCGAGATGCCCAAAATGGACGGCATCACCTTTCTCAAACTCATTATGAAGCACCATCCGCTTCCGGTGATCATTTTGAGTTCGCTTTCCACCCGCGGATCCCAAATGGCCCTCGACGCGCTCGCCGCCGGGGCCATCGATGTGATGGGAAAACCGAGCAGCAGCCTTGTCACAAGGGAGATGGCACCGGAACTCATCGCCAAGGTGAAAGCCGCCGCCGGGGCGCGCCGGTTTGCCAGCCACCTGCCCGCGGCACCCCTCGCCGCTCCCTCCTCTCCGGCGGCGCCGATCACAGGCGCCGCGTATTACGACCCGCGCCAGATCATTTTGATCGGGGCATCCACGGGGGGCACCGAGGCGCTTAAGGATGTCTTGTCGATGCTACCCGGCAACCTGCCGCCGATTCTAATCGTCCAGCATATCCCGTCCGCCTTCAGCGGGGCGTTCGCCAAGAAGCTCAACGATGTCTCCCAATGCGAGGTTCGGGAGGCTCGCGAGGGCGATATCCTCCGTCGGGGCACGGCACTTCTCGCGCCCGGGGACTTCCACATCGTTCTCAGGAAAAGCGGCGACTCCGGCTACGGGGTTTCTCTCAAGCAGGGGCCGAAAATCCATTTTTGCAGACCCTCGGTGGATGTGCTTTTCGAGTCCGCCGCGCCGCTGGTCGGTCGCCGCGCCGTGGCGGGGCTTCTCACCGGCATGGGTGAGGACGGCGCCGCCGGGCTGCTCAAGCTGCGCCAAGGCGGGGCGAGGACATTTGCCCAAGACCAGAAGACCTGCGTCGTCTATGGCATGCCGCGCGTGGCGGTGGAAATGGGCGCCGTCGAAAGCATCCTGCCTCTCGATAAAATCGCCGCCCATATCGTCAAAACCGCCGGAGCGATCGCCGCGAAGGCTTCCTGAGTTTTGCCTCAGAAGCCCACGCTCACGCCGGCATTCACCCAGAACTCGTTGCCTTGGTCGATGTCCTGTAGAGCGGTCATCGCCACGCTGTAATTCACCCCCGCGAAAGCGGTGAGGAGTTTCGTGACCTGCCAATTTCCCTGCAGGCCGAATTGGAAGTTGTTCCAGCCATAGGAATCCGTCGTGTTGTAGCCGAAGTTCAGGCCCAGCAGCGCGTAGGGATCGAGGGTCACGATGTCCTTCCAGACCGGCACCTCCCCATCGATGCGGAATTCCAGAAAACCTCCGGGCGCGTCGTTGAGATTCCAGATGAACGCGGCGCTGGGTGTGATGTAAGGGATCGCGTTTGTGCCAAGAACGGCGAAAAGCTCGTTGTTGTAGAGCAGATGGGCGTGCGAGGAGCCCTCCTCTTCGTGCCCATGCTCTTCCTCATGCTCATGGCCATGCCCGTGGTCATGCTCGTGTCCCCCGTGGTCGTGACCCTCCTCCGCATAGCCGGGCGCGTAGCGGAAATTGTAACCGGGAATGAAAAACACCGGTCCGGCCTCGACATAGTAGGAGGCTGTGAAATTCCATTCCTCGAAATTGTTGCCGAGCCCGAATCCACTCCAAGCCGAGAACGCGAGGTTATCGATGAAGACCGCTGCTTCGGTCGTCCAAGCTCCGCCGTTGCCGGTTTCGTTCACGCCATAATGGATGTGGCGGCTTTCCCAACCAGTAGTCAGAGAGGCACCCCAATCCGGCCCGGATTTTTCAACCAAAGGCTCCTTGAAGGATTTTCCGGTGGGGGACACCGCGCCGGCCGATGGGGTTCCCGCCACGGGAGACGGGCCTTGTTCGTCGAGGAATTGGCCGACTTCCGCACTCTGGTTGCGATGGGAATGCCCGGGCCCGTGGGCCTCGCAAATCATCATGCCGCCAGCCAACGCCAATAGTGTGAGATGGATTTTTTTCATAATGGAAGCCCGTTCTTAAATGCAAGTCGGTTGCGTTACGCAAGCCTTAAATGCAAATTTTTTGCGAGAAGGGACGGTGCGTTTTTTCAAATGCCGGAAAATTTTTTGACGCCCCGGAGAAAAAATGCCCACATCGCAAAAACCCGCTTTTCCCGTCTCCGACGCTTGGAGTAGCCTGTCGCAACGGCCTTGCCGGACCATGAAGAAAATCCTCCTCGCCATTTTCCTGCCCGCCCTCGGACTCTTGGGCGAAGCCACCGCCGGAGAGGCAAAGCCCTACCCCCTCCAAACCTGCATCGTTTCCGACGAGGAGTTGGAGGCCGCCCGCACGCCTCTTTCGGTGATTCACAACGATCAGGAGGTCAAGGTCTGCTGCCGTGAGTGCAAAGCGGAGTTCCTGAACAATCCCGACAAATTCCTCAAAAAAATTCCTTCACCGAACTGAAACGCCACCCCTCCGGGTCGTGCCAGAGAATTTTTTATTGCGGTTCAGAAAAACCAACACCATCTTCCTGCGAATCACCCCGTTCTAGAACATGATGCACCACCGACCCACCTTTCTTTTGCAGTTCCTGGCAGCCCTTGCCCTCGCTTCACTTTGCCTCACGACCCTTTTTGCCCAAACCTCCGATTCCGAACAGGTGGAGGACGGCGCCACATCCGATCGCAAGCCCGGCATCACGGTGATCGTGGATGCGGCCGGTCCGGTGCAAATCATCGACAAGCCGGGAGCAGCCCCGCGACCAGCCCAAAAAGGGGATCGAATCCCCGTCGAGGGAACGATCCTGACCGGCCCGGGAGCCCAGGCGAACCTCGCCCTTTCCAATGGGGCATTTTTCCAGATTCTAGAAAACTCGAGCTTCTCCATCGCCGAATTCGAGCAAGCCGCCTACGAGTTCGTTTTTTCGAATGGTGCCGCGATTCGGAAAAAAGAAGTTCAAGAATTCGGTGCGGACGAGGCGGTGCTGACGGCGCTCGATTCCAGCGAGGAGGCTTGGAATAAACTCCCTTCGGAACCCACGGAGTCGGCTACCAAGTTTGAACTGAATTTCGGCACGATGATCGGAGAGTCCAAGAAACTCAAACCTGGATCGAAAATGGAAATCACGACTCCGATCGGCGTTGCGGGGATTCGTGGAACCATCTGGAGATTTACCATTCAGCCCGTGGGTGGCCCCGGCTCGAACAGGTTCCGTGGAAATCTCGATGTCTCCACAGGCCGCGTGGATTTCCGCAATCAGGAGGGAACCCGCTCCGTTCAAGTCCAGGGAGGCTTCGGCATGAATGTCGATGGGATTGTCCAAGCCGGAAATGTGCGATTGGAGGGTCTGGCCACAACACCCCTTTCCGCCGAGCGCCAGTTGCTTCTGAACACCACGATCCGGGATGTCGCCAATGTCCAAGAGGTTTTTTCCGCCATCCAAGGGAGCCCGGATGTTGTTCTCGAAGTTGTGAGATCTCTTTCCGGGGTGGATGCCAGCAACCCGCAAGCGGTTGCTGATGCCGCGCTCTCGATCATGAGCGGTGATCCCGCGCAGGCGAAACTCGTTGCCCAAGTCGCCACGGCCGTTGTCGTCCTCCAAGTGACTCCAGATCTGGCACCGCGAGTGGTTTCCGAAGTGGTATCCGCGATGACGACGCAATCCCCGAATTTGGCTCCCAATATCGTGAGCGGTGTGGTTTCCGCCACCACGAATGCCGCAAATAATGACCTCATTCCTCGATCCACGGCACAAGCCGTGAACAACAACGCCGTTTCAACCGCCAGCGCCGCCGCCCCGACCCAAGCCGGCGCGATACAATCGGCAGCCCAATCGACAGAAGCCGAGAGATTCCGTAATCCCTCACCTGATGGAGCGAATAACAACCGCGAGACAGGTGATGCGAATCAAACTCCCCAAGTGGACACTCCTCCCGCCTCGCAGGT
>CAYOGR010000007.1:0-3342 GCA_964403605.1 uncultured Chthoniobacter sp.
TAGTTAAATTTCCGCGGAATGGGAAGAGGATAATTTCGCGGATAATTTCGATGGCGTCACCGCGCCCGAATGGCAGCGATCACGCCTTTGGTGTTTTTTGAAACAGGGCCGATATTCCAAAGAAGAAAGCCGCCCTGCGGACGCGGAGAGATGGTTTTTTCGAGAGCGAGTTGTCGTTCGATCTCAGCATAGGGCCAGCCTTGGGACTCCATCCGGTCGAGGGCGATTCCGGGAACGATGGGGATGCCGCGGGGGTTGACCTTCGGGTTCCGCCACCAACCCAGCAAGGTGGAGAAACACTGCGGGCCATTGTCCTTCCAATACAATTGCGGCGAGAGGTAATCGACCCATCCCTGGCGGAGCCAGGTTACCGGATCCGCGTAGAGTTGGTGGTATTGGTCGACGCCGACCTTGATGTTCGAGGGGGCGGTCTCCCGGCTGTGGATGCCGAAGGGGCTGACGCCAAAAAGCAGGCCCGGGCGCGCGGAGCGCACGGTCTGGCTGAGTTCGCGGATGAGGAAATGCACATTCTGGCGGCGCCAGTCGGCTTTCGAGAGCTTGCCGCCGGACGCACGGTAGGCTGCGTAGGTTTTGTCATCCGGAAAATTCGGGAGACCGCCCTTCGGGGTTGGATACGGGTAGAAATAATCGTCGAGGTGGACGCCGGCGATGTCGTAGCGCTCCACGAGGTCGCGCACGACGGAATTGATATGGCGGCGAACTTCCGGCGAGCCGGGATCCATCCAGAGAACGGAGCCGATTTTATAGCAATACTGCGGGTAGCGGCGGCTGATGTGGCTCGGGGAGCGGGGGTGGGAGGCGTTCGCTCCGGCGCGGTAGGGGTTGATCCAGGCATGAACCGCCAAGCCCCTCGCCTTCGCTTGGGCGATGAAATAGGCGAGGGGATCGTAGCCGGGGTTCGCTCCCTGCGTGCCGGTGAGATACCGGCTCCATGGTTCGAGGCTGGAGGCGTAAAGAGCATCGCTCTCCGGGCGGACTTGAAGCATGACGGCGTTCAGGCCCGCGGACTTGGCGGCGTCGAGAAGTTGGTTGGCTTGCTGTTTTTGAACTTCCACGGACAGGCCTTTTTTCGAGGGGAAGTTGATATTATGCACGGAGGAGATCCAGGCGCCCTGCAAGTCGGCCCGGGCTTGGAGGGTGAGGGCGAGAAGGGCGAGGGCGGCGACGGGAAGCAAGGGTTTCATAGGCTCAATAAAAAAACGATTCGCGGGGTGGTTCGGTTTCGGTGACGGAGTCGGCAACAACGAGGGGGGTCTGGCGACCACCCTCCAGCGGAAAGGAGACCTTGCCATGAACCTTCACCCAGGTCATTTCAGGAAAAGCGGACGCGCCTTTTTCCTGAACGGAAACAGCAACCGGCCTGGCGTCGGCCGCGCAACACATCACGAACATCCGCACCAGACGGAAGCGGTCGCCCTCGGGATTGTCGGTGCGCGCGGGGAGGAATTGGCCGATGAGTTCGACCTCCTGGTTTTCAAAATCGCCGCGCAGGTCGGGATCGCCCGCTGCGTAAACAAGATCGATCACCTCGGCGAGGATTTGGCCGGAATCGTTTTTTTGGAGGTAAAGCGAAGGGTCGAGCATCGTGGATTCGCCAATGGAGCCGTCGGGGTTTGGCAAGGCCGGCTCGAACGCGGGCGTGTAACCCGGCAGGTCGGCGATATCGCTTACCACGCCGCGGTTCTTGACCATGGTCGCGCCGAAGCTGCTCTGAGAAATTTTGGTGGCTCCCAGCAACGGCACGATCAGGATGAGCAGAGAGACGACTCCGCCGGAAAACGGTCCCCTGGGGTGCCCGTGCTCGTCGCAAAAATCGCCGCACTTGTGGGAATCCTCCTTCGGGAAGGTGAGCATCATGGCGACTGAAAGAAAAACCAGAACGCCCCCCGAAATCGCCACATAGGGATGGAAGGCGGGATGGAGGTAGGAGGCGATGCGGCCCGAGAGCTGGAAGTAGAGGAGCACCATGCCCCAAACCATCAGGACGCCGGAGGAACAAACTCGGGAGGCGGTCGGGTTCATAGGCCGATTACCGAAAGACGAACGCAAAGAAGCCCGATCAGGACGAAAAGTCCCACCGCCAGGCCGAAGACAAACCGCTTGGTGAAAACCGCGCTGTAGATGAACAGGAGTTTCAAATCCATCATGGGACCGAAGACCATGAAGGCGAGTTTTGCAACCGCCGGGAATGTGACGAAGGTCGCCGCGATGAAGGCGTCCGAGGAACTGCAAAGCGAGAGGATGCCCGCGAGAGTCATCATCGAGGGAACGGCCAGCCAGTCGTTCAGCGCCAGCGGCAGGAAGAGTTCCTGGTTCACCGCCGTGCTGAAGACCGATGCCACGGCGACGCCGAGGATGAAATAAACCATGACATCCATAAAATCCCGCACACCGGCATCCATCGCCCCGACGAGGCGTCGAGCGAGAGGGGCCGGGCGGTTGTCCTGGTCGGTCGGCGGATTTGCAAGTCCAGCCAGGATGTTTTTTCGAAGCACGGCGGCGAGCGGGAGGTTCAGCACGGCGAATCCGACCAACACGGCGACAAAGTAGCCGAGGCCGAGACGCAGCAGGGTGAACTCCTCCGCGCCCTGGCCGCGAAAGGCGGCATAGGTGCTGACGGCCACGATGGGATTCACGATTGGGGCCGCGAGCATGTAGGCGATGGCGTTCGAGACCGGCAGGCCCTTGGCGATCAGGCGCCGGATCACCGGCACAATGCCGCATTCGCACATCGGGAAAATCATTCCCAGTGAGCCGCTTAGGCAGATACCCAGGAAGGCGCTCCGTGGAATGAGGCGTGTCATCACGCGCGACGGTAGGAATTGGTCGATCAGGCCGGAGAGCAGTGTGCCGAAAAGAATGAAAGGCACGCCCTCGAGCAAAATACTCAGGAAAGCATACGAAAAATCGGGAAGGCTGAAGGAGAACCAGTCTTCGATTTTCGGAAAACCCGCAGCAATCACACCGCGATGGCCCCGGCGGGTTCGTTTTGGATGGTGGAATCCAGAGTGGAAACCCGCGAACGGGGTTTGCGGCCCCGGCGAGTCTTGGGTTTCTCCTCGATGGCAGATTTGGTCGCCTTGGGAGCGTGGCCGTTCAAGCCATTGACCTTCGCGGGAGTCTTGGCCGGGGATTCCGAGATATTTTCAAAGCCGGGGAAAACTGTTTGGGGATTTTCCGCATTCGCGACGGGCGCGGGCGAAGCGGGATTTGCCCGAACCACCACCGGTTCGGGAGGGACGGCGACCGGCTTGGAGGCTGCGAGGCGTTTAACGGGCTTTTTCCTCGACGCAGGACGGTTTTTGAGTTCGGCGGGTTTTT
>CAYOGR010000007.1:3442-35726 GCA_964403605.1 uncultured Chthoniobacter sp.
CGTTTAACGGGCTTTTTCCTCGACGCAGGACGGTTTTTGAGTTCGGCGGGTTTTTCCTCGGCTGCAGGCGTATCCGGGGCGGCAGTCGGCTTGGCGGGTTTTTTCGTGGCCGCTGGGCGGGTTTGGGGAGCGGTATTTTTTGGGGATTTGGAGGCTTTTTGAGGCTTGGCAGGAAGCAGGGCTCTCGCACTGAGTAGTTTGGGACGGGGCACTGCCTCGTCCTCGAGCCCCTCGAATTGGCGGACAGGTGTGGGTCTTCCCGCCACAAAATCCGCTGCGGCCTCGAGGATGCGGGTGACATTTGTCTGCCAAGTCGCGTGGGCTTGATAGCCCTCCCAGTTCGCCTCGGGGAGATCGCCGTGTAAAAGCGTTGCCATTCCATCGGCCACGGCTTCGCTGGAATCCGGTTCGACAAAAACCCCGAGTCCGAAATGCTCCACGAGATCTCTCATGGGACTTGTGCCGCTGGAGGCGAGAACAGGCCGACGGGCTTCCGCCGCCGTGGCGAGCGTCGCGGTCTGCGAGTGGAAGCCGCCCGAGTAGGTGGAAACTATGAAATCCGCAGCTTCAAAAAAGCTCTTGCGCTTTTCGTCGGGCACGAACTCGTCGCTGATGTAAACTCGCTTCGACAATCCCAGATCGTCGGCGAGCATTTGGTAGTATTTGAGGGGGCGGTCGCGGTGGTTCGAAACCCGGCCGAGGACAACCAGGGCGGCATCAGGATTTTCCAACAACGCGCGAATAACGAGATCGAGATTCTTGTGGTTGCGGATGTGTCCAAAGGCGAGGAACACCTTTTTCCCCCGTTGGATCTTCCATTGTTTCCGGATTTTTTTGGGATTGTCGCGGATTTGGACAGTTTTCTCCGGTCCGATAGGCACCTCGACGGCGCGGATGAACTTCGGAAGAATGTTGGGAGCGGGAAGTCGCTTGTGCGCCACGGCGATCCGGAACGGTTTGAACGCCAGATGGCCACCGAGTTTCTGCCACCATTTCGGGCCGAGGTGGTGGTCGCGATGGGCAAAGTGCAGATTCATCGCGTAGATGGTCTTGTGAAGAAAAACCATCATCAGGTGCGGCCACACCCAGAGCGGGCTCTGGCTGTCCACATGGCTCGCCGTCAGCACCAGGGTCGGCCGGTTTTTATAAACCTCCCAAGCGAAACGAAGTTGGTTGCGAATGGTCTGAAACGCCTTGCCGAGCTTGCGGGAAAGCGCGTTTGTGCGCACCGTCGTGGCCCCCTCGAGCATACAGGCATGCGTCGGGTAGGCGGCGGCCCGGGAGCGGATGTAGGCGGGGCAACAGAGAACAAGCACCTTGATTCCAAGATCGTGCAGCGCCGAGGCCTGTTCGTGAACATGGTCGGGAATGACGCCGTGCGATCCCGGGCACTGGATGAGGATATCAAGGGACGGTCGGGTATTGGCGCGAGGCATGGGGAATGAAACTTAGCGGCCTTGACCCGCGAGGCTGGAAACGGGAAGTCGGCGGGCAGAGTCGAAATGGCGGATGATCTCCATCAAGTCCTTCCAAACTTCGCTATGCCCTGTGTCGGCAGCAAGTTTTTTTTCCCTTTGGAAGCGATTTGAGGGGTCACCCAAGAAGTTCTTGGTGCTGGAGACGCAGATATCGGTCAGTCATGCCAGCCATGTAGTCGGCCAGGCTTCGGTGGAGTCCATCGCGCTCGATGCGGTTGCGGGCTTTGCGTCCGAGTTTGTGTGGATTTTCAACCAGAAAGCCGAAAAGACCGGAAATCATCCGCGCCGCAGCCTCGTTGGCCCCGGCGACCTCGGGGCTGTGGTAGAGGTTTTGGAATAAATGGCGGCGCAAGCCCGAGAGGTTCTGGCGGGTTTGTTTGCTGAAGGAGGCCAATCGGCCGGTGTGGTTGCGGATGTCGTCGAGGGTTTGGATTTTTGCTCCGGAGATGTTGTCCGCAGTCTGCCGAACCAAGTCGTCGACGAGATGGTTCACCAGACACCGGATCACAAACCCCCGGTAGCGCTCGATGTCGAGGGCGGGGCATTCCGCCCGGGCGGCGTTCACGGCGTGCTCCCAGAGGGGAACCTCTTGGAGCGTTTCGAGGGAGAGGAGATCGGAGTCCAGACCATCGTCGAGGTCATGGCTTGAGTAGGCGATCTCGTCGGCCAGATCGGTGATTTGCGCCTCCAGCGAAGGGGAGGGGTAGCGTTGGTCCGTCGAGGGGAAAATGTAGCCGTCGGCATGTTTTTGGATGCCCTCGCGCACATCCCAAGTGAGGTTGAGACCCGGAAACCCCGGGTATTTTTCCTCGAGAACTTCGACGACGCGGAGGCTTTGGACATTGTGGTCGAATCCGCCGTGCCCCTTCAAAAGCCGGTGTAGCTCCTCCTCCCCGCGATGGCCGCAGGGCGGATGCCCGAGGTCGTGGGCGAGGGCGATCGCCTCGGCCAAATCCTCGTTCAAGCGCAACGCCCGCGCGATGGTGCGGCTGATCGAGGCGACCTCGATCGTGTGGGTGAGCCGTGTGCGGTAGTGGTCGCCGGAGCCGTTGAGGAAAACCTGCGTCTTGCCGTCGAGGCGCCGGAAGGAGGTGCTGTGGATGATGCGGGCGCGGTCGCGCTGAATTTCCGAGCGGTAACCGTGCGCCGGTTCGGAGTGGACGCGACCGCCGGATCCATTCGGTGGAACCGCCCAGGGCGCGAGTTGGCGGGTTTCCTCGCTGGCGAAATCCCCGCTCGTTCGAGTGGAAAAATTTTCGATCATCATCCGAGTTGACGCTTTTCGCATCCGATCCAGGCGGTGAAAAGCCCGGCGGCGATGTGTGCCACAAGAACCCAGAGGCACAGCGACAATGGGCTGAGCGGGCTTTGGGCCACGGTTTGCACGATGTCGTAGTAGCGTTCGCTTTT
Source organism: uncultured Chthoniobacter sp. (assembly GCA_964403605.1). Lineage (GTDB taxonomy): Bacteria > Verrucomicrobiota > Verrucomicrobiia > Chthoniobacterales > Terrimicrobiaceae > UBA967. The sequence continues at coordinate 6,331 of CAYOGR010000007.1, forward strand.
GAGGGTTTGCAGAATGCCCGACCAGCTCCAATACGCGGAAATGAAAGGCCGCACGGCGTCGCCAAGGAGCGCGGGCAGGGCCAGCACCGCACCCGAGAGGGGAAGCTGGAATCCGACGAGATAAATCGAAACCAGCGAGGCCTGCTCGGCGCTGGACATCAGGCTGGAAACCCCCAGGCAGATCGAGGTCATTGCGGCGTTCACCAGCACGAGCAATGCGAGTTGGGTTCCGAAATCGCCCGGGAAACCACAGACCGTATGAATGAAAAATCCCATCCACAGCGATTGCGCGAGGACGAGGACGAAAAGAAACGCGGCCTTGCTGGCGACATATGCGGCGGTGTTCAGGCCGGAGAGTTTTTCCTTTTCCAGGATCCGGCGCTCGGCGGCGATCTCGCGGCCGGAATTGTTAGCGCCCATGAGTGTGAGAAGGATCACTTGGAACATCACAATGCCCGAGACAAGGCTGCCGACCTTGCTGGATTGGATCAAAAACTCCCGCGCCTCGTCGAGTTGGCGCATGACATCCAGATCCAGGCCCATGCTGAGATTCATTACCGCGGGCAGCCCGTTCCAGGCGAACACCGCCACGAGGATCGGAAATCCAAGGACCAGGCCGAGCTGAAGCAAGATCTGCGAGCGGCTCCGCGAAAAAATCAAAATCCGGCGCTCGAGAAGGGCGAGGAATTGGCTGGCCGGCGACGGCAGTTCATGAGCCGGGGGAGCGTCCGGGGATTCCACGGGTGGATCGGTTTTGGTCGATTCCGGTAGGGAATCCGGCTCGGCGGCTTTTTCGATCGCCTCCTGGTGTTTTTTCCAGGACGCCGCCCATTCCCCGGGTTGGCGGAGTTCGAGCCGTTCGTAGAGCTTGTCGGGGGAATCCACGCTGAAGTAGTGGGCGAGAAACTCAGACGGGCCGTGGTAGGCCACGACGCCCCGGTAGAGGACGAGAACAGAATCGTAGAGTTTCAAATGCTCCAGGCTGTGGGTCACCGACAGAACAAGCCGGTTTTTTTGGCGGGAGAGGCCATGCAGGAGCTTCACGATCTCGTCCTCCGAGCGGGGATCGAGGCCGCTTGTCACCTCGTCGCAAAGAAGGATCTCGGGCTGGCTCGTCAACTCCATCGCGAGCGCGAGCCGACGCCGCTGGCCGCCCGAGAGAACCTTCACCTGCTGGTCGGCGACTTCGTCCAGGCGGACTTCCGCGAGGAGTTGATCCACAATATCGAAGCGTGAGCCGTCTTTCGGGTCCCTCACGCGGAGGCGGTGCGCGAAATCCACGCACTCCCGAACGGTCAACTCCTCGTGGGCGATGCTGAATTGTGGAACATACGAAATTTCGGTGGCGAGGAAGTCGTCCTTTTCGAGATCGCGTCCCTTCCAGAAAATCGTGCCCTCCTCCTCGCCGTCGGCGATTCCAGCCACGAGTTTCAGAAGGGTGGTTTTACCGCAGCCCGAGGGGCCGATGATGGCGCCGAAGTGCCCGAGGGGAAACCGTGCGGACACATTGGAAAGAAGCGTGCGATCCCCATCCGGGGCGGGGACGGACAGTGAAATGTCGGTGATCTCGAGCATGATGTTGGGAAATGGCAAAGGGGAAATCTGGCAGGTGCGCGAGCAAAGCACTTCCGTGGTCGGGGCGCAATCCGCGAGCGTGGTTTCGTGGACGCGCTTGCACAGCCGACCCGCATGGCCGATACAAAACGCCATGAGCGATCCCGTGCTTCCCACTCCGGAACAAATGCAGCGCCGCCTGCAGGAACTCCTTCGGACGACCTTCGCCGCCCCGGGAGTGTCCTCGGAAAAACCAGAGACGCCCGTTCAACCTCCCGACAAGATCCCTCCGGCCATCCTGGATTTCCGCCTCACCCCGCGCGAGGTGAAGGCGCATCTCGACCGCTTCGTGATCCGGCAGGACGACGCCAAGAAGGTTCTCGGGATCGCCGTCTGCGACCACTACAACAACGCCCGCATGATGGCCTCCCGCGAGGCCGGCGCGCCTCCGCTCGAATACGCCAAGCAGAATGTCCTCATCGCCGGCCCGACCGGTGTCGGCAAGACCTACCTCGTCAAACATGTCGCCGACCTCATCGGCGTGCCGTTTGTGAAGGCCGACGCCACGAAATTCAGCGAGACCGGTTATGTCGGCGGCGATGTCGAGGATCTCGTGCGGGAGTTGGTGCAGAAGGCCGAGGGGAATGTGGCCCTCGCGCAATACGGGATCATCTACATCGACGAGATCGACAAGATCGCCACCGCTTCCGAGGCGGTCGGCCGCGATGTGAGCGGCCGCGGCGTCCAGACGACCCTCCTCAAGCTCATGGAGGAAACCGAGGTCGGCCTGCGCGGCGGAAACGACCTGCAATCTCAAATCCAGGCCGCGCTGGAATTCCAGAAACGAGGCAAGGTCAGCCGCGAATCCATCAACACCCGGCACATCCTTTTCATCGTCTCCGGGGCCTTCGACAAGTTGACGGGTGTTGTTTCCCGCCGCTTGAAAAAATCCGGGATCGGCTTCGGGGCCGATCCGGCGGCGGCGACCGATTCGCCTGCCGAGTTGATGCGGCTCGCGGGCACGCGCGACTTTGTGGATTACGGCCTCGAGCCCGAATTCATCGGTCGACTTCCCGTGCGGGTGGTCTGCGAGAGTCTCGCCGGGAACGACCTTTTCGACATCCTCAAACAATCCGAGGGCAGCCTGATCCGCCAATACGAACGGGCCTTTGCCGCCTACGGGATCGAGGCGGTTTTTTCCGACGAGGCCCTGCGCCGGATCGCCTCGCTCGCCGTCCGCGAGAACACCGGCGCGCGCGGCTTGATGACGGTTTGCGAGCGGCTCCTGCGCGAATTCAAATACCGCCTGCCCGGCAGCCCGGTGAGAACGCTCGAGGTGACGCCCGCCGTTTTGGAGAATCCCGACGCTGCCATCGAGCATTTGCTCCAGGCCGGCGAGGCGGAGGCCCGTCAGGCGCAACGCATGGTCGTCGCACAGTTCGCCGAACGCTTTGGCGAGCAACACGGATTCCAGTTCCGTTTTTCACCGGAGGCGGTCGAGGCGATCCTTCGCAAGGCGGTGGAGAAAAACATTTCCGCTCGCGACTTGTGCGAGGGGCTTTTCAAGGATTATGAATTCGGCTTGGGCCTGATCCAACGGAACAGCGGCCAAGCCGATTTCGAGATTCCCGCCGAGGCGGTCGAGTCGCCGGACCGCGTCTTGAGCCGGTGGGTCGTGGCCTCCCACCGCACGAACGACGAACAACCATGAGAACCCTGAAAGCCGCAGCCATCCTGGGCGCGATCTCCAGCGCCCTGGCGATGCTGCTGCTCGCCACCGGCCTGTGCAAACCGATCGATGCCGCATTGATCAAGTCCCTGAACATCCCGCTCGATGGCCGTCCGCTGTGGGGGCCGCCGATTGTCGTCACTCTGGTTTTCGCTTTCGGCATTGCCTGGACGACGCTCGACATCACGCGCAACGCCCTCAGGATTTTAATCGCTGCCGCATCCGCGATTTTGCTCTGCACCTGGGCCTTGGTGGTTTCGATCTACGGCCAGTTTTTTTCGCCCGTCCTGCCGGTTTTTGCGGTTCTTTGCAGCGGGGGGCTCGGCTTGATCTGGGTTCGCACCCGGATCGGTTCGCGAAAGCAAACCCTCGAGTCCCTTTTTGGACAAAGGCTCTCCCGCACCGGCTTCGGGGAGATATTGGATTCGCCCTTCGAATCGAGTTTTCCCGGCCGGAAAGTCCAGGCGACAGTCCTCGTGGTTTCCGTCCAGAACCACGGGGAGTTGATGGAACTTCTCTCGCCCGCCGACTACACGGCGATCACGAATTTTTATCTCAAGGCCGCCTCCGACTACCTCGTGGAATCCGGCGGCTATCTCGATGAATGCAACGGCGAGTGCCTCCGCGTGGTCTTCGGGGCACCGCTTGCCGACGAGCGCCATGCCTCCCGTGCCTGCCGTGCCGCGATCGATCTGGCCAACCGCATCGATGAACTCAACAAGGAATGCGACGCCCGCTGGCAGCGCCGACTTGATGTCCGCATGGGTCTCGATTCCGGCGAGATTGTCGCGGGAGTTTTCGGCGGCACCCGACTCGGCAGCTACAGTGTCGCGGGGCCGGCCGTGGATTTCGCCCGGCGCCTCTGCGCGGCCTGCTCTTCCTACGGGGCCAGGATTTTGATCGGCCCCGACGCCTACGGCCCCGCTGCGGATTTCCTGGAAGTGCGCCCCATTGAAATCCTGAAGGTCAGCGCCCGCCGCCGCCGTGTGGAAATTTACGAAATCCTCGCCCCCAAGCACGGCCTCTCGCCCGAGCGGGAGCGCAGCCGCGACCATTTTTGGACCGGTGTCCTCCACTTCCGCGAGAAACAATGGGACAAAGCCGTCCACGAGTTCACCAAAGCCCGCATCACCGGGATTCCCGACCCCGCGCTGGATTTTTACCTCCGCCGCATCGAAGAAAGCCGCCGCCAAAGCGAGGAGTCGCCCAAGGAAACCATGCCGGCCTTCTTGCATGTCGCGTGAACACTCTGCAAACGCTTCCCCAATTCCTCCCGCGAATCCTTGACCCCGCCGCTATGCGCGTCGAGCGGGATCGTCTTCACGGCGAAGGTAGGACGCTCGTCTTCACCAACGGCTGTTTCGACATCCTCCACCGTGGCCATGCCGACTACCTCGCCTTCGCCCGCTCGCAAGGCGATGCCCTGGTCGTCGGCTTGAACAGCGACAATTCCGTCCGCCGCGCGAAAGGCCCCACTCGCCCTGTGAATCCGGAGCAAGACCGCGCCTATGTCCTCGGTTCCCTCCGCGTGGTGGACTATGTGGTTTTGTTCGACGAAGACGAGCCCCGCGACCTCATTGCCCGAATCCTCCCCGATGTTTTGGTGAAGGGAAAAGACTGGGCGCACTATGTGAGTGGCCGCGACATCGTGGAGGCCCACGGCGGCCGAGTCGTCCTTGCCGAAATGGTCGAAGGCCGCTCCACCACGGCTACCATCGAGAAGATGCGCGTGGGATAGCCGGAGCGTAAACTTGGAGGGACGACCTCCGTGTCGTCCCAAATTTTTAGAGAAAGCGAGGTTTTGATTTCAAATACCCTTTGGCCGATAACGGAGCATCGCCCTCCATCGCAAATCCATCCGCCTCTTTCAAACAGCCCTACATCCGCCGCTCGAACCAATCCTCCGGGGGCAGGGGAGGGGGCTGGCGCTGCAGTTCCTCGCGGTAGTTGGCGAAGCGGATTTCCTCCTGCGCTCCGCCAAAAACAAAGAGTGCGATCAAGAGAAGCATGAAGTTGCCTTGCAGGAATCCCGCGATGCAAAAGAGCACCGCCAAAACCTGGCCGGTTCGCCCCGCGATCCGGGTGGCTTTTGCCCAGGGGATTTTCATCGCCAGCAGGGAGCGGAAAATTCGACCGCCATCCATCGGAAAAGCCGGTAGCAAGTTGAATGCAATCAGGGCGAGATTCACCAGAAGCAGATTGTCCAGGATCAGGCGTGTTTCCGTGACCGGGCCGCTGAAAATGCCTCCCGTGAAATACAAAACCGGCGCAAGAATGGCCGCGATGCCGACATTGACGGCGGGCCCCGCAATCGCAATGACGAGTTCCTGCTTGGGTTGATCCGGGACCGCCAGCATCCGCGCCACCCCGCCGATCGGCAGCAGGGTGATGTCGGGTGTCTGCACCCCGTAATGTCGGCCCGCGAGTGCGTGACCGAACTCGTGGAGAAGAACACAGACGAACAGCAGTAAGATAAAAAAAACCGCCCGCGCCGCTTCAGCGGGGCCTCCGGCCTGCCATTCGATCCATCCGAAATAGAGCGGCAACAGCAGGAAGGTGATGTGGATGCGCACATCAATCCCCGAGATCCGTGCGATGCGATACGACCATTTCATAAAAATTGATTTCCGAGGGCCGCCGTTCGCCTTAAATGGAATCTTCGGCAGCCATCAAACCCTGCCACTTTTTCAACAATCCGCACCATCTCATTCCGAAAATGTCCTCATCCAAACCCAAGGTCCTCGTGGCCGATCCTGTTTCCCAACGCGGCGTTGATGAACTCGCCAACGGCGGCGCCCTCGAGGTCGTTGTGAACACCGGCCTGCCCGAGGCCGAGCTCATCAAAATCATCCCCGAATTTTCCGCCCTCGTCGTCCGCAGTCAGACAAAGGTCACCGCCGCCGTCCTTGATGCCGCCACAAACCTCCGCGTCGTCGGCCGTGCCGGTGTGGGTGTGGACAATGTGGATGTCGACGCCGCCACGCGGCGGGGCGTGATCGTGATGAACACCCCGGGTGGAAACACGATCTCCACCGCCGAGCATGCTTTTTCGCTTCTTGTGAGCGTCGCTCGCAACATTCCCCATGCCGATGCCTCGATGAAGGCCGGCAAGTGGGATCGCAAAAAATTCGAGGGCGTCGAACTCTACAATAAAACCCTCGGCATCCTCGGCATGGGTCGCATTGGCACGGAACTCGCCCGTCGGGCGATGGCCTTCGGGATGCGCGTCCTTGCCTACGATCCCTACCTGTCCGTGAGCCGCGCCCGCAGCCTGCAGGTCGAACTCGTCGAGGATATCGACTCGCTCCTGCCACAAGTCGATTTCATCAGCATGCACATGCCGCTCACCGAGGAGACGCGCCACATGCTCGATACGCGCCGTCTCGGTCTCTGCAAAAAAGGCGTCCGCATCGTGAACTGCGCCCGCGGCGGATTGGTCGATGAAGCCGCGCTTTGCGAGGCCCTCAAGTCCGGCCAAGTCGCCGGAGCCGCCCTGGATGTCTATGAGATCGAGCCCCCGCCCGCCGATTTCCCGCTCCGCTCCGCGCCGAACATCGTCTTCACCCCGCACCTTGGAGCCAGCACGGCCGAGGCCCAGGAAAATGTCGGCATCGAAATCGCCCAGGCGATCGGTGCCGCCCTCCTCGACGGCGAAATCCGCAATGCCGTCAACATGCCAAGCATCGACGCGAAAACCGCCGCCGTCGTCCGTCCCTACCTCACGCTCGGCGACAAGCTCGGCCGGTTCGCCGCCCAGCTTGCCCCGAAGCGCAACGACCGAGTGGTCATCACCTACGGCGGCAAGGCCATTGAAATGCCCACCGACGCCATCAGCCGCGCGATCCTCACCGGCTTCCTCAAACACGCGGGCGGCGAGGAGGTGAATAGCGTGAATGTCCGAAGCATGGCGGCGACCCTTGGCCTCGATGTCGAGGAGATCCGATCCAGCGAACAGACCGATTTCAACGAATGGCTCCATGTCGCCGTCTTCAGCGGGGACAGCAAAGTCTCGGTCGGCGGCACTTTCTTCGGGGCGAAAAACGATCCCCGCATCGTGCGCGTGAACAGCAATCCCGTGGAGGTCACGCCCTCCGGCGTGGTGCTGATGCTCGAGAACCGCGACCGCCCGGGCATCGTCGGCTACATCGGCACCTTCCTCGGCCAGGCGAACATCAACATCGCCAGCATGAGTCTCTCCCGCACCGAACAGGGCGGGCGGGCGCTCACGCTGTTGAACCTCGACAGCCAACCCGGCGAAGAGGTGATGAACAAACTCGCCTCCGATCCCGACATCTTCAGCGCGAGGGTTATCGCGCTGTAGGCGGAGGCAACTCTGTTGCCATGGAACAAACAGAGGCCATCCTGATCCGTCGCCAACCGTGGAGCGACACGAGCCTGATCGTGACCTGGTTCACGCTCTCGCACGGCAAGGTCGGCACGATGGCGAAGGCCGCTCGCCGCGCCAACAGCCCGTTCGCAGGGCATCTTGACCTCTTCCACCGCGTCGAGATCGGTTACCTGCCGGGACGCAAAACCCCGCTCGGGACGCTGCGCGAAGTCCGGATGCTCGCGCCCTTCGAGTCGAAATCCGCCGCGAGTGTTTTTCTTGGCGGCTACTTCGCCGAATTGCTCGACCTCGCGACGCAGCCCGCCCACCCGCATCCCGAGTTGTTCGATCTTCTCGCGCGCGCGGTCGCCCATCTCGCTGCCAAGCCCGCTTCGCTCAAAGCGCTCGATTTTTTCGAGCGGGAACTCGTTCGGCTCCTCGGCATCGAGGAGGCGGAAACCCACCCGCTCGCCGCCATTGAAACCTACTGCGGCCGCATCCCCTCGACCCGTCGCGCCGCCATTCAAATGCTCGCGCCATGACCCAATCCTTCCTCGTGATTCTGATCCTTGCCTCGTTCCTGCTCGGCGGTTGCGCCGCCCACTACGACGGCTACAAATACAAGCCCTACACGATTCGCGGCGTGCGCTACCATCCCATGCCGCCGCGCCAGGCGGTGGGACATGTCGAGACCGGCGTCGCCTCCCACTACAGCGAGCATTTTTTGATCTTTCCCGGAAAAACCGCCATCGGCGAAAAGCTCTGGCCCTGGACCCGCGCCGCCGCCCACAAAACCCTTCCGCTGCCCGCGCACATCCGGGTCACAAATCTCAAGAATGGAAAATCCACCACGGTTCGCCTGAACGACCGCGGCCCGTTCATTCGCGGGCGGATGCTGGATGTCACCAAACCCGTCGCCGACGAGCTCGGCTTCACCCGGCAGGGCCTCACCCAGGTGCGAATCGAGGTCTTGAGTGTTGGCGATGGCCCCCACCGGATCCGCCGGTCTAGAGGCTTGTTTTCAAGGTGACGCGCGTGATTTCCAAGTCGAGGGCCCGGGCGGCGGTGTGGAGAAAACCCTCGGTCGCGTCGGTGAGGGCGACATCCAGTTGACCGTGGCGGTTCGGCGCGGCGGAGCTGTTCCTTTCTTGAAGAAGGTTTCTCACGGCGAGCGCGCAGTTTTCGGCGGAGTCCACGAGGGAGACGGACGGGCCAACGATCCGGGCGATGGCGCTTTTAAGCAGCGGATAGTGGGTGCAGCCGAGAACGAGGGTGTCGATGCCCTTGGAGAGAAGCGGATCGAGGTAGCGCCCGAGCATTTGGTCGGTGACGGGATCGTCGAACATCCCCTCCTCGATGAGAGGAACCAGCAGGGGGCAAGCGGCACTGTGGATTTGCGCGGCGGGCTCGATGGCGCGAATGGCCTCCTCGTAGGCGCCGCTGGCGACGGTCGCCCGCGTGCCAATGACGCCGATGATTTTGTTTTTCGTGGAGGAAATGGCGGCTCTCGCACCGGGCAGAACAACGCCTTGGACGGGAACCTGGAAAACCTCCTTCATTCTCGGGACGCCGAGGGCCGAGGCGGTGTTGCAGGCCACAACGAGGATTTTGGCTCGCTCGGCGAGGAGGAGTTCCCCGATCTCCAGGCTGTAGCGCTCGACGGTCTGGCGGCTTTTTCCTCCATAGGGAACGCGGGCGGTGTCGCCGATGTAGACAATTTTTTCGGAAGGCAGTAGCCGGCGGAGGCTGGCGGCCACCGTGAGACCTCCAATCCCGGAATCAAAGACGCCGATGGGGTCGTTGTTGTGTTCAATTGCCATCGGTGGCCGGTGAGGTGGGTTGATGAGAGCGGTTTTTGATCTCTTCCGCCGCGCGCTGAACCGCCTCGTTGAGCGAGGCCGGAACTCCGCCGCTGGACAGGGCTGGAGAAAGGTTGGGAACCGAGGATTTGTCCGTGGCGGAGGCGACAGCGGAGGGCTGCTGGTAGTCGCGCTCACCGGAGAGGGCGTTTCGGTAGCGGCTCACACCCTCCAGAATCGCGCGGGCGAAGGCGTCACGGTATTGGCTGCTGGCGATCATTCGTCCATCGACCGGGTGGTTCATGAAGCCTCCTTCGAGAAGAACGCCCGGGATGGCGATGTCGCGGATCACCACAAAGCGGGCGCGCTTGATGCCGCGGTCGAACAGCCGCATGTGGCGAAGCATCGAGGAGTGGAGCGCGGTGGCGAGGGCGATGTTCTCGGGATCGCGGGCGTGGCCCCGGTGCTGCTTGAGGTCGCTGTAGCTGAAATTCTCCTCGTCCATCGAGGGCACGCCGCGCGGGGCGAGGGCGAAAGTCTCGATGCCCGAGGCGCCGCCGGTGAGGCTTTTGTTGAAGTGCACACTGATGAAGATGGCGTTTGGAAATTTGTTCGCGAAGGCTGCGCGTTCCTCCAGCGGCACGAAGACATCGCGGGAGCGGGTGAGGTGGACGGTGTAGCCGTTCTGTTCCAGGAGGCGCTTGGCTCGCAGGACGACATCGAGGGCGGCCTCCTTTTCGATTCCCTTGCTGCCCTTCGCTCCGCTGTCATGGCCGCCATGCCCGGCGTCGAGAACGACGGTGCGGATCGGGGCCGCGTTTTTGATCAGGCTGGGACGCATCACCGGCTCGATGATCTTCGTGACATCCATCGCCGAGATCAGAATCTTTCCGTCCTTTTGGCGAATGGGGAAGCACAGGACATATTTCACATTGTTGATGAAAATCTCCCGCTTGCCGACCTCGCCCCGGATTTTCCGGCCCCTCGAGGACATCTCGAAGGAATTCCCTTTTTTCACCGGCGGCTGGAGCTTGTAGAACTTTGAAACATCCTCGATCGGGACATGGCGTCGTCCCTCGACCATGACGACCTGCCAGGACGCGGAGGAATTGGTGATGCCGAGAAGGAAAACAAGGAGCGGAAAGGCCAGGCGAAACATGATCCATGTTCCGCTACGGAGCTTTGATGCGGGCCTGTCCCGTTTTGCCGGCATCGCGTCAGTGGCGCGGGCGCATGTGCGGGAAGAGGATCACATCGCGGATGCTCTCCACGCCGGTGAGCATCATGACGAGGCGGTCGATTCCAATCCCGATTCCGCCGGCGGGTGGCATGCCGTATTCGAGGGCGGCTAGAAAATCGTCGTCCAGCTTCTGGGTTTCCCCGCCGCTCTGGTGCTCGAGGCGTTCACGCTGGATGTCGGGATCGTTCAATTCCGAGTAGCCCGGCGAGATTTCCTGCCCGTTGATGACGAGTTCGTAAACATCGACGAGGCGCGGGTCGGCGGCGTTCTGCTTGGCGAGGGGCACGAGTTCCTTCGGGCAATGGGTGACGAAGAGGGGATTCATCGTCTTTTCCTCGACGAGCTTCTCGAACACATGCTGGGTGACCTCGAAATCGGCCTGGCAATGGGTGACATCGATTTTGCGGGACTCGCACCATGCGCGGCGCTCCTCAAGCGTGAAGTCATACCACTTCGGCTCGATGTCCCGGAGGAGATCCTCGTAGGGCTTGCGGCGCCAGGGACGCGAGAGATCGATCACGCGGGTGACATTCCCCTCCGCGTCCTTGTGCTCGATACGCAGGCCGCCGCAGATTTTTTCGGCCAAATGGCAGACCATTTCCTCGACGAGATCGGCCATTTTCTCGAAATCCGCGTAGGCCCAGTAGGCCTCGAGCATGGTGAACTCGGGGTTGTGGCGGCGCGAAATGCCCTCGTTGCGGAAATTGCGGTTGAGTTCGAAGATTTTCGTGAAGCCGCCGACGAGCAGGCGCTTCAGATAAAGCTCGGGGGCGATGCGCAGAAAAAGATCCATGCCCAACGCGTTGTGGTGCGTCTGGAAGGGTTGCGCGGCGGCCCCGCCGGGAATCGCCTGCATCATCGGGGTCTCGACCTCGATGAAGCCCCGGTCTTCAAGGAAGCGGCGGATTTCGCGCACGATCTCGATGCGTTTCCGGAAAACCTCGAGGGATTCGGGGTTCGACACAAGATCGAGGTAGCGCTGGCGGTATTTGATCTCGGTATCCTGGACGCCATGCCACTTGTCGGGGAGGGGACGGAGGGATTTCGAAAGAACACGGATCGAAACGGCCTTGATGCTGGGCTCTCCGGTTTTGGTGACAAAGGTTTCGCCCTCGACGCCGAGGAAGTCGCCGATGTCGAGTTGGTCGAAGGCGGACATGGCCTCCGGACCGACCTCCTTCGAGTTTAAATAAACCTGGATGCGGCCGGAGTTGTCCGAGAGGTCGATGAAATGGCTTTTGCCCATGTTCCGGTGCGCGGTGATGCGTCCGGCGGTGCGAACTTTTTGGCCTTCGGAAAAAGCAGCCCGGATTTCGCCGGGGGCACCGGTGGTTTCAAACCCGCTTCCGAACGGATCAATGCCGGCGGCGCGGAGGGCTTCGAGCTTCTGGCGGCGTATGGCCAGCAATTCACTTTGGGATTTTTCTTCCATGCGATCGATGGGTGGCGTCCGGTTTCCCTGAAGGGATCAGAAGGTCGGAGCCTGAATTTGAAGAATCATGTAAACGGCACCCCCGATGGAAAGGAGACCAAGGGCCGCGGCGGCGAGGAGGAGGGCCTTGCCGCCAGGCGCGGCGTCGTTGTCGGTAACGGGGATCGGAGAGGAACAATGAAAATTTTCAGGCCGTCGGCTGGTTTGCGCTGCGGGCTCCTCGGGTTCTTCGGAATCGACGATCACCTCGCCGGAATTGTTGAGGGATTCGAAGACCGTGGGGATGGAACCGAAGCGGAGTTCGTCGCCGTGGGCGAGGGGGGCGTTTGTCACGGGTTCGCCATTCAGAAAGGTGCCGTTGGTGGACCCGAGATCCGTGACGAAAAAAGTGTTGTTCTCGAAAACAATCTCGGCGTGGTGGCTGCTCACGGAGTCTTCGTCGATCACCAGGGAATTTTCCGGGCGGCGGCCGACGGTGGTTTTGTCCTCGGGCAGGTCGTGGGTGACCTCGGTGCCGTCCGGCAGATGGATCAGGAGCTTCGACATGGCGGGAATTCTTTAGCGGCGGGACTTGGCAGCGGCAACCTCTTTGGCGAATTCGGCGAAATGGTGATCCGCGTCGTGCGGTCCGGGACTGGCCTCGGGATGGTATTGAACGCTGAAGGCTTGGTGGTCGCGGTGCCGGAGACCGGCCACGGTGCCGTCGTTCAAGTTGATGTGCGTGACCTCGACATCTTCCGGCAAGGAGTCGGCATCGACCGCATAGCCGTGGTTCTGCGAGGTGATGGCGATTTTTCCGGTGCGAAGGTCTTGCACCGGTTGGTTCGCGCCCCGGTGGCCGAATTTAAGTTTGAAGGTCTTTGCACCAAGCGCGCGGGCGAGGATCTGGTGGCCAAGGCAAATGCCGAAAAGCGGTTTCTTCTCCAGGAGACGGCGGACGGTCTCGCAGGCGTAATCGAGGGCTTCCGGGTCGCCGGGACCGTTGGAAAGGAAAACTCCGTCGGTGCCAAGGGCGAGGATCTCGTCGGCCGACGCGGTGGCGGGAACGACAGTAACCTCGAAACCGTGGCGGCGCAGGGAGCGGAGGATGTTTTTCTTCATCCCGAAATCGATCGCGGCGAGCGTGTGCCGGGCAGGCGGGAGTTCCTCGAAAACATTGCCTTTTTCATCGGCTTCGCGGGAGTCCGCAGCCCCGCGGGGAAGGACCCACTCGCGGCTGAGGCGGCTCCCGGCATCCCACGAGTGGCTTTCCTTCGAGGTGACCTCCTGAACAAAATCCACCCCGGCGTAGTTGGCGGCCCGGGCGGCCTCGACGGCCTGCGCGGGATCGGTGATTTCCGTCGTCAGGCAGGCCCGCATGGCGCCACGGGTGCGGAGGTGCCGGGTGAGGGCTCGGGTGTCGATGCCTTGGATGCCCGGGATTCCATGTTTTTTCAAATAGGCGTCGAGTGAGGCATCCGAGCGCCAGTTGCTCACGACGGGGCTGAGTTCCTCGATTACAAATCCACGCACTTGAGGAATGTCGCTTTCGACATCGAGGCCGTTGACGCCGTAGTTCCCGATCTCGGGGTAGGTCATTGCGACGATTTGGCCGCGATAGGACGGGTCGGTGAGGATTTCCTGGTATCCTGTCATCGAGGTGTTGAAACAAACCTCGCCGGTCGCGGTGCCGGGCGCCCCGAAACTTTCACCATGAAAAAACCGTCCGTCCTCCAATGCCAGAATCGCTGTCATGCGTTGTTCTTTAGCACGGGCGCGGCGCGGTTGTGAATGGATTTCGCTATCCGCCGGCGGCGACCTGCAGGATTTCGATGCGGTCGTTTTCGGAGAGGGCAATCTTGGGCCAATCGGCGCGGCGGGGGGCGATGCCGTTGTGCTCGACAAGGGTCATTCCCGGCTCAAGGCCAAGAGCGGCGACGAGGTCGGTGAGGTTTTTCAGTTCCGCGAAATCGCGGGCTTCGCCATTGATGTGGAGTTTCATCGGGTGCCTCCGAGGATTTCCGCGTCCCAGTCTTTCCACACGGGATCGAGTCCAAGGCGCTGAAGGACGCCTTCGACGGTGCGTGCGTCACGGTCGTCGGAAATGCTGAATTGTTCCGTGGCGGCATCGCCGCCGGTGCCGTGTTGGATTTTTCCGCGAACGGTGAGGTGGAGGGATTCCTTGCCCTGGCCGGTGTAGCCGCCGGGTTCGGTATGGCTGCCGGCGCTCATCATCGTGATTCCAAGCGGTGCGACGAGATCTCGCAGGGGGGCTGGCTCGCGCGTGCTCAAGACAATTCCAACAGCCGGGAATGTCACACGAAGCGCGCAGAGGAGTTGGATGAATTCGCGGTCGGGGAGGGGATTTTCCGGCTCGAATTCTCCCGCAGCGGGTCGCAGGCGCGGAAGGCTGACGGTGAGCTGGGATTTCCAGCAAACGCGCTGGAGGTATTCCAAGTGTGCGGCCAGGGCGAGGGCCTCGAATCGCCAATCGGCGAGGCCGAAAAGCGCGCCGATGCCGATGCGCCGGAAGCCCGCCTCGTGCCCGCGCTCGGGGCAGTCGAGTCGCCAGTCGAAATCCTTTTTCGGGCCCGCGAGGTGCATCCGCGCATAGGTTTCCCGGTGGTAGGTTTCCTGATAGACAATCAGGCCCTCCGCACCGGCTCGAACGATCCGGGCGTAGTCCGGCGCCTCCATGGGAGCGACCTCGATTGAAAGCGACGGCACGAAGGCGCGCAAACGCCCGACGCAAAGTTCGAGGTAGGAACCGGAGACGAACTTCGGATGCTCGCCCGCGACAAGCAGAATATTGCGGAACCCCTCCGCGACCAGGTGCCGGGCCTCTTTTTCCACCTGGTCGATTTCCAGGGTGACGCGCTGGATGGCGTTCTCGCGCGAGAAACCGCAGTAGGCGCAGGAGTTGATGCACTCGTTCGAAAGGTAGAGCGGGGCGAAAAGGCGCATCGTTCGTCCGAAATGCCGCCGGGTGGCGGCCGCCGAGTTTGCCGCCAGCTTTTGCAGCCGGACATCATCCATCGGCTCCAGAAGGGCCTCGAAGGACCGCAGGAAAGCGTTTTTTTGACGGAGCGTGTTATCGAAAATCTTTGAAAAACCCATCGCGTTGTCCAGATGGCGGACGAGGAATGTATTCGATGAACCGGCGCTTCTCCGCAAGCGGCGAATCGGGTGCGAACAAAATTTATCGGGGTGCTCAAATCGTTTGACTACCCGTGAGGGCTTTGTTTTAACGCAAGCCCGATTTTTTGGAAAAAAATCGAACACCATCCAACCAATCAGGATTTGTCCCGATCCACACCCAATACCCAACCATTCCTATGAGCGATTCCTCAGCGCCCGGCAGCACAATGTTCCTCGAGACCCTAAACCATTTCGTGCCGGAGGTCTTGAGGACAATGGCAGGGCTCTCCGCCGTTCCCGGCAAGGGAAACCCGAATGCTCCCCAGCCTTCCATCCTCCATGGAATCTCGGGCTCGATTGGATTGAGCGGCCGGGTCCACGGGGTTGTTTACACCGCCTTCAGCAACTCGCTTGGTCAAATGATTGCCGAAAAAATCCTCGGTGGTTCCTCTGGCGACCAGGATGTGAATGATGTCGTCGCGGAGTTGACAAACATGTTCACCGGAAACCTGAAATCGATCCTTTGCGACCGCGGCTACAACTGCTCTCTCTCCATCCCGAGCGTGGTGCGGGGAGACGAGATTTCGATTTCCGCCAAGTCCGCCTCCATCAGCGTCAGCAACACCTATGCCGTCGAAGGCTGCCCGGATCCCTTGATCCTTCAGGTTTTCGCAATTCTCGAATAAAAACTAAAAAACCATGAGCGCACCCAAAATTCTTAGCGTGGACGACAGCCGAATGATCCACACACTCATCAACAAGGGCTTCGCCCAATATGATGTCCAGATGGTATTCGCCAGCAACGGGGCCGAGGGCCTCGAGGTGGCTGCCCGCGAGATGCCCGATGTCATCCTTCTCGATGTGACCATGCCTGTGATGGATGGAATCGAGTGTCTCTCGAAACTCAAAACGACGCCCGCTCTCAAGGATATTCCCGTCATCATGCTCACGGCCGAGGCCGGCAAGGAAAATGTCCTCAAGATCGCTAAAATGGGTGTGCGCGATTACATCGTGAAGCCATTCACCGAGGCCGCTGTGATCGACCGCGTCAGTCGAATCGTGGATCTCAAGCCGAAATCCGGCGCGGCACCCGCTGCCGCCCCGGCGCCCGCCGCTCCCGTGGCCACCAAAAAAACCCGTGTGGTCACCGATGCGATCAAGGTTCTTGTGGTGGACGAGCATCCGGCCATCATCGAGTCGGTTCAGAAATCCGTCGCGAAGCGCGGCTGGAAAGTCGTTGGTTGCGCCAGCCCCGAGGCCGCCCAGTCCCAAGTCGCCGCTTCTGTTCCCGTGGAGGAAACACCGGACATCGTTATCATCAGCCTGGCATTCCCGAACAAGGCGGGACTCAAGTTCCTGGCCACGGCACGCCAGCATCCCGCCCTGAAAAATATTCCTTTCCTTGGCATGTGCGTTAAGACCGCCACCTTCGAGCAAAACGATGCGAAGGACTCCGGCTTTGCGGGCTGCATCACCAAGCCTCTCGATCTCGCCGAGATTCCCGACCGCATCGCCCGTGCGATGGATCTCGATGTCACCCCTGTTTTCTACAGCTCCGAGGGGGAGGTGCAGGTCGTTACGATCCCTCCGGATCTTTCGGAGGTTGGCTCAATCGACCTCTCCCGCCAGTCGCGGAACAAAGTCTCGGATTTCGTCAACGCCGGATACTCCAAGCTGCTGCTGGATCTCACTGGCGTCACCAAAGTGGAGGTTCCAATCATCCGCGCCGTGGCCTCGATCGTCCAGGAATGCGAAAAAATCGGCATCCACTGGCGGGTCGTTGGAACCGATGTGGAAAACCTCCCCAACTTTCCGACGATTTTGGAAACAAACATGAAGGTTGCCGCTCTCAAGGATCTGCCGAACCCCTTCAAGGGAAAAAGCACCCTCGAAGTGCATCCAACCCGCGCCGCAGCCATCGCCTCGTTCTAAAGAGCCAATGGGGATCGAGCGGGTCTTCCGGTCTTTTCAACCGGCCCCGCCTCTGATTTATTTGCCGCCATGTCACGCGAGGCCACACTAGAACGCAAAACCTCCGAAACCGAGATCCGGCTCTCCCTGAAGCTGGACGGCTCCGGGGTTTCCAAAATCTCCACAGGGATCGCGTTTTTCGACCACATGCTCACGCTTTTCGCCAAGCACGGGCTTATGGATCTCGAATTGACAGCCAAGGGCGACATCGAGGTCGATTACCATCACACCGTCGAGGATACCGGCATCCTTCTCGGCCAGGCGCTTTCCAAGGCTCTTGGCGACAAGGCGGGCATCCGGCGTTATGGGTTTTCTTATGTTCCGATGGACGAAGCACTCGTTCGTTCTGTGGTTGATCTCAGCGGACGCCCCTTCCTCGCCTACAATGCTCCCGCCGATGTCCCGGTGATCGGTTCGGCCTTCACCTTCCAGCTCGTTGAGGAATTCCTGCGTGCAATTTCCGTGCACGGGGCCATGAACCTCCATGTCGATGTGCTTGCGGGCCGTGATGCCCACCACATGGCGGAGGGAATTTTTAAATCCCTCGCCCGCTCCTTGGACGAAGCCACCCGCCTGGATCCGCGCGTCCAGGGCATTCCCAGCACCAAGGGCGTGCTGTGAGTCAGGCGGTCCTCGGCGTCATCGACTACGGCAGCGGCAATCTGCGCAGCGTTTGCAAGGCCCTCGAAGCCTCCGGCGCCTCTCCGCGCCTGATCTCGTCCGCTTCCGAAATGTCCGGCCTGGACGCCATTGTCGTTCCCGGAGTAGGTGCCTTCGCCCATTGTGCCGAAAATCTCCGCGCCGCCGGTCTTTGGGAGCCCGTCCGCGAGTGGGCCGCTTCGGGAAAGCCGTATCTCGGCATTTGCCTCGGCTACCAACTTCTCTTTGAGTCCAGCGAGGAATCGCCCGGCGTCGAGGGTCTCGGAGTTCTTCGTGGCCGCGTCGTCCGCTTCGCCGCCGGGGAACTCAAGGTGCCCCACATGGGTTGGAACACCCTGCAGCAAACCTCCGGCCCCCTCTACACCGGATTCCCGCCGGAGGTCTCGATGTATTTCGTCCACTCGTATTACCCGGTTCCCGCCGAATCCGCCCTCGTCTCCGCGTGGTGCGAATACGGGATCCGTTTTGCGGTCGGTGTTTCCCATGGGTCGCTTCACGCCGTCCAGTTCCACCCCGAAAAAAGCCAGGCCGCCGGCCTCGCGCTCCTCCGCAATTTTCTTTCCACGCTATGAATCCGATCCCCACGCTCCCACCGGGCGATCCCATAGAGAAGCGTCGTGCCCCATTCTCCCTCCGTGCTCTCTGTGTCCTCCATGGTCAATCCCCGCTTTTCGCATGAATCTTCTACCCGCCATTGACCTGATGGGCGGCGAGGTCGTCCGCCTCCGCCGCGGCCTCGCCACCGAAAAAACCGTCTATTCCTCCGACCCGGTCGCCTTCGCCAAAAAGTGGGAGGACTCCGGGGCCGATTGGCTTCACCTCGTTGATCTCGACGCCGCATTCTCCGGCGAACCCCGCAATCTCGACGCGGTCGAAAAAATCCGCTCCGCCGTGAAGATTCCCTGCGAACTCGGTGGCGGAATGCGCGATGCCGCAAAAATCCAATCCGCATTCGACGCCGGCGTGGACCGCGTCATCCTTGGCACCAAAGCTTGCCAATCCCCCGAAACCATCGCCGATTTCTGTTCGCGATTTGGCGGGGAACGCCTCGCTGTCGGGATCGATGCCAACAATGGCCTCGTCGCCGTGAAAGGCTGGACCGAAACCACCGCCACGCGCGCCTCCGATCTCGCCCTCGCCGCGCAAAGCGCCGGCATTGGAACAATCATCTACACCGACATCGCCACCGACGGGATGCTCGAGGGGCCGAATTTCGCCGAACTCGAAAAACTCCTCGCCCAACTCGATTGCAACCTCATCGCCAGCGGAGGGGTTTCTTGTCCCGAGGATCTCGTTCGTCTTGCCGCCATGCCGGGACTCCACGGCGCCATCATCGGCAAGGCGCTCTACGACGGCCGCATCACCGGCAACCTCCGGAAAATTATTTCCGCCTGAGCGGAGGCGAACACCTGACAGTTTTTGCTTTGGCAGCGCCCGCGATTCGCGTTTCACTCCACTCCAATGAAAATCGCCCAAGAGTTTCGTGAGTTCATCTCCCGTGGAAATGTCATCGACCTCGCCGTCGGTGTGATCATCGGGGCCGCCTTCGGGAAAATCGTCAACAGCCTCGTCTCCGAGGTCATCATGCCCCCCATCGGCGCAGCCATGAAAGGCGTCGATTTCAGTAGTTTGTTTCTCAGCCTGGATGGCAAAACCTACGAAACCCTCGCGCTCGCCAAGTCCGCCGGTGCCCCGGTCATCGGCTACGGAATGTTTCTCAATACCGTCATTGAATTTCTGATCGTGGCCGCCTGCGTTTTTGTCCTCGTGAAAGTCGTCAACAAAATCAAACGCGAGCCCGCCCCCGCGCCGGCTACTCCGCCTGAGCCCACCCGCTCGGAAGTTCTCCTCGCCGAAATCCGCGACGCTCTCAAAAAGTAATCGCCACCCAATTCACCAAAACCGATCCGGTTTCGGATTTATTTCCAGGGCAGCGAATTGCCCGGCGCAGAGGGTAAGCCAAAAAAAGTGGCCAGGCAGCGTGGGTAAAAATCTTCATTTGCCCGGTGCGGGCAGTTCCAAACGCTGGCTCCAATCCAAACAGCCACGCCGTCAATCCCCGCAAGGGGAGACTGACGACGAAGGCGGGTTTACTCCCCGGAGCGGGAGCTAGAAATGGATGGCGTGGCCTTGGCTGGCGTGGGCGGCTTCGTGGACGGCCTCGCTCAGGGTGGGGTGCGCGTGGATGGTGGCGATGAGTTCCTCGTAGGTGGCCTCCATGCTGATGGCGAGGCCGAGTTCGGCGATCATCTCGGTGGCATCGGCCCCAATGATGTGGGCGCCGAGGATTTCACCGTGTTTCTCACCGACGAGGAGCTTCACAAAGCCCTCGCTCTCGCCCACAGCAAGGGCCTTGCCGCTGGCCATGAACGGGAATTTGCCAATCTTGAATTTCAACCCCTTTTCCGTCGCGGCGCGTTCGGTGAGGCCGACGCTGGCGACTTGCGGTTGGCAATAGGTGCATCCAGGGAAGATGGAAACCTTCTTGGGCTTCGTTCCGGCGAACATTCCTTCCACGCACTGGACGGCCTCGTAGCTGGCGACATGGGCGAGCCAGGGTGGCCCGATGATGTCGCCGGCGCCGTAGATGCCTTTGACGCTGGTTTCGTAGCGGTCGTCGGTTTTAAGGTAGCCTTTGGCATCGGTGTCGAGCTTCACGCCTTTCGGCATGAGCGGGGAAACACCGATCGCAACCAGCGCGATGTCGGCTTCAAGGGTTTCGGAGGCTTTGCCGCTGACGGCGAGGCGGACGCCTTTGTTGGTGGTCTCGGCCTTGTCGACCTTTGTGCCAGTGAGAATTTTGATGCCTTGCTTGGCGAGGGATTTCTCGAGGGCCAGACTGACCTCGGTGTCTTCCACGGGAAGGATGTTTGGCATCATCTCGACTACGGTCACTTTCGAGCCGAAGGCGTTGAAAAAATACGCGAATTCGATGCCGATGGCTCCCGCACCGATGATGATGATTTCTTTCGGCTGTTTCTCCAAAACCATGGCTTGGCGGCTGCCGATGACGCTTTTTCCGTTGAAGGGGAAGCCCGGCATCTCGCGGCTCACGACTCCGGTGGCGATGAGGATTTTTGCGGCCTTGTGTTCGGTTTTTTTGCCGTCATTGCCGGTGACAACAACAGTGCCCGCCTGCGGGATTTC
Source organism: uncultured Chthoniobacter sp. (assembly GCA_964403605.1). GTDB lineage: Bacteria > Verrucomicrobiota > Verrucomicrobiia > Chthoniobacterales > Terrimicrobiaceae > UBA967. The sequence continues at coordinate 27,307 of CAYOGR010000007.1, forward strand.
GGCCTCGCCACGGAGGTAGTCCACCTTGTTTTTCTTGAAGAGCATTTCGATCCCGCCCGCGAGGCGGTCGGCGACCTTGCGGCTGCGGCCAATGACCTTGTCCCAATCGAAGGAGAGTCCTTCGACTTTGAGACCGAAGTCGGCGGCGTGGTTTTTGACGGTCTGGAAAACCTCGGCGTTCTTGAGAAGCGATTTGGTGGGGATGCAGCCCCAGTTCAGGCAGGTGCCGCCGGCGCGATCCATTTCGACCACTGCCACTTTTTTTCCCAGTTGTCCCGCGCGAATCGCACCGACATATCCAGCCGGTCCGCCGCCCACTACTATCAAATCGTATTCAGCCATAGTTTTTGAAAAATCGAGACGGCACTCTGAGTTGTTTCGCTGATCGATGCAAACCCATTGCGTGCTTTTTTGCAATTGACTTGCATGATGGCGGGCGGCGAATTTGCCCTCGTGAAAATTTTCTTTTTCCTGATCGCGATGCTGGGCGGGGTGTTCTCGGGATCCGGAGCGGAGCCGCTCCGTGTGGCATCCTTGAGCACGGTGATGGGGGATCTGGCCCGGGATATCGGCGGGGATCGGGTCGAGGTGGTCGAGGTGGTGAAGCCCGGCATGGATCCGCATCTTTTCGAGCCCGCGCCGGGGGACTTAACAACCATCTCCAATGCCCGGATGCTTCTCGCAAGCGGTCTCGGGTTTGAAGGGTATCTGGATCGGCTGCGCCCAAGCCTTGAACGGAGTGGAGTGGTTCTGGTTGTCGGCGGCGAGGTGGTAAAGCCCATCGAGGGATCTTGCGCGGGCCATAATCACGCCGATGACCACGGACACCATCACCATGGGACATCCGATCCGCACTGGTGGCAGAGTGTTTCCAATGTCCAACTCGTCGCGCGCCAGATTCGCGATGCCTTGATCGCGGCGGATCCGGAGGGGCGCAAGACCTATGAGACAAATAGCGCCGCCCTGGATGCCCGGCTGCAGGAATTGAGCAAATGGATCCGTCTTCAAATTGTCCAACTGCCCAAGAAAAACCGGGTGCTTGTGACCTCCCACGATGCCATGGGGTATTTCGCAGAGGATTATGGCTTCGAGATCCTGCCGGTTCAGGGCATCTCGACTTCCGACCAGCCCTCATCGCAAAAAGTCCGCGAGCTCATTGGCCGGATCAAGGAACTCGGAGTGAAGGCCATCTTCGCCGAGAGTATCGAGAATCCCAAGGTGCTTGCCCAGATCACCGCTGAAACAGGCGCCAAGCCTGGCGGGGTGATTTATGCCGACGGCCTTGGCTCCGGCGAGACCGGAACCTACGAGGGTATGATGCGGCACAATGTGTCGACGATCGTGGAGGCCTTGAAATAGGGGCATGCGGGGCTTTCCCATCCTGCGGCTGGCCTTGTTGGTCGCCGCGCTCCTCTTGCTGGCTGTGCCGGTGTGGAGTTTGACCCGGCCGTCCGCTCTTTTAGTGCTGAAGCCAACGCGGCCTTCCGTGAACGCCGCAAAAATGGCCGATTACCTCGTGCTTCTCACTTCGTCGGATCCGGCGCGTCTCCAAGCCATGGCGGCAAACCTCCCCGCAGCCTCCTCGGAAAATGGCGCGCGGCGGTTCCAGGCCGTTTTTCCGATGAGTCCCGACGAACCCGAGGACATTGCAGTATTCGCCGATTTCGAGGAGCGCGAGAATCCCTCCGCCCTGCATGTGAGGGTGGAAAAAAACGGCGGGGTTTTGGTGGAAAAAACCTTTTGGGGAACCGGCGTCGTCGAGGATGTGGTGATGATTCCAACAAAATGAACCATCAACTCGTGCTTCAGGATGTGACTGTCAGTTACAGCCGGATTCCAGCCGTTCACCACTTGAGCGCCTCGCTCCGCTGCGGTTCCTGCGTGGCCCTGTTGGGGCCGAACGGCGCTGGCAAGACCACATTGCTCAAAGCCATCGCGGGCCTGCTTCCGCTGGAGACCGGCCACATCCGCTTCGAGGGCCACGAAATCGGCACCAAGCCCTCCCGCGCCATCGCCTATGTGCCGCAGCGTGAAGCGGTGGACTGGGATTTTCCAATCACCGTTCGCGGTCTGGTGGAAATGGGCCGGTATCCCTCGCTGGGAAACTGGACCCGGTTCGGTGCCAAGGACAGCGAAGCCGTGGACGAGGCCCTTCATCTGTGCGATCTCGAGGATCTCGCCGACCGACAAATCTCCGCCCTCTCGGGCGGGCAGCAGCAACGCTCCTTCCTCGCCCGCGCCTGGGCTCAACGCGCCGAAATCTACCTCCTCGACGAGCCGTTCACCGGCCTTGACCACAATGCCACCGAGGCCTTCGCGGCCGCCATGCGACGACTCCGGGATGCCGGCAAGTTGGTTATCGCCTCGCACCACGATCTCAAAAGCGTCGAGGCGCTTTTCGACCACATCCTTCTTCTGAATGGCGAGCTTGTCGTCTGTGGCACGACCTCCGGGGCCTTCACGACCGAAAACCTCGATCGCGCCTACGGCACGCATGTCTTTAGCGGCCACGCCCACCCTCACCACACCCACGCATGAACTGGCTGCTCGAACCTTTCCAATACGAATTCATGCAACGCGCCCTGCTGGCTTGCGTGCTGGTGGGCTTCACCAACGGATTCCTCGGTGCGTTTGTCGTCGTTCGCCGGCTCGCGCTGATGGCCGACGCGCTCTCCCACTCGCTACTGCCGGGGCTCGCCTTGGCCGCGATCGTCGTCGGCCTCTCGCCCGCCGGGTTGCTCCTCGGCGGCCTCCTCGCGGCGGTTTTTGTGGCCCTTGGCGGGCACCTCATTTCGCGCAGTTCACGCGTTAAGGAGGAAACCGCCATTGCGGCGCTCTACATCGTCGCCTTCGCCTTCGGCATCGCCATCATCAAATATGCGGGAGTCAAGGTGAGCCTCGACCATTTCCTCTTCGGAAACATTCTCGGCGTCGGTGACAACGATCTCTGGACATCCTATGGAATCACCTGCGCGGTTCTTGTTCCGCTGGTCGCCCTGCAGCGCCCGCTTTTGCTGGCCATTTTCGAATCCTCCGTGGCCAAGGCGCTTGGAGTTCCCGTCGGTGTGCTTCTGGGAATGCTCATCCTTCTGATTGTGCTCGCGATGGTTTCCTCGCTCCAGGCCGTGGGCGTGCTTCTTTCCCTGGGCCTGCTGATTCTGCCTGCGGCCACGATCTATCTCCTGAGCGATTCGTTCGATTGCATGCTCTGGGGCGGCGCCGCCTTGGGAACGGCCGGCTCGATCACGGGGCTCTTGATTTCCTTCTGGGCAAATATTCCCTCCGGACCCGCCATTGTGCTGGTTCTCGGCGCGGCTTTTGTGGCCGCCTACCTTTTTGGCCCCCGCTATGGAATCATCCCGAGATCCCTCAAACGCCGCCACCTCCACGAGGAATCCCTCGAGAGGTGGGATAGCAAATAGAGGCTTGAATCAAGGTGCCAGGAAACTGGCGATCCAGTTGGTTTTCTTCAAAGGCAGGAAACCCGCTCCAACCTTCGAATGTCATCAACTGGTCTGATTTCGGGATCAGGCTTCTTCGTCTTTTCTCGATTTTTCGGAGACCGGATTTATGCGGACATCGATCTGGTTTCGGCCTTCGTCCATCACGGAGCGATCCCAAAGCGGTATGCGGCGGGCGTAGGCGGCGCGACCGAGGAGGCTTGCGGCCACTGGGGCAGTGAGGAAAATGAAGACAACAGTGGCCAGGGCCTTGGTAATAACGCCCGGTTGGCCGAAGTAGAGGGCGGCGGCAATGAGGAGGAGGGCAACGCCGAGCGAGGCGGCCTTGGTGGCGGCGTGCATGCGGGTGAAGACATCGGGCATGCGGACGAGTCCGAGCCCTGTTAAAAGCATCAGGAAAGTGCCGGCGAAGACGAGTGCGACAATGAGGAGGGTCATTTGAAGTATCCCCTTTCGATGGCCATGGCGAGGGCGATGGTTCCGAGGAAAACGACCAGCGCGATGGCGAGGGCGATGTCGAGGAGGAAGGATTGGGAGGTGGTGATGGCCGCCACCACCAACGCGCCGATCATCATGGTGGCAAGAACATCGGCGGCAACCACGCGGTCTGGCAGACTCGGGCCTTTCACGAGTCGACCGAAAGCGAGGAGCATGCCGATGCCGAGGACGAGCCCGGCGGCCCAGATGGCGGCGACGAGAAGTGGGGAATCGTGGATCATCGGAGAAGCTCCAGCACGCGGCGTTCGAGGTTGTTTTTGATGTCCGCGCGGAGATCCTCGGGATTCTGGAGATACATGGCGTGGACGAAAAGGGTCTTGCGGTCGGCGGAAATGTCGAGGCTCAGGGTGCCGGGAGTCATGGTGATGAGGTTGGCAAGGACGGTGATCTCCAGGTCGGTGCGGGCGTCGAGGGGAATGCCGATGACGCCGGGGGTCATTCGGGGGCTCAGAGTAAGCACATCGTAGGCGACCATGGCGTTGGATTTAAGAAGTTCCCAGAGGTAGTAAATGAGAAAGTTGAGGAGTTTCGGGACCTTGCCGAAGTAGCTCTGGTGGCCGGGTGTGCCACGGCTCGTGTAGTAAAGGACGAAGTAGCCGAGAACCAATCCGGAGGTCACATTCGCCAGCGAGAAACCGCCAAGCATACCGGCCCAGAGAAGCGCGAGAATGATGTTGATCGCGGGGAACATGGTGTCAGTTTCCTCCTCCCAGCACGGCGCGGATGTAGTGTTCGGGATTCAAGAGCTGTGCGGCGGCCCGGTCCGCGAAGTCGAAGAAGAATTGCGGGAAGAATCCGATGGCCAGGGTGATCACGGCGAGTGCAACGACCGGAGCCAGGAGCAGAGCGCGCTCGCGAAAGGGGACAGATGAGGGATCGGGTTCCTTGCCGCCCTCGGGAACGGCTTTCCAGAACACCTCGGCCCAGATTTTGGTCATGGAAAAGAGTGTGAGGAGGCCGACGGCGAGTGCCACGACACCGGCCGCGACGGCCCAGCCGCCGAAGGCCGTGTCACCGGCGAGGGAGGCTTTGACAACGGCGAATTTGGCGAAGAAGCCCGAGAGAGGGGGGATGCCACCGAGGGACATGGCGGGTATGAAGAACAGAACGGCGAGCCAGGGCATCGCGGCATAGAAACCGCCGAGTTTTTTCAATTGGTGGGAACCGCCGAACCGGCGGGTGATTCCGCTGATCAAAAAGAGGTTCGATTTCACGATGATGTGGTGAAACAGGTAGAAGACCGTTCCGGCGATGGCGAGTTGAGTGAAAAGCGCGAGGCCCATGACCATGTAGCCGATCTGGCTGACGATGTGGAAGGAGAGGAGGCGGCGGAAGTCGAACTGGACCACCGCGCCCAGCACACCGGTGAGCATCGTCAGAACAGCGATGGCCAACAGCAATCCATGGGTGAAATCCGTGTCTCCGATGAAGACCAACGAAAAGGTTCTCATGAGCGCGTAGACGCCGACTTTGGTGAGAAGGCCGGCGAAGACCGCGGAAACCGCGACCGGCGGGGTGTGGTAGGAGGCGGGGAGCCAGAAGAAGAGCGGGAACACACCGGCCTTGAGGCCGAAAGCCACAAGGAAAAGCATCGCGGTCATGGTGAGCAGGTCGGGATGCATGAGTTCCCGGGATTTCACCGCGAGATCCGCGAGGTTGAGCGTGCCGGTCTGGGCGTAAAGGATGCCGCAGGCGGCTAGGAAGAGGCTCGAGGAGAGGAGGTTCAGAACGACATATTTGACCGCGCCCTCCATCTGGGGTTTTTCGCCGCCGAGGCCCATCAGGACGAATGAGCTGATGAGCATGACTTCGAACCAAACAAACATGTTGAAAATGTCCCCGGTGAGAAACGAACCGCAGACGCCCATCATCATGAAATGGAAAAAGGCGAAAAAGCCGTGGCGGATTCGGTTCTGGTCGATGTCGGCCAGCGAGTAAACTGCCACCGAAAGCGCGATCACGGCCGAGACGAGAATCATGATGGCCGAGAGAAGATCGGCGACGGCGACGATTCCGAACGGTGCGGGCCAATTGCCGAAGGCTACCACGGAAATGGTGCCGTCCGCCGTTTCCGCAATCAGCCAGAGCGCGCTTGCCAGCAGGGCGGTCATGCCCGTAATGCCGATGATTTTTTGCAGGGCCACCGATCGGGCCGAGAGGAGACAGGCTAAGCCCGACAGGAAAGGAACGAGGATACAAAGAGTGGCCGGGTTCATTGTTTGTCCGTGCTCCGAAGGTCGTCCACATCGTCGGTGCCCGTGCTTTGGTCGGCTCGGTGGACCAGCGCGAGGGTAAGGGCGAGGACGCCGAAACTAATGACGATGGCGGTGAGGATGAGGGCTTGGGGGAGGGGGTCGGCTGCGGTGGATGCGAGGGCGGTGGCGCCATCGGGCACGAAAGGCGATCCGCCTTGTTTGATGCCGCCGGCGGTGAAGATAAGCAGGTTGACAGCCTGGCTGATAAGGGCCACGCCCATGACAACGCGCACGACCCCGCGGCGCAGGAGCAGGTAGATCGAGGCGGCGTAGAGGACTCCGATGGTGATGGCGAGCAGGATTTCCATGTCAGTCCTCCCGCTCCTCCTCGCCGAGGGATATCACAATGAGGCAGGCCACGCCGAGGACTGTCAGATAGACGCCGGTGTCGAAGACCAGCGGGGTGCCGATTTTTCCCAGGACCGGCCACACAGTTTTGTCCCAGTAGCCGGTGAGGAAGGGGGTGCCCAGGAAAAGGGAGGGGATGCCGCTTGATGCGGCCACTGCCAGGCCGATGCCAATGAGGCGGGTGGGATCGATGCCGAGAAGCCGCCTGGCCGATCTCGGGCCCTCGGCGAGCATTTGAAGAACGAACGCGCTTCCCGCAACGAGACCGCCGACGAAGCCTCCACCGGGCAGGTTGTGCCCGCGAATCAGCAGGAAGACGGAAAACATGAGAAGAAGGCCGGTGATGAGCCGACTGACGGTGGAGAGGATAACGCTGTTCATTCGGACTCATCCTCCTTCAGGGATTTGCGGGGACGGACGCGCATGATGGCCCACACGCCGAATGCGGCGATGGCGAGCACGGTGATCTCGCCGAGCGTGTCGAGCGCGCGGAAATCGACAAGGATGACATTGACGACATTACGACCCTGCGCGAGCGGGAGGCTGTTTTCCGCCATGTAGGCGGAGACGGATTTGTCGGCGGTGCCGGTGCCGATTCCCACCAGAACGACAAGGGTCATTATGGCCCCGAAGGCGGTCGCGATCACTGCGTCTCGGATTTTCGTTCCCGGTTTCGAGTAGTTTTTGAAAACCGGGAGGCGGTAGAAGGCGAGGACGAAGAGGACTAGGGCGAGGGTCTCGACGAGGATTTGGGTCATGGCCAGGTCGGGGCCGCTGAAGAGGAAGAACAGCATGCCCACGCCGAGGCCCACCACGCCGAGGGCAAGAATGGCAGTGAAGCGCGAGAGGGTAAGGCAGGCGAGAATCGCGCCCGCGATGATAAGGATGCAGACCACAACGGGCAGGAAGCGGATTGTGGTGAGCGACTCGGGGGCGGGGAGGGGGATGTCCGAGGGCATTGTCCAAAGAATGAGAGCACCGGTGAAAAAGAGGATCGTGAGGAGGTAATTGCGAAGGTAGCCGTTTTGGAGCGCGGTCGTGAGGCGCTCTGCGAAGCCGAGGGTGCCGGCGAGAAGAAGCTCATAGGCGCGTTCGGGGCCGAGGTTTCCAAGGGGTGCAAGGCGGTTGGAGAAGGCGCGTAGGCGGGGGGCGAGCGCGTAAAGGACGATTCCAAGCGCGACGGTGAGGCCGCTGAGGGCTAGGGCGGTGGTCCAACCGTGCCAGAGTTTGAGGGTGATGGTGTGCTCCGAAGAACCTAGGACGGCGTGGATGGCGGGTTGGGCAAGGAAGGAGCCGGCGATGTCGGGGAACAGGCCGGTCTTGAGGCTTGCGGCAGCGAGCAGGATCGGACCGATCCACATGGTCCAGGGAGCCTCGTGGGCATGCTTGGGAGTCGGGCGGAGCTGGCCGAAGAAGGGTTTCCAGGCCGCGGTGGCGGCGAGGGCGAACATGACAACGCTTGCGGAAACGCCGAGGGTTTCCCAAAGGACACCCGGGCCTTCGGTGGCAAGGAGGGCCTTGTAGAAATACTCCTTCCCGACAAAGCCCAGCATCGCAGGCAGACCGGCCATCGAAAGTCCGGCGAGAATGGCGGCGGTGGCGGTGAAGGGCATTGCGCGGCGGAGTCCGCCGAGCGCGTCGGGATCGCGCGAACCGGTTTCATGGTCGATGCTGCCAGAGGTCATGAACAACGCGGCTTTGTAGAGGGCGTGGGCGAGGAGGTAGACGATGGCGGCCTTGATGGCGGCCTCGGAGCCGAAGCCGAGAAGCATTGTGAGGGTGCCGAGGACCGAGACGGTGGTGTAGGCGAGGATTTTTTTGAGGTCGCGCTGGCCGAGTCCCATGACGACGCCGAGGA
>CAYOGR010000008.1:0-10060 GCA_964403605.1 uncultured Chthoniobacter sp.
AGAGCGGCACGAATCGACCGGCGCAGCGGGCTCACCGATCCCGCCAATTGCTCGCGCAGGCGGGGAGCGACGATTTTGGAAACCAGTTCCCGCCCGCGTCTGTGGGACCACAGGAACAGGGCGGCCGCCAGCGGAAGAACGGCCAGCAACCAAAACCAGACCGGCGCGCCGAATGTCAGGGAAGTCGTCTCCATACGGTTTGCGAAAGCAGGATTTCAAGAAGCAGGCAGGCGATACCGGGAATCAGCACATACATGAACAGGTCGCGGTATTGGGCGGTCCGCTCCACCTCCACTTTGGTTTTTTCCATTTTGTCGATTTCGGAAAAAATTTTGCGGAGCGAGTTGGTGTCCGTTGCCCGGAAATATTGGCCGTTCGTGATGGTGGCGATTTCGCCGAGTGTCTTCTCGTCGAATTTCACAAGGACATTGCGATAGACGGTCCGTCCGAACGCGTTTTGAAGAGGAAACGGCGCCTCGCCCTCGGTGCCCGCGCCGATCGTGTAGATGCGGATGCCGAGCGCCTTGGCCGCCTCGGCGGCGGTGAGGGGCTGAACCTTGCCGGCGTTGTTGTCGCCGTCGGTGAGAAGGACGATGAGCTTGGTCTTGGCTTCCTTGTCCTTCAGACGGTTGGCGGCGGAGGCGATGGCGGAGCCGATCGCGGTGCCGTCTTCGACAAGCCCGATCCGCAACCGCTCGAGATTCCGGATGAGCCAGTCGTGGTCGAGCGTGAGCGGGCTCACGAGGTAGGGACGCCCGGCAAAGGCGACGATTCCGATGCGGTCGTTCGGCCGCTGGCGGATGAACTGCTCTGTCACGAGTTTCACAGCATCGATGCGGTTTGCTCGCCGGTTTCCGATGGTGAAATCCTCGGCGAGCATCGAGCGGGAAACATCGAGGACGAGCATGATGTCCACTCCGGTGGCTTGGACGCGGGTGGTCACGCGGCCGAGTTGCGGACGGGCGAGGGCGATGATGAACAACGCGAGGGCGAGGTAGCTGAGTCCGGCGAGGAACGCCCCGGCGCGGTTGCGCTGGCGGCTCCCGATCTCCGCCAGCATCGAGGTGGTGGAAAATGTCACCGCCGCCGTGCCGCCGAATTTTCCCTTCAGCCAGGCCAGCACCGGAATCGCGAGCAGAAGCAGGAGCAGCCACGGATGGGCGAAGGAGAATTCGGTGAGCCAGTTCGTCATTTGGCGGTCTCCGGGCCGGGTGATTGGGCTTCGCCGCGAACGAGGCGGGCCGAGATGTCCAGAAGGTCGAGGAGTTCGGTTTCCGGCGCGCCGGAGCGCGCGTATTTCAGCAGGTCGGTCTTGGAGAGGAACACCTCGAGGCCGTCTTTTTCATTTTCGCTGAAGAAGTGGCTCTCGCGGAGCGTGTCGAGGAATTCGATGGAGGTCTGCGTGGTGGCCTCCAAGCCGTATTCGGCCTGGATGTATCGACGGATGGCATTGGAAACGGTAACGCCGAACGCATACGGATCGGCCCCCGAAACGCCGGAGCGGAGTTTTTCCAAAGCCTCGAGCGCCTTTTGACGGTTCGTAAGCGGTGGTGCCTTGCGGGCGAGGAATTTTTTCGCCAACCGGAAAAGAAGGAAAAGAATCGCGGCCAGCACGACCGCGCCGAGGAGCGTCACCCAGAGGGGATACGGCCAATACCAGACCGGCCCGACGATGTCGTGGAGCGGAACGGGCGTGGGAGTCGGTGCGGGGCCTTGGTTGAAGGGATTCATGCGGCCTGGCGGCGTTCGCGGAGTTCGAAGAAACTCCGCAGCGGGATCAGATAATCCTCGGAGGTGGAGAGGCGGACGATGTCCACGCGGCGCGAACGGAGGAGATATTCCAAGTCGGCGAGGCGTTCCTCGTTGATTTCGCGGAGGGCGCGGCGGACGGCTTTGCTGCCGGTGTTCACATCGATCTGCGCGCCGGTTTCGGCGTCCTCGAGCGTGACGATGCCCACATTCGGGAGTTCGCTTTCGCCCTTGTCGATCACGGGCATGGCGACGAGGTCATGGCGTTTGCTGGTGACCGTGAGGGCCTTGGTGAAATCCGGCGCGAGGAAATCCGAGATCATGAAAACCACCGAGCGGCGGCTGACGACGAGGTTGAGGTAGTCGAGCGCTCCGGCGAGGTCGGTGCCGCGGCCCTCGGGTTCGAAGTAGAGCATTTCGCGGATGAGGCGGAGCGTGTGCAGGCGGCCTTTTTTCGGCGGAATGAAAAGCTCGATGCGGTCGGTGAAGAGGATGAGGCCGACCTTGTCGTTGTTGTTGATCGCGCTGAAGGCGAGGATCGAGGCGACCTCGGCCGCGAGTTCGCGCTTGCTCAGCTGCACGCTGCCGAAGATGCCCGACGCGCTGACATCGACGAGAAGCATGACCGTGAGTTCGCGCTCCTCGGTGTATTTCTTGATGTAGGGGGCGTTCATTCGCGCGGTGACATTCCAATCGATCGAGCGGATTTCATCGCCCGGCGCGTATTCGCGAACCTCCTCGAAATTCATGCCGCGGCCCTTGAAGACGCTGTGGTATTGCCCGGCGAACATGGAATTCACGAGCCGCCGGGTCCGCAGCTCGATGCGGCGGATTTTTTTCAGGATTTCCTTGGGATCGCGCGTCATGGCCTTCGAAAACGGCGGGGCCGTTTTCCGCAAAATCAGGGAACCGGCACGCCGGCGAAGATCTGTTCGACGACAGATTCAGTGGTGATCGACTCGGCTTCGGCCTCGTAGCTCACGCCGATGCGATGGCGCAGGACATCGAGCCCGACGCCCTTCACATCCTGCGGGGTGACATAGCCGCGGCCGGCGATGAACGCGTTCGCCTTTGCGGCGAGTGTGAGAAAGATCGTGGCTCGGGGCGAGGCGCCGTAGCGGATCATGCCGTCGAGCTTGAGCTTCGCAGAGGCCGGATCGCGCGTGGCCCAGACGATGTTGACGATGTAATCCTTCACCCGGTCATCCACATAGATGTCGTTCACGATGCCGCGGGCGCGGATGATTTCGTCTGGGCCGACCACCGGTTCGACGGAGAGCTTCGGCGACGAGGTGGCCATGGAATCGAGGATCGAGCGCTCCTCCTCGCGGGTCGGGTAGCCGACATTCACCTTGAGCATGAAGCGGTCGAGTTGCGCCTCGGGGAGTTGATAGGTGCCCTCCTGCTCGATCGGATTTTGCGTGGCGAGGACGAGGAACGGGTCGGGAAGCGGGAAGGTTTTTTCGCCAATGGTCACCTGACGCTCCTGCATGGCCTCGAGCAGGGCGCTTTGAACCTTGGCCGGGGCGCGGTTGATCTCGTCGGCGAGAATGAGGTTCGAAAAAATCGGGCCGAGCTTCGTGGTGAACTCCCCGTCGCGGGGGTTGTAGATCAGCGTGCCGATGAGGTCGGCGGGGAGAAGGTCGGGGGTGAACTGCAGGCGCTGGAAGCCGGTGCGGATGGAATTCGCCAGCGTGCGGACGGTGAGTGTTTTGGCAAGGCCGGGAACGCCTTCGAGCAGCACATGGCCGTTGCAAAGAAGGCCGATGAGCAGGCGGTGGACGAGGACTTTTTGTCCGACGACCACACGGGAGACCTCATTGACGAGGGGTTCCACCCACTTGCGGTTGTCTTGGACTTGTTGGGTAATCTCGGCGGTGTTGATACTCATGGAGCGATGGCTGCGGGGTTGGTGGGTTTTTAAGACAGGTTATTTGGCGATTTGTTCAATTTCCGGCGAAAGCACCGATCGTTTCGAGACCGGGGATATTTGTCGATCGAGGCATAGGAATCAAGCTGGCGGACGGCGGAAAACCAATCTATTTCCTCGTGCATGTCGAAGACCGCCATCGTCATACCCGCCCGTTGGGCTTCCACACGCCTTCCCGCAAAGCCCCTCCTGCCCTTGGCGGGGAAGCCTCTCATCCGCCATGTGTGGGAACGCTGCCGCAAGGTTCGCGGGGTCGATGCGGTGATCGTCGCGACCGACGACATGCGGATCGCCGAGGTGGCGTTCGATTTCGGGGCGGAGGTCGCCATGACCTCGCCGCGCCATCCGAGCGGCACCGACCGGATCGCCGAAGTGGCCAAAAACCTCCTGGGGTTCGACATCGTGTTGAATGTCCAGGGCGACGAACCATTCATCCAGCCGTCACTGGTTGAAAAGCTCGCCGACGCCCTGCGCGATGACAAGGGTCTCGAAATGTCCACCGCCGCCTGCGCGCTCGACCCTGCCGATCTCACGAATCCAAACTGCGTGAAAGTCGTCACCGACCTCGTCGGCAACGCCCTTTATTTTTCCCGCGCGCCGATCCCCTGCGACCGCGATGGGGACGCCAATCCCTCCCGTCTGCGTCACCTCGGCATCTACGGCTACCGGAGAAAATTCCTGCTCGAATTCGTGAAGTGGAAGCAAACGCCGCTGGAAAAATCCGAAAAGCTCGAGCAACTCCGCGCCCTCGAGCACGGCGCGAAAATCCGCGTGATCAAAACCAAGCCCGCGGGCCCCGGCATCGACACGCCGGAGGATTTGAAGGCGGCGGAGAAATTTCTAGCGAAGCGCTAGCCCGCGTGGGCCATGGCGTCGCGGTAGAGCGCGGCGTAAACGCCATTTTTCGCGATCAATTCCGGGCCGGAGCCGTCCTCGGCGATCCGCCCGTCTTTCAAGACCACAATGCGATCCAGTCCGTGGACGGTCGTTAGCCGGTGCGTAACGATGAGCGTCGTCCGCCCGCGCATGAGTTCGAAAATCGTGCCCATGATCGCGCTTTCGGTGCTCGGGTCGAGCGCGCTGGTCGGTTCGTCGAGCAGGAGGATCGGCGCGTTTTTGAGAAATGCCCGTGCGATGCCGATCCGCTGGCGCTGGCCGACGCTCAGATGTCCCCCGCGTTCGCCGACCGGGCTGTCGAAGCCCTGCGGCATCTTGCTGATGAAATCCAGCGCCTGCGCCTTGCGAGCCGCCTCGACGATCTCCTCCTCGGTCGCGCCGGGTTTTCCGTAGGCGATGTTTTCGCGGATCGTCGTCGAGAAAAGCAGCGTGTCCTGCAGGACCATGCCGATGTGGGAGCGCAGGCTTTTCTTCGTCAGTCGCCGCAGGTCGTGGCCGTCCAGCGAGACCACGCCGGCGCCGGGATCGTAAAAACGCGGCACAAGGCTCAGCAGCGTGCTTTTCCCCGTTCCCGTCCCGCCGACGAACGCCACCGTCTGGCCGGGTTCGATCGTGAAATGGATATCCTGCAAAACCCGGCGCTCGTCGTTGTAGCCGAACGCCACCCCGCGGAATTCGATCCGGCCCCGGGCCTCCTTCAAATCCTCCGCATCCGGCGCCTCGGGCACATCGTCCTGCCGGTCGAGCACCTCGAAGCAGCGCTGCGCCCCGGCCGCCGCGCCCTCCAAGGCCCATGCCGTGTAGGTAAGCTGCTCGAGAGGTTGGTAGAGCATCAGCAGGTAGGCGGAAAAAACCAGCAGGTCGCCGAGCGTGAAATTCGCCAGCGGGTTCATCACCTGCAACGAGCCGATGTAATACATCAGCGCCGTGCCTGCCGCCATAAGCGTGCCGACGACCAGCGCGCTCGCCACCGAGGTCATGTTCAAGCGCATGTTCGCTTCCAGGCTTTTCGAGGCGCGGCGGCGGAATTGATCGACCTCGAACGCCTCGCGCCCGAAGGCATGCACCATTCGGATTTGGCTCAAGCCCTCCTGCGCGATGGTCAAAAGATCGCTCTCGCGCTCGTGGATGTCGGTCGATTGCCGCCGGACCTTCACCGCATAGAACCGGATCGCCCACACCACCGGTGGCAGGATCGCGAGCGAGGCCAGCGTCAGCGGCCAGTTCATCCGCACCATCACGACAAAGGTCGCCACGAGCATCACGAGGGAGGACAGCACGGTGGCGAAGCCCTTGTTGTAGATCGTCTGGATGCTTTGCGAATCGTAGGCCACGCGGAAGCTCGAGTCCGCGCTGCGCCGCGAGTCGTGGAACTTCAACGGCAGCGCCTGGAGCGCGCTGTAGAGGTCGGTGCGGAGTTTCAGCAACGCCTGCAGGCCGACATGGACGAAAAGATAGTTCGACGCGAGGTTCACCAGCCCGCCGACCAGGCTGATCAAAACCATGGCCACGCAGAGCCACAGGATCGCCAAGGCCGGCTCGGCGGCTCCGAACCAGCGCTCAACCAGCGCACGGGTTTCCGCCGTTCCGGCCGTTTTATCGAGCACGCCATCGACGATGAATTTGAACGGCCAGGGCTTGAGGAGATTGAAGGCGATGTTGACGAGCGTGAGCGCCACACCGCCTGCCGTGGCCCAGAGGAAGGGGCGGAAGTAACGAATCGTCCTCGCGTAGATGTTCACTGATCCTCTAGCTAGGCGAGGGCCTCCCGCCGCGCAAGCCCGCAACCGATCTCCAGCGCCATCGGGCGGTCGTGCTCGAGGTGGCGCGAGCAAATCGCAAAAAACTCCCCGCGCGTCGCGCAGCGACGGATATCGTGCAGGAAAGCCGCCGGTTCCTCCACGCCCTCGCCAAGAAAGTTCATGTATTTTTTCATCTTCTGGACCTGTGCCTTCTCGGCCACGCCGGGCGTGCAGACCGCCTCGTAGAGGTCGGAGACATAATTCAACACCTCGCGCCCGGACGGCCGTTGCGGCTCGCGACCTTCCAAGCTGTCGCGGATTTGCGAAAAAACCCACGGGTTGCGGATCGCGCCGCGCCCGACCATCAAACCGGCGGCTCCGGTTTTTTCAAGGGTCTCCGCCGCGCTGGCGGCGGAAGCGACATTGCCGTTCGCCTGCACGGGAAATGGCAGCGCGCGCACAGCCTGCGCGATCCGGTCCAAATGAACGCGCGGGCCGTATTTTTCGGTGACCGTCCGCCCGTGGACCGTCAGCAAATCCAGCCGGTGCCGCGCGAAAACCTCGAGCAACGCATCGAACTCCGCCGGGTTCTCAAAGCCAATGCGCGTCTTCACGGTGAACGCCCCCCGCACCGCGCTGCGCAGCACGCCGAGGAGTTCGTCCACACGCGGGAGGTCGCGGAGCAGGCCGCCCCCCGCACATTTTCGATAAACGACGGGAGCCGGGCAACCGAGATTGAGATCGACCGCCGCGACGGGGTGTTTTTCCAAAGCCTTCGCCACACGGGCCATCGCTTCGAGATCGTTGCCGATGATTTGGGCAACCGCCGGCCGGCCGGTGGGATTTTCCACAATCGAGCGCAGGATGGATTTCTCCGGCACATAGTCGGGCGTCACCCGGAAAAACTCGGTGAAATACAAGTCCGCCCCGCCGTGGCGCGCCATCAGCCGCCAGAACGGCCAGTCCGTGATGTCCTGCATCGGCGCAAGCGAGAGCACGGGCCGCTGCCCCCGGAAGAGCCGGCTGAACGCCGCGCGCCGCGCGCTCAGATCTTCGACTTGATCCATCGCATCACCCCGCCGAGCACCGGCAGATGCTCGTAAAACCCCGCGGCGGAATCCCAGAAATCCTGATGCAAAACCACACGCCCCTCGCGGTCGAAGCGCAGGAGCGAGACGCCGATCGTGCGAACCGGCTCCTTCGCGCCCTTGAAGCGAATATCCATCGTCCAGCGCACATAAAAATCCCCGTTCGAGCGCGCGACATCGTTCACCTCGGTTTGGAAGAGATCCACATGATCCATGGTTTTTAAAAAATAGGCCTCCAACGCCGCGCGGCCGCGCAGGGTTTTCAGCGTGTCATTGAACCATACATCCTCGGCATACAGGCCCGCTGTTTTTTCCCGAAGGCTTTCCGGTGTCACATTCTTGAAAAACTCCCGGAAGCGCCCGATGGCCGCCTCGCTTTCGGCGGCGGAGAGGTTCACGCCCGGCACGGCTGCCGCCGCTTTTTCAAATCCCGCCACGCCATTGCCGCCGCTTGGCGAGCTGCAGCCGGACAGAGCCGCCACCAGTCCCAGCAAGAGAATTGTCATCTTCATGAAGCCCACCTTACACCCCAATGGCCCGGGGAACGGAAGAAAAGTTGTTGATCTCGGGAAGGAATCTTCGAACACTCGCCGGGGAGTTTTTAACTGCCACGAAACCCCAGAGATGTTCCGATTTCTTACATTCAACATCCAGAATGGCCAGCCTTGGGACACCAGCGATCCCGACGATCCCCGTGTGGACATCGAGGGGGTCGGGAGTTTCCTCGCGGCGCAGGAAGCGGATGTCCTTTGTCTCCAAGAGGTGGAGCGGGGGTATGACGGCGGACGGCAGATCGAGCCGCCGCCGCACTACAGCCTGCTCAAGGACATGCTGCCCGGCTACGACTCGGTTTTTGCCTACCCGCTCCGCAACAAACTGGAGATTCCCTTCGGCCTGGGGCTGGCGATTTTTTCACGGACGCCGCTGCGGGATTTTGATCGAGTGGATTTGCCGGCCGCGCCGATCCATTTCGAATTCGACGGGAAAAAACGCCAAGCCTCCTCGCGCTTGCTCATTGAAGCGACGACCGAGATCAATGGCTCGTCGCTGCGGATCCTGAATACGCACCTGCAGGCGTTTTTCATGATCGGGGCCTTGAGCGATGCCTACCCGGAGCAGCGAAACATCGTCGAAGCCGAACTCCGCAAGCAAACCGGGCCGGCGATTCTTTGCGGGGACATGAACGCCGCTCCAGAGGAAAGTCTCGTGGAGCAGTTCGAGGCGGCGGGTTTTTCCACAGTTCAAAAAACCGAGCCGACTTGGAAGCGCCGCCCGTATGTGGTGGATCACATTTTCCGCAACTCCGGCTTGCGCTTGATGTCCCACAAAATCCTCCCGACGCCGACCTCCGATCACGACGCGATCGTGGCGGATTTCGAATTCGCCTAATTGCCGCGCACTTCCCGCGCGAATTCCCCCGCAGCGCGGACAATTTCCCGCGACACATCCGCATGCGGGGTCGCGAATTTTGGGCGAAACCACGGAAAAAGACCGACGAGGTCGTGGAGGACAAGAATATTCCCGTCGCAATTCTTCCCGCTGCCGATGCCGATGGTCGGACAGGCCACGGTTTTTGTGATTTGCGCGGCCAGCGGGGCGTGGACGAGTTCCAGCACGAGGGCTTGCACCCCCGCTTCATCAAGCGTCTTGGCCTCGGCGATCAGGCGCTCGGCCTCCGTGTCGCTCTTGCCTTTGATGCGGTAGCCGCCTTCCTCGACGACCCGCTGGGGAAGCATGCCGAGGTGGCCGATGACAGGGATTTTGTCGGCGATAATGGCTTGGACCATCGGGAGGATTTCGCGGCCGCCCTCGATTTTCACAAGATCCGCACCGGCCTCGCGAAGGAGGCGGGAGTTTTTCACGGCGAGTTCCGGCGTGGCGCAACTCCCGGCGGGAAGGTCGGCGGCGACGAGCGTATTTTCCGCTCCGCGGGCCACGGCGCGCGTGTGGTGGATCATGTCGGCCATGGTCACTCGGGTGGTGTCGGGGTGGCCGAGGACGACCATGCCCAGCGAGTCGCCCACGAGCAAAAGATCGAGCCCGCAGCCGTCGAGCAGGCGCGCCGTCGGATAATCGTAGGCGGTCAGCCAGGCGAGGCGTCGGCCGGTGGCTTTGGAGGAGCGGAGCGAAGCGGGTGCGGGTTTCACGGAGCGGGAGAGTATTGACGATCGCGCGTGCGGAGGCACGGAGGTTTTTGGGGTTGCGGCCGGGGAGGGTTTTTCCGAAATTCCCAGTGCTCCCGTTTGCGATGACAATTTCCAACGCCACCTCCGCCTCCGCCCAAGCCTATGCCGCCCTGGCGCGTTCCCGTGCGAGTTCAGCGGCCGCCGAGATCCGGCGCTCTTCCGAGCAAGCTGCCGCGGAGCAGGTTCAAACGAAGCGGGCCATCCAACAAGCGGCCGCCGTCCCCCGCGAGGAAAACCGGATTTCCCCCGACATCCGTCAAATCACCAAGCGTGAAGTCCGGCGGGAGGTCGAAGAGAACCGTTCCGAAAATATCCGTCGCCTCGGCGAGCAAATGGCCGCGAAGTTCCGCGAAGTCGCCCGGCGTTCGGAGAATGTCCGCGCCACCGGCAACCGCGAGCGGGAGAGTTTTTCGGCAGTCGCCTGAAAAACACACCACCCGGGGTGGATTGACCACCGAGGACACGGAG